>CAZSCC010000172.1:0-2915 GCA_964604905.1 uncultured Planctomycetales bacterium
TTCGAGCGCTTCTCGACGACCTTCCCGAGTTCGGTCTTCGCCGGCCCACGGACGGGGCTGCGGACCGCCTTCTCGACGTCGGCGAAGTCGAGCGCGCGGAGGCGGGCGACGAGAGCGGCGCGGCGGTCCTTGTCCTCCTCCGCGAGGGCCTGGCGGACGAGGTCGTCGACCTGGAGGATCGCGGCCAGGAGGAGGAGGGCGCTCATTTCTTGGGCCGCGACACTTGGAGGCGCAGCGCGTTGAGCTTTGCGTCCAGTCCCGGCGCGAGCTCCTTCCTGAGCTCGATCGCGCGGTCGAGGTCGGCGAGGGCGCGCTCGAAGTCGCGGCGGAGCTCGTAGGCGCGGGCGCGCTCGACCAGGATCTCAGCGCCGTCCGGGCGGATCTGGAGGGCGGCGTTGAAGAGGCCGGTCGCCTCGACGAGCTGGAGGTTGAGCTGCGGCTCGGCGGGGGCGTCGCGGAGGCGCTCCTCGACGAACTTCATGATCGCGCGGGCCTGTTCGAGCGCCCTGCCCGCGTCGGCCTCGCGGTCGGCGAGCTGCTTGCGCTGGTAGGCGAGGCCGGCCTCCTTGGCGAGCCGCTCGGTCTCGGCCAGGGAGCGCATCGATTCCTCGGCGAGCCGCCGGTCCCTGGCGTAGCGGCTGGCGAGCTGGACGAAGCCCACGACGGTGAGGAGGACGAGGATGACGAGGGTGGCGACGAGGAGCCGGGAGAAGAGGGCGGGGGTCGGCGGAGCCGCGGCGCCCAGGAGGGCGGCGACGTCGTCGGGGCTGAGGAGGCCGCGGCGGACGGCGGCGTCGGCGATCGAGGAGCGCGAGGCGTCGCACTCCTTCTGGAGTTCGGTCACCTGCTCGATGGTGAGCTTTTTCTGGACGATCGCCTCTCGGGCGAGGGTGCGGTCCTGGGGGGTCATTTCTTCTCCGCGGCGACCTTGCGCGCCCGCTCGAGGCTGCGGTCCCGTTCGGGAGAGGGAGGGAGCTTCTCCAGGTGCACCACGGCCTCGGGAGCCCGGCCCGCAGAGACCAGGATGCTGGCGCGGAGGAACTGGGCCGGCTCGTGCAGGGGGTCGAGCAAGAGCGCCTGCTCGACGGCCTTCAGGGCTGATTCGAACTCTGAGAAGTTCCAATGCCCCTCGGCCTCGTTCAGGAGGCGTTCGATCGCCGGGTGGGGCGGTGGCGGGGGTGGGGGCGGGGATGGGGCGAACGCGACCGGAAGAGGTGGGCGCTGGGTGGCCCGGAAGAACGCCAGGCCGGCGATCGCGGCTCCCACGATGACGAAAATGAAGACGAGCACGGCCCACGAGGAGTCGTGGCCGGCCGCGCGGGGGAGCGGCGGGAGTCCGTCCTCGAGGAGGTCGCGGAGTTGGTCTCGGGTGACGAGCTTCTCGGCGAGGAGCCACTCGTCGGCGCGGCCGCGGCAGTCGCGGTCGAGCGCCTCGGAGGGGATCAGCCCCTGCTTGACGGCGAGCTCCACGAGGCTCAGATCCGTGCTACTCATCGAGCCTCACCCGGAGCGCGCGGATCTGAGAGGCGAGCGTGGGGTTCCGGCGCGCTGCGGCGTCGAGGTGGGCGCGGGCCTCCTCCTTGTTCCCGAGGTTAAAGTCGGCCTTCGCGCGGATGAGGAAGGCCTCGCCGGCGCGGCCTCCCGAGCAGGCGGCCGTGGCGTGGGTGGCGGCCTGGAGGGGGCGGTCGAGGAGGAGGAGCACGCGGGCGAGCCCGATGTGGGCATCGTCGTTGTCGCCGTTCCTCGCGAGCGCCTTCCGGTAGCTCGCGTCGGCGGAGGTCCAGCGGTCGAGCAGCTCCTGGGCGCGGCCCAGGAGCGCCCAGGTCGCCGCGGAGTCGGAGCCCCCGCCGATGGCCTCCTCAAGGAGCGCCGCGGCGCGATGGACGAGGCGCTCCTGATCCGCGTCGAGGGAGCCGGACTCCTTGAGGCGGACCTCGGCATTGGAGAGGATCCCGGTCGCGCGGTTGATGAGGACATTGTCGATGGATCGGAATTCGTGGACCGTGACGGGGGCGTGGGAGTCGGGAGTCAGGAACGCATGGCCGCGTTCATTCGCGGTGCAGGATCGGGTGAGGATCGAGGTGCCGACGGCGACGGCGGCGACCAGGATGAAGGTCTTGAGAGGGGACCCGGCGGGCGTCGGAGAGGCGGGGCGGGACGAGGGGCCCAGGAGGTCCGCGATCTGGTCGGGGCGGAGGTACCCCAGGTCGAGGAGGACGGAGAGGAGCGATCGGCCGCCCGCCGCGTAGGCCTCCGCCTCGCGGAGCTGCTCCTGGGTGAGCAGGTTCCTGGTGACGGCCTTGCGGGCGAGCTCATTCTCGTCCATACCGGGATTATACCGTTTGACACTCCCGTGAGACAGCCCTACACTCGGCCCTCGTGGCCGACGACGAGGTACTCATCATTGATGACGCGGACCGGTACGGCCGATTCCGCCTTATTTCGTGGTGGCGGCAGGAAAAGCTGCAGGCGGCGAAGGTGCTGGTCGTCGGCGCGGGGGCGCTGGGGAACGAGGTCCTGAAGAACCTGGCGCTCCTGGGCGTGGGTCACGTCTACGTCATCGACTACGACACGATCGAGTCGAGCAACCTCACGCGCTCGGTGCTCTACCGCGCGGGGGATGCGGGGAAGCCCAAGTGCGAGCGGGCCGCCGCGGCGGTCAAGTCGATCAATCCCGACGTGAAGGTCCACGCCCTCAACGGCAATGTGATCACCGATCTCGGGCTCGGCGTCTACGCGGACATGGACGTCGTGATCGGCTGCCTGGACAACCGCGAGGCGCGGCTCTGGATCAACCGGCAATGCTGGAAGGTCGGAAAGCCGTGGGTGGACGGCGCGATCCAGGAGATCAGCGGGGTGGTGAAGATCTTCGTGCCCCCCGGCTCCGCCTGCTACGAGTGCGGGATGACGGAGCG
>CAZSCC010000173.1:0-6954 GCA_964604905.1 uncultured Planctomycetales bacterium
TCGCGCCGCTCGCGGGCCTCCTCGCGGTGGTGCTGGATGGCGTAGATGCGCCGGCGGTACTCCGCCTTCACCGCCTCGGCCCCGGCGCGCTTGCGGACGTTCTCGTTCTTGACGGTCGTCGCCTCGTGCTGCTTGGCGGTCGTGTCGACGTCGGCGGTGATGAGCTCCTCGGCGTGGGCCTTCTGGAGGCCGTTGAGCTCCTTCATGAGGCGGATGAGCTCGCCAATGGCGCCGCCGGCGGGCTGCGCGGCCTGGGCGCCGCCGTCCAACTCCTTCTGGGCCGCCACGTTGGCCGCTTCGGTCTCCTTCTTCAGCGTCTCTTCCTTCTCGCGCTCGGCCTTGATCTGGCTCTCGAGGTCCCCGATCTTGGTCTTGAACTCGTTCTCCTTCTTGAGGATCTCGTCGAAGAGTTCGTTGAGGTGCAGGTTCTTCCCGCCGCCCGGGTCGTCCCAGCGCTTGTACTCCGTGACGTTGAGATACTGGAGGATGCTCTTGACGCCCCGGGCCTCGTCCTCCTTGGAAGGCCTCGCGGCGGAACTCAGGAAGCTGCGGAGCACGTCGTTCTGGAGGGGGCCGGTGGTGAAGCGGTCCGTGCTGCCGACCGACTCGACCTTCCAGCCGATCTGCCGGCCAAAACCCAGGTGATTCTTCTGCAACTCTTCGTTGGCCTTCCGACCCTCGCGGACCTTCTTCACCAGGTTCTGGATGTTGTGGGAGTTCTCGGGCTTCTTCTCGAGGAAGTTGATCTCCTTGAACGCGTAGATGATCACGGCCGCGGCCACCGCGTCCGCAAGCACGCAGACGATGATGATGGCCAGCCGCCGCCCGTTTTCCCGCTTGGTGATGAACTCGGCCATGTCTCCTCCTAGTCCCCGAGGAACTCGAACAGGCCCGGACGGTCGGGGTCTTCCTTGGTCCTCCCGGCCTCCGCGATCGGGATCTCCAGGAACACCGCCTTCTTGTACGGATCGTAGCTGTCGCGCTGCCGCTGCGACCCCGTCTCGGTGAAGATCACGTAGTCGACGTCGAGCGTCACGTTCTTGCGGACGATGCTCCCGATCTCGTGGATGCGCCGCGTGGCCTCGTCCACCGAGTACCGGAGGCGGACCGGCCGCTCCTCGCCCACGAAGGCCATCACCACGGGACGGTCCTTCGAGAAGAGCGGGTTGACGATGTAGTCTCCCTCGACGACGGGCTTCTCCTTCGGGTTGTAGACCTCGATGATCGCGACCTCGCAATAGGTCATCCAGGCCTTCTTGACCTCGATCTTGGCCTTGAACTCGAACTTGTTCTGGAAGCCGCGGCGGCCGACCAGGAACTTCAGGCCCGGCACCGCGCGCTCGCGGGAGCCGATGTCGATGAACGCGATCTTGTTGGGCACGTCGGGCCGGAGGATCTTGCCGTGGATGAACGAGATCTCGTGCTTGATGATCTCCTTGACCTTGAGCTCCTCCAGCTGGCGGCGCAGCTCGCGGGTCTCGTTGATCATCCTGATCTCGTCCTCGGCATACTTGGCGACCTCGGCGGCGACCTCCGCCTCGGCGTCCGCCTTGGACTTGGCGAGCGCCGCCTTCCGCGTGGAATAGGCATCGTTCTCCTGGGCGACGAACTGCGTGACCGCCTGAATCTCCTTGAGCAGCTGCTCCTTCTTGGCAATCTTGAGCTTCGGGATCTCGACCTTCAGGGGCTCGCGGTTCTTCACCTGCTCCTTGGCGATGTCGAGCTCCAGCTGGAGCTGGTCCATCCGGGTCTTATAGTGGAACGTCCGCGCCGTCGCGACCCGGATCAACTCCTCGAGCGAGCCGTTGTGGGTGCTCTCGTCGCGCGCCTTCGTGAAATCCGCGGCCGACTTCGGATCGACGTCCTTCCTCGGAAGGGGCTGGCCCTTGTCGTCGGTCCCGGGCGTGAGGGGGTACTTGTTGAAGTTGCCGGGGCTCCAGTACTCCTCCTTCTTGGCCTTGAGGAGGTCGATCGCCTTCTGGTTGTCCAGGAGGCCTTCGCTGGTCAAGCCGATGCCGGAGGCCTCGGTGGCCTTGGTGATCGCCAGCTTGATGTCCGACTCCTCCTGCGGGATCTGGACCTCGACGATCTTCTTGAGGAGTTGCTGCTGCCGCTCCATCTGCTTGTACTGCGCCCAGAGCCCGACCGACCAGACGACCAGGCCCAGCGTGATCACGATGAGGATCACCACGAGGATCATGGAAATCCCCGCGTCACGCCGCGTCGTTCGCACCATAGGTCGCTCTCCGTCGAGGAAAGGGTAAGGCCCCATTCTAGGCGGCCGCCCCCCCCAGTCAAGGAATACTGAGAAATGCGGTCCGAGAATAGGGACGGACCCGAGCCGCCCGACCCCTTCACGCCCCCCCGAAAATATATTTGACACCGTCCGGGAGGACGAGTACACTTCGGGTGGAGTCGAAGTCACCCGAAGTCACGAACCTCTCGGCGAACAGCGAAAATTCCCGTACCGATAAAGCCCGTGGCTCCTGCAGGTCTTCCCCGCTCCTTCGTGCTCGGATTGGCCGGCGGCGTGGGGAGTGGTAAGAGCAGCGTGGCGGCGATGCTGAGAAGGAGAGGGGCGGGGGTGCTGGACGCGGACGCCCTGGGGCACCGCGCCCTGGGCCTTCCGGACGTGCGCGCGCGCCTCGTCAGGGCCTGGGGGCCCGGAATCCTCCGCGGATCGAGAGTCGATCGGACGGCGCTGGCCCGCGTGGCCTTCGGATCGCCGCGCTCGGTGGACCGCCTGAACCGGATCGTCCACCCCGCGATCCTCCGGGAGATCCGGAGGCGGCTGACGACGGCCCGACGGTGGATGGTGCTCGACGCGGCGCTCCTGTACGAAGCCGGGGCGGACCGGCTCTGCGACCGGGTGATTTTCGTGGACGCCCCCCGCGCCTTGCGGATCCGCCGCACGACCGGCCGCGGGTGGGGCGCCGGAGAACTCGAGAAACGAGAACGCTATCAATGGCCCGTGGCGTATAAGAAAAAGAAGGCCGATTACGTCATCAACAACACCGGACCGGAATCCCGAACCGAACGCCAACTCGGAAAGATCCTCGATGATCTCCGCCGTACCGTTTAGTCCCCCACTTCGTTAGGAGAGTTCCATGCCCCCGCGCAAAGCGAGAGAGTCCTCGACCGAGGACGCCCAGGAAGCCAAGACCGCGGTGAACGCCGCCCCGCCTCCCCCTCCCGCCGCCCCCGTCAAGGTCGCGGCGCCGGAGCCGGAGCCCGAATCGGCCGCGCCCTCCCCCGCCGCCCCCGCCGACGCTTCCCCCTCTCCCGTCCGCCCCGCCGACACCAACGAGAAGTACGAACGGGTCAAGCGCGAGGAGATCTACCTCTCCAAGCTCCAGGAGTACTCCATGGGCGACCTCGTCAAATTCGCCCGCCAGGAAGGCATCAAGGAGATCATGGGGCTCAAGAAGCAGGAGATCATCTACAAGATCATTCAGGAGAAGGCCAAGCAGAACGGCCTCCTCTTCGGCGAGGGCGTCCTGGAGGTCCTCCCCGAGGGCTTCGGCTTCCTCCGCTCGCCCAAGTACAACTACCTCCCCTGCCCCGACGACATCTACATCAGCCCCTCCCAGATCCGCCGCTTCGGGATGCGCACCGGCAACGTCATCAGCGGCCAGATCCGCCCCCCCAAGGACGGCGAGAAGTACTTCGCCCTCCTCAAGGTCGAGCTGATCAACGGCGAGAACCCCGAGACGGCCCAGGGACGCGTCGCCTTCGAGAACCTGACGCCGCTCCATCCCATCGAGCGCATCCGCCTGGAGACCGACGCCACCGAGCTTTCCATGCGCGTCATGGACATGATCGCGCCCCTCGGCAAGGGCCAGCGCGCGCTCATCGTCGCCGCGCCCCGCACCGGCAAGACCGTCCTCCTCCAGAAGATCGCCAACGCCGTCATCAAGAACCACCCCGAGGTCTACCTCATCGTCCTCCTCATCGACGAGCGGCCCGAGGAGGTCACCGACTTCAAGCGCAACCTGAAGGGCGACGCGGAGGTCATCGCCTCGTGCTTCGACGAGCCGCCCTCGCGCCACATCCAGGTCACCGAGATGGTCCTCGAGAAGGCCAAGCGCCTCGTCGAGCACAAGAAGGACGTCGTCATCCTCGTCGACTCGATCACCCGCATGACCCGGGCCTACAACACCGAGGCGCCCCACTCGGGCCGCATCCTCTCGGGCGGCATCGACTCGACCGCCTTCCAGGGCCCCAAGCGCTTCTTCGGCGCGGCCCGCAAGGTCGAGGAGGGCGGCTCGCTCAGCATCATCGGCAGCTGCCTCGTCGACACCGGCTCCCGGATGGACGAGGTCATCTTCGAGGAGTTCAAGGGCACCGGCAACAGCGAACTCCACCTCGTGCGCGAGCTGGCCGACCGGCGCATGTACCCCTCGTTCGACCTCACCCGCTCCGGCACCCGCCGCGAGGAGCTGCTGCTCCACAAGGACGAGATCACGCGCATCTGGATGCTGCGCAAGGTGCTGGCCGACATGAAGCTCATCGAGGCCATGGAGACCCTGCTCGACCGGATCAAGAAGACCAAGTCGAACGCCGAGTTCCTCATGAGCCTCGGTCGCTCGGATTGGTCGTAAGGCGGAAGCCGGAAGCCGGAAGCCGCCGGCGCCGGGCGGTTCCATGAGAGGGCGCGCTGAAAGGGAGGAATCCCCGAACCGGGGGTTGACGCCAGGATGCCGCTGACGCTGTCCGGACGCACCCTCTCCCGCGTCGCCATCATCGGCTCGGGCCACATCGGCCCCGACATCGCGCTCTATCTCTCGCGCGTCCTCTCCCCGTTCGGCGTTTCCATCGTCGTGAACGACGTCTCCCAGGAGGCGCTGGACGCCGGCCGCGCGCGCATCGCCCGCAAGCTCCAGAAGGCCACCGAGAGCGGCAGCTTCAGGCCCTCCGACGCCCTCACGTTCGAGCGGAACGTCGCCTTCACGCTCGACAAGTCGCTCCTCGTGGGCGCCGAGCTGGCCATCGAAACCGCCACCGAGAGGCTCGAGGTCAAGCAGTCGATCTTCGAGGAGCTGGAGCGGATCCTCCCCCCCCACGCGATCCTGGCCTCGAACTCGTCCCACCTCGAGCCCGAGCGGATCTTCGAGAACGTCCGTAAGCCGGAGCGCGCCCTCGTGCACCACTTCTTCTTCCCCGCCGACCGAAACCCGCTCGTCGAGATCGTCCCCCATCCGAAGACCCAGGTCACCGACTGGTGCCTCAAGTTCTACGAGCGGATCGGGAAGGTCCCCATCCAGGTCGGCAGCCGCTACGGATACGCGATCAATCCCGTCTTCGAAGGGGTCTTCCTGGCCGCCGCGCTCCTGGACGAGGAGGGCCTCCCCCCCGCGGTGATCGACGCCATCGCCTCCCGCGCCCTCGGGATGGGCGCCGGGCCCTTCACCATCATGAACCTGACGGGGGGGAACCCGATCACGCAGGCGGGCCTCAGACGCTACCACGACGCGATCATGCCCTGGTTCCGTTCCCCCGCGCGGCTCGACCAGAAGGTCGAGTCGAAGGAGAAATGGGAATCGAGCGACCGGGGCGACACGATCAGCTACTCCAACCAGATCTTCGAGAAGGCCTCCCGCCGGCTGCTCGGCGCCTACTTCGGCCTCGCCTGCGAGATCCTCGAGAGCGGTGTCTCGAACCTCGGAGACCTCGACATGGGCCTCGAGACCGGCCTCTCGATGAAGGCCCCCTTCACCCTCATGAACGAGCTCGGCTACAAGAAGGTGAAGGACCTCGTCAGCTCCTACGCCGCCGAGAACCCGGGCTTCAAGGTCCCCAAGGAATTCGGGCCCTGGACGATCCCGTGCGTCTCGCGCGAGAATGTGGGGGACGTCGCCGTCCTGAAGATCCGCCGCCCGCGCACCCTCAACGCCCTCAGCCGCGAGGTCTACCGCCAGCTCGACCAGCACTTCGCCGCGATCGGCCAGGATCCGCTCGTCCGCGGCGCCGTCCTGACGGGCTTCGGCACCAAGTCCTTCGTCTCGGGCGCCGACATCACGATGCTCACCCGGCTCAAGAGCGCCGAGGAGGCGAAGGCCCTCTCCCTCGAGTCCAACCGGATCATGCTCCGGATCGAGACCCTGGGCAAGCCCGTGGTCGCCGCGATGAACGGCCTCTCGCTCGGCGGCGGGAGCGAGCTGGCCTACGCCTGCACGGCCCGGATCGCCCGGAAGGGCGTCTCGATGCTTTTCGGCCAGCCCGAGGTGCGCCTCGGCATCATCCCGGGAGCCGGCGGCACGCAGCGCCTGCCGCGCCTCATCGACTTTTCGACCGCCTGGCGCATCCTCCGCACCGGCGGCTCGATCTCCGGCGAGGACGCGCAGAAGCTGGGGCTCATCCTCGAGCAGGTGGACGGCGACCTTGTCACCCGCGCGATCGAGATCGTCCGGACCCTCAAGCCCCAGCTCCTCACGCCCCCGCGCGTCCCCGCCGTCCCGCCCGAAGTGGACCTCGGCGGCCTGTCCCGGAAGGTGGACGAGATCCTCAGGAAGGCGATCCTCACCGGCATCAAGATGCCCCTCGAGCAGGCCGTGGAGTTCGAGTCCCAGTGCTTCGGCGAGGTCTTCACGACGCAGGATTGCCAGATCGGACTCGAGAACTTCCTGCGCACCAACCTCAAGCAGCCCGCCGCCTTCACCCACGCGTAGCCCGCCTGATTCATGCCGCCTGGAGAACTCCTCCGAACCGGCTCAAGGGCATGAATGCGGGCGGCTGGCGAGGGAAAAGCGGGCGATCTCCTCGTAGACCGGCCCTTCCGGCGTGAGCGTCGACCGGTAGAGCGCGAACGTCCCGACGTCGTCCTCTCCCAGCGGCACACGGCGCTGGGCGTCGATCAGGGCCTGGAAGCGCTCCAGGTTTCGGAGCGACCGGACGCGGCCCAGCGTGACGTGCGCCACGAACGGCCACTCCCCGCGCGGGACACCCACCTGCTCC
>CAZSCC010000174.1:0-4508 GCA_964604905.1 uncultured Planctomycetales bacterium
GGTGAGGCGGTTGGCCGCGTCGTAGCCCATCCGGTGGAGGCCCCAGAGGTCTCCCATCTGCGTCAGGTTGCTGACCTGATCGTAGTCGTAGTACGGGTCGCTTCTCAGGCCGTCCGTGACGATGGTCCCCGCTACCGCATAAGTGGTCGGAGGCCGCGGAACAGGCGGAGCCCCTCGAGGAACTCCACCCGAGCGAGAGCTTCGTGGCGGCGTTCGCCTACTCGGAGATGAAGCGCTGGGAGGAGGCCTTGACGTCCTTCCTCCACGGGGCGCTCCATTACCCCGACGCGGCGCCTCTCCTCGCCGGCCATCCCCCGAAGAGACCCACGAACTATGATGAACAGGAAGATCAAGCCGTGGCCCGGAACCTGCGGACGGGGCTCTCGGGGTATTTCTCCCGTCAGAGCCCGGCCTCACGGGGGTTCTTCCGAAAGTCAATCGAGCACGCGAAGGTCCGGGCGCTGATTGCGGAGATCAAGGCGGTCCAAGCCAAGCGGCGCAAGGTGCATCGCTCGGACGGCCGGAAGCCCTACGCACGCATGAAGGAGATGCACAGCATGGTCTTTGCACGGGCCCGGGCGGCGGAGCTGGTGGGGAGGATCATCGAGAGTACGTAGGAACTTCTCGGATGGAAGCAGTGCCGCCACGGCGACCGCCACCTTCCGATCTTTCGCCTCCGCGACGCGACCCGATTAACGGCGCGCCAGCCGCGGCAGTTCTCGCGAGAAGATGCTCCATCCAGAGGTGGGAAATCGCTCCAGAAACGCTGCCGCGTCCGTCCTGCACCACCCGTTTGAAATGAGGATTTGCTTGGTCAAGTCGGCGGTGGGCCTGTCCGGGATTGCCAATGCACTTGGTATCGCTTGTTGTATTGTAGGGGTGCGAACCGTGGTCACTCGCCACGGAGCGTCTTCTCAACTCGCTCACGAAGAGAGGCCCACTTTTCCTGAGTCCACTCCGGGTTCGGCTCCATTTCCATTCCGAGCAGGGGCATGAGCATTATAGCGGCCGCGTTCCGGACCTCAATACGCGGAAACCGGCGAGCCGCAAAGGCGGAATCGAATTTGACGGGATCGCTCGTCACATCACGCAACGTCTTGTCCGCAAGAAAGCCGGACAAGAAACCCACATACTCCTTGCGGTTTTCGGCGTCAGTGCCGGACAAGCTGATTTGGCTCATCAGTTCCAGCCGCAGCCCTACGTCCGCGCGGCGGGCCGCCGCCGCAAGGGCTTTCCAAGCCCGAGGGTCCTTGGTCCGACTTACGAGCAACCCGAAGGATGCCTCGCGGCATGATGCCCAGTAGCGGCCCTTGGACCTGGCAGGAAGCGTGTCGAGGGTTTCAACGAGCGGAGACACACATGCGTCAGGGTCAAATTCCTGAAGGGATCGGAGCGCGTAATACCGGTGGTCAAGATTCGCGTCCCGCGCGCCGGTCTTGAATAAGTCCAACTTCTCATCTCGCGAAAGACCGCTCCGGACGATCTGATCCGTCAATGGCCAACTTACCAGCTCAGAGCGCTTCTCAAGCAGATCCCTGTAAAGCTCTGCCAGCCGGCGCGGATACTTCCTGGCCAGAATCCTGAGCACGTACTGATTTGGCCATTTGCCGGCAGGAAGCGCATTTGCGAGGCAATACGCCTCCTCGCCGATGCCCTTTGCCTTTTCAAACCACTCTCTTACGCGCCTCTTCCATTCTCCGTCGTCATCCCTTCCCTCTTCCCATCCCGCAAGGGCCCAAATGAGCACCGCAGAGATGTCGCCTACCGAATAGGGATAGGTCGGGACATGGCTCCCCACCCCAGTGTCGACAAACCGAGTAAGCCGTCGGTCCTCAAGATGATCCATGAGGGCGGGGACCGCTTCAAACCCCTTTTCGATGATCGCCAGCACGTCGGCAGGCGGATTCACGTTGAGATCGCCGGGCGGGAGTTCAAGGAGGTCGTCGATCAGGGCTTCCAGGGTCCCGGCCTCAGCTTTCCTCGTTCGAAGCGCTGCCTCAAGATCGGCGATGAACCTACGGTTGAGATCTACGTCGAGACTCGATTCCGTGGCAATCAGGATCTTCAGATGCTCAAGGATTGCCGATCGATTGCTCTTCGGGTGGAAGAGTTCAGTGACATAATGTGCCCATGCCAGGAAAGCGACCTCAGTGAGTGAAGAACCCCTTTGCTCGTCCGCCTCTCGTGGGATGTCGTGATCGAACTGTTCCTTCAAGCTCCGATCAAGCAAAACGATGGCGAACTCTGTCCAGCCCCGAGAGTGGCATTGAAGGGCGGTTGCGAGGCATGCGTTCGTCTTGAACTGGGTACCGAAGCCAGAGATTTCGGTGCCTGTTTCAACCCCCCGCTCCGCTTTCACTTCCTTAGGTCGAGCGTTTCCCCAGGCGTGGATCCGTCGCGTTCCAATCAGGACTTCCGCCTGGGTCTTCGGGCCCGCCGCTTTCGTAAGGAACCCTAGACTGATCAGCGGTTTCCGTTCGTCCTTCTCATCTCTGGTTTCTCCCACTTCACACGTGACAAGGGGTGCGTCCTTGGGAGGCAAGGGCAAGCCGTACTTCAGATAGGCGGCGAGGAGCTGATCGAGGACGACCTTCCTTTTCTGTGCCTCGTCCTGAGGCGGACCGACGCGCCATGTGGACGTGGTAGCCGGGGGGACGATCATGGGAAGTCGGGCCTGGTGAGAAGCACCCATGTGGGAAGCAGGCGCCAAGAGCACGAGAGCCAACCAATTAGGCATACTAATACTACGACGCTCCCGGACTCTATTCGTCTAAGCCAATTGCACCTGTATAGCGCCGCATCAGCCGGAACACACTCCTCGATGCTTGTGATCAGTTCACCCCGTAGAAGGGCCAACGGGGGCCGTTCTTGCTAGGCTGCCCGAAGAGTGTCCTAATTCTGTTAGCGGTCAGGTAAATCCGGCCACCTCCGGTCGAGTCAATTCCGGCCATTTTGAAGCAAGGAGATCGCCTAATCTTCCTCCCTCCTCGTTCGGAGGGGAAGATTAGGCGATCTCCTTGCTTCAAAATGGCCGGTTTTGAGGTGACCCGTCCTGGCTGGATTTAGGCGGCCGCTAACACTAAATCCTCTTTTTCTGAAACCGTCTTGTCTCGAACTCCTTTCTCGTACATAATGTGACTAGATGTTCCCACTACGTCTATTGCTCGCATTCGCTTTGATCTCGTGGGGCGGATGGATCCGCCCCGAATATGAAGATGCGTTCGTGATTGCCCGATCAGAATTGGTAGTCATCGGCCATTTAAAAGAAGGCTCAATCAGGCCAAGCCCACACCTTCAGAAGGAGAAGGACGCTGTTAGCAATGAGCACGAGGGCGTCTTGATGATTACGAGTGTGATAAAAGGGGGGCTAGGTGCTGTTGAGATCCCCATTATCCTTCACTATGGATTGACTCCGGTAGAGAGAGAGAGAGACCATGGGGGGAACCGAAAGGTACGGGGCATCGAGATCTGGGATACTGGCAACAGTGCTGTGAGCTTTGCCCCATTCATCAAAGATGCGCGGGAGGACCATCTTTGGTTTCTGCGGAGGAGGGGTGGAATCAATGGCCGGGAAGCCGGAGCTGAACATTTTGGTGTTGTGGATCCAGAGGACATTCGGGATTCCTCTTTAAAGGACTATTTTCTGGCGTACTTCTCGGAGGATCCTGAGGACAAATTGAAGAAACTAACAGCCGATAGCCCCGATTTAGCCAAGCGGGCCAAGAGATATCTCGCCATCGACTTGGACACCGCTCTTACGTACCCTGATCCCGTGGCCCAGACAGAAGGGCTTTTACTCTACCTAACTAGAATGCACAGACGACGCGGCAATGAGCAGTTCAAAGAGGATTTAAGTCGAGCGAGTGAGAATATTGCAAAGCTGTTTGAGGATCCCAACATAGTAGAACTTCGGGGAGACATCATCAATGTGTGGGCAACCATCCGGTACGAGCCAGCAGTGGAAGTACTGATTGGATTGCTGGCGAAGTTGGACTTGTACTGGGCGAGTCAAACATTGCAAGACGATAAGGTTGAGAAGTATGCACAGCTGTCAAAGAAACAGCAAAGAGCCTATGCGGAGATGACTCACGCACTGTCGGCCTTACGAAGGATCCAAGACCCTCGTGCAAGACCTGCCATCATGGAGACACGTAAGAGATGGTCCACCTTTGGCGGACTTGGCGTGAGGGTCCTCGAAGAATGTGATGCCGCACTGGAAAAGCTACCTAACAAATGACGCAAGCAAAGATGTGGGATTTATCACGGGCAACCATTACGCACTGATCGCCACGGTATCGGCGTCCCGTTAATCTCCTTCCATTGGGCGCATGACCAGATAGCGACGTCGTGAAGGCGAGCTCTCTGAGCCTAGGGACCTTGAGGACCACTTCGCCGCTCTTGGTGACGAGCTTCCGGTGACCGTTTCGATGATCGCTGCGGCATTAGGTCCGTTCGTACTTATCGGCGCCGACCAGAGCCTTCGTAAGCGTCCCGGGCTCCCCACCCCC
>CAZSCC010000175.1:0-3406 GCA_964604905.1 uncultured Planctomycetales bacterium
AGAATTGGAGGTACGACCCTCTAAAGGAGATGGTCCGTCAATGGCCCGATCGCTTGTACCCCCGCCGGTGATCTCGCCGAGCGTGGACAAGCCCACAGCTCGGTTGTCACTTCTGCCGATATAGTCCCTGTACGCGCCCGAAAAAGTGAGACAAACTCGGCCGGAATTAACCTGACACTTTCGGGGCCTCCGGTTTCTCCGGGTATTTGACCAAGTTGTACTTCTTGACGACGACCAGGGCGGCGAGGCGCATCGCTTCGAGTTCGGCGGCCTCGCGACGCTCGCCGTCAGGCGAGTAGCGCCGCAAGATCTCCTCCCTTTGCGCATCCCAATCTGAGTATAGCACCTGCCGGTCGACCTTCGCGCCAGGGTCGTTCTTGAAGACATCTTCGGAGGTCCGCCCGCCCAGGACCCCTCTTTTCCTCATGTCGTTCTGGTCGAGGGTTCCCTGCGTGAATTTCTCGATCACGTGGGCCAAGGATGGGCGATCCGCTTCGGTGGGCGCGATCCATTCCCGAGCCGACCGGTTCGCTCGCTCGTTCTTGCCGTTGAACCGAGGATAGTACGGCGGGCTGGGGACGGCAATGATGAGGAAACTACGGAGCAAGTCCTGCACGACACCGCTTCTGAACTCGGGGCCGCGATCATGTTTGAAGAAGAGCGGGATGCCGTGCTTGAAGATGATGGTACGAATGAACGCCGCCACCTCCGCTTCCGGCCAGTGGTCGTTGTGGGCGAACCCCAAGGTATAGCGGGCCCGCTCGTCCTGGATCCGGAGGACGCGGCCGCGAGGACGGACGGAAACGAAGTCCGTCGAGTAGGCCACTCGAGGGGCCACAAACTCATAGCCGCGGGAATGAGGTCGACTCACGCGGCCCTCCGCCTTACGTCGCTCATCGAGCACCTCGTCGATCTTGCTGCGGGGGATGATGGCCCCCAGCGCCTCGTACATGGGCTTCGTCCCCCAGTGGCCGTCCTTGGAGCGGTCGAACGACCGGACCTCCCACTCCATGACCTTCGCGATCTCCCCCTCGGGCTTCGGGCGCCCGATCTTTCCCTGCAGGGCCTGCGTCTTCCACCGGTATTGGGTGGCTCGCGCATGGCCGATCTCCTGGCAGAACCCGAGGGTCGTTTCCCCCTGACTGACCCGTTCCTCGGCTTTCCACAGCGCCAGGCGTTTGTACTCTGTCGTGTACCGTCGGCCGGTGTATCCGGGGTCCGCGTCGAGGCCGACCTTTTTCCCCCCGAAGGACCCCGATTCCCCGGCCAATCATTTCCTGGTGAAGGTCTTCCAGGTGCTTCACCTTGATCTGGAGGATCTCCTTGTCGCGCTCCATCGCCTTGAGTTTCTCGAGGACGGCCTCGTTGACGGGATCAGCGGCAGGGGTCCTTGGACCCCGCTTTCCCGGCGTCACCGCGTGGAGTGCTGCCCGGATCATCTCCTCCTCGATCTGGTAGTAGTAGCCTCGCGTGATCCCCAACTCCTTCGCCGCTTCCGTAGCGTTCATCTGGCCCATGAAGACCTTCATCACGACTTCCATCCGCTTCCAGTAGGGGGTCTGCTCCCCCTCTCTCCGTAACGCCATGAATTAGCCTTCCTTCCTCGTCAGGTCGTGGTCGCCGCCAGCGGGGGCCGGCCCGGCCGGCGGGGTTCCGTCGGTGTCGGAGTGCCTTCCGCCGTCGGGGCTGCCTTCGGCGGCCTCCCCAGAGGGGTTTTTCGGGGTTTCCGGGTCCCCGACCGTAGGAGTTTCTTCGAGATCCGCAGCAGGCTTTGCATCCGGCGGTGCTCCTGCCGGAGCATTTCCGTCTCGCTCGCCAGGTCCGTCGCCTCCGTCAGGGGGTCCTTCCTGCGGCCGCGGCCCGGCTTCAGCTTCGCCGCCGCCAGCATCCCCCGGACCATCCGCTCCTCCAGCTTGTAGTAGTGGATCGGCTTGAGCCCCGCCTGGCGGCAGGCCTCCGCGATCGTCTTCTCGCCCGCCAGGACTTCCAAGACCACCGACACCTTCGCCTTGGCCGCCTGATCCTCCTCGTCCATCCCGTCCAGGGGCTGCTTCTTGCGTCTCATGGGTCTCCTCCTTCGGCTTCGAATCGTCCAGCACCTGGTCGCCCAGGCGCACAATGAACTTTCCGTCCTCCTTGCGGACCTCGACCACCTGCTCGCCCAGCGAGCTCTTGCCCAGCACCTGGGAAGGCGGGGTCTTCGAGAGCGCGAGCTCCTTGGCGTTCTTCCGGATCCGCTTCTGGATCTCCTCGCGAAGCGCGACCTGGTACTGGAAGTAGCGCTCGGCGGGTGCTCCGCCGACCTCCGTGTGGAGGCGCTGGAAGTTGTAGAAGGCCATCCAGTGGCCGATCCGGTCGCGGACCTCCTCCAGATCCCCCTTCCTCTTCGTCTCCTGGACGAATTCCTTCTTGATCGTCCCCCAGAAGGCTTCGATCTTCCCGTTGGCCTCCGGCGTGCTCGCCTTGATGTGGGTGATGTCTTCGCGCTGGAGGAACTTCTGGAACTGCGTTTTCCCCCGCCGGACCCAGTACTGCGGCCCGTGGTCGGTCAGCATCTCGCCAGGCCGCCCGTAGACGGAGATCCCCCGGCGCAGGACTTCCAGCACCAGCTCCGTCACGCAGCTCGTGTAGATGCCCCAGCTCACGATGAACCGGGAGTAGTCGTCCATGAAGGCCAGGAGGTACACCGTCTGGCCGCCGGCAAGCTCAAACTCCGTGATGTCCGTCGCCCAGAGTTCGTTGGGTTTGGCCCGCTCGAAGCGACGCGGCTTGCGAGGCTTCCGCTTCTTCTTCGTCGCCTTGCCGATGAGGTCGGCTTCCTTCAGCGTCTGGCGGACCTGCCGGAAGCTCACCGGCAGGAACAGGGTCCGGAGGATCCATTGCCAGACCCGCCGGACGCCGTAGAAGGGGTACTTCCGCTTGATCTCGACCGCCTGCTCGCGGACTTTCTCCCGGATGGCTGCAGGGAGTTCCTTCTTCCCGCTACCCCTCCGGTGACCGTACTGACGCAACGCGTCTTCGCCTCGCTGAGCGAAGACCCTCTTCCACTTGTACCAGGTGGCCGTGCCGACCCCGTACAGGTCCTTGGCTTCGGCGACGCTGAGGTTTCTCTCCAGCGAGGTCTTGACGACCTTCACCCTGAACTCAGGGTCGTGCTGGATACGAGGGGACTTCCCCTTCGGCCTGCTCATCAGGCCCCCTTTCTGCCCCGTTCGGGGCTAAAGGAGGCCCGAAAGTGTCTACTAAACTATTCCGCTACCGTGTCTCACTCCGAGCGTTTCGCGACAGTGGCCGACCCTCCAAATCCAGTAACCCCGGAACCGGTGCGAAACCTGATCGCCTCGACCGTGGAATCGCTCTGCGAGGAGGCCGGCCTGCGGCCGCCGGGCTGGTGTTCGGACGTGGG
>CAZSCC010000176.1:0-3283 GCA_964604905.1 uncultured Planctomycetales bacterium
CGGCGTGTCGCGGAGCGCCTTCAACTGTGCCAGCCCCGCCGCCACCGCGAGCGGGTTTCCCGAAAGCGTCCCTGCCTGGTAGACCGGCCCCTCGGGAGAGATCATCGACATGATCTCCCGCCGCCCCCCGTAGGCGCCGACCGGCAGGCCGCCTCCGATGATCTTGCCCAGGCACGTCAGGTCGGGTCGCACCCCGTAGATCGTCTGCGCCCCGCCGTAGCAGAGCCGAAATCCGGTGATGACCTCGTCGAAGATGAGCACGATCCCATGCTGCCGCGTGATGACGCGAAGCCCGTCGAGAAATCCGGGCGCGGGGGGGACGACGCCCATGTTCCCCACCACCGGCTCGACGATGACGCAGGCGGTCTCCTTGCCGCGCCTCCGCGCGAAGACGCGGAACGCCTCCAGATCGTTGAAGGGGAGCACGACCGTGTGCTTCGCCACGTCGGCCGGCACGCCCGGGCTGGTCGGCACGCCGAAGGTCGCCGCGCCCGACCCCGCCTTGACGAGCAGTCCGTCCGAGTGGCCGTGGTAGCAGCCCTCGAACTTCACGACGCCGTCCCTTTTCGCGAACGCCCGGGCGACCCGGATCGCACTCATGCACGCCTCGGTGCCGCTGGAGACGAGGCGCAGCTTCTCCATCGAGGGGAGCGCCGCCGTCAGGAGCTCCGCCATCTCGACTTCCTGAGCAGTCGGGGCCCCGTAGGAGGTGCCCCGCGAGGCAGCCCGCTCGATCGCGCGCACCACCTCGGGCGCGGCGTGACCGAGGATGAGCGGACCCCAGGAGCCCACGTAGTCGATGTAGTTGTTCCCGTCGACGTCGACGACGCGGGCGCCGCGGCCCCAGGCGATGAACGGGGGCGTCCCCCCGACCGCCCGGTAGGCGCGGACGGGGGAATTGACCCCTCCCGGGAGGACCCGGGCGGCGCGCCGGAAGAGTTCCTTGCTGCGGGAATCGCGGGGTCGGTTCACGTCTTATAAGTGTAGAGAGGAACTTGGGGGTGTCAACGTCGTTTCCCATGTGGTAAAATCCTCCTGAGGGGATGAGGAGTTATGTCCTACCGAATCGTTCAAAAGGGCGACCGGATTTCCGAGTACTCCCTGCTTGAGAAGCTGGGCCAGGGGGGCTTCGGCGAGGTCTGGAAGGCCGAGCACGCGCAGATCCCCGGAAAGTTCGTCGCCATCAAGATCCCCACCTCGCCCGAGAGCATGGACTGCCTAAAGCAGGAGGCGGTCTTCCAGCACGAACTCGACCACCCGAACATCGTCCGCACGATCGGCCTCAACACCCAGAACGACCCGCCCTACTTCATCATGGAATACGTGGAGGGCAAGAACCTCCGTCAGCTCATGATGGAGGACGGCATCCTCCCGCCGCCCTACGCGATTGACATCGCCGTCCAGGTTTGCGAGGCGCTCGCATTCGCCCACGGCCGCGGGATCGTCCACAAGGACATCAAGCCCGAGAACATCCTCGTCGAGAAGAAGAAGATCGACATCTCCAACAAGGGCAAGGCGCTCCTGCACTACGTGAAGATCACCGACCTGGGCCTGGGCATGCTCCCGGGCCGGAGCCAGAGCGAGATCGTCATCTCGGAAAACGCCCGCACCAGCGGCGTCCGCATCCTCTCGGGGACCCTGTTCTACATGGCCCCGGAGCAGATGGTGCCCGGCCGGCAAGTCGATGCCCGCGCGGACGTGTATTCCCTGGGCGTCGTCCTCTACGAGATGCTCACCGGAGAGCTCCCCCTCGGCATGGACCTCCCGAGCGAGCTCAATCCCGTCGTCACTCCGGAGCTCGACGCGATCTGCAAACGCGCGCTCTCGATCGATCGCGACACGCGCTACCAGAACACGCGCGACATGGCGGCAGAGCTCCAGAAATCGAAGGAGGCGCTGCTGGTCAGGCTCGTCTCCTCCGGCGCCCCCGCGCTCGTGGCGACCGGCGACGGCCAGCTCCGCCGCCTGACCCCGCGGGCCGTCCCTCTGACGGGGATGACCGCGCAGGCCCCGGCCCCCCGCCGCTCCCGGCTCCATCCCGCCCTCGAATGGGGCTTCCTCGCCTTCGTCGCCGCGCTCCTCGGCATCGCCGGCTGGGCGTTCACGCGCCTCCGCGCCGGCAAGAGCGATGACGGGTCAGCCAAGACCGGCGCCGCCGAACGTCTCGACGGTCCGCTCGTCATCGATTCCCGCCCCCAGGAGGCGGAGGTCATCGTGGACGACCGGCGGCTGGGCCTCGCTCCGGTCCGCGTGTCCAACCTGACGTTCGAGCGCCACACGATCCGCCTGCACCGCGAGTTCTTCGCCCCGCGGGAGCTGCTCCTCGAGCCGATCCTCAGCCAGGGGCGGAAGTTCTTCGCGGTGATCGACCGGGCCACCCGGAAGGAGATCGCCCGGAGGGACTGCGCCGCGGGGATCACCCTCGAAGGCATCGAGCTGGTGCGCCAGAAGGGGCGCGTGATCATCACCACTCCCGATCTCGACACGCCCGCCGACGTGAAGATTGACGGCGATTTCTACGGCCCCACGCCCCTCGACCGGGAGATCGACGCGGGGACACACCACTTCACGATCTCGAAGGAAAAGTACAAGGACCTGTCCTTCTACGAGAAGGTGGAGGGCGGATCGAGGATCGACAGGCCCGTCGCGCTCGTCCGGCTGGGAGCCGCGGAGCCGACGGCCCGGCCGGCCGTCATCCGGATCCACGTCACCTCCTCCCCCTCGGGCGCCACCGTCTACGTCGACGAAGAGGAGAAGGGCCAGACGCCGTGCGACCTCGACCTCCGCGTGGGCGACTACGCGCTCCGCCTGGAGAAGAAGTACTTCGAGCCCTACGGCGGGACGCTGACCGTGAGCGGCCCGGTCTCCCGCGACTACGAGCTCCTGAAAATCCGCTCGCGCGTGGCCTTCGAGTCGGACCCGCAAGGGGCCACGGTCTACGTCGACGGCGCCGAGATCGGCGTGACCCCCGTCGCCTCCGACGTCGAAGCGGGCCCCCATCGCGCCACGTTCGTCCTCGCGGGTCACAACGACCAATTCGCGGCCTTCGAGGTGGTCTCCAAGGATCCGCCCGACCGGCCGATCAAGGCCACGCTCCAGAAGATCCCCCCCGGCCGGATCGCGGTCGAGAGCGACGTGAGGGGGGCCGAGGTGTTCCTGGACGGAAAACTCGCAGGCCGGACACCGCTCGCCCTCCGCCCCTTGGAGGGCGGCAAGCACAAGGTCCGGATCCTCGGGAGCGAGCGCACCTTCTCCATCGAGCCCGGGAGCGAGAAGAGGGTGA
>CAZSCC010000177.1:0-2490 GCA_964604905.1 uncultured Planctomycetales bacterium
GCCGGGAACTTCAGCCCCTGCTTCTCCAGCGCCTTCACCGCCTCCATCACCGCGACGTACGCGCCGGTGATGCCCGCCGTCCGCGTCCCGCCGTCCGCGTTCAGCACGTCGCAATCGACCCAGAGCGTCCGCTCGCCGAGCATTTCGAGGTCGACGACGGCCCGCGCGGCGCGCCCGATGAGGCGCTGGATCTCGGCGGTCCGGCCGTCGGTCTTCCCGCTCCGCTCGCGCTGCTTGCGTTCGTTCGTGGAGCCGGGGAGCATCCCGTACTCGGCGGTGATCCATCCCTGCCCGCGTCCCTCGAGCCACTTGGGGACTTCGTGGGCGATCATCGCCGTGCAGAGGACCTTGGTCTTCCCGAACTCGACGAGCACCGAGCCCGGCGCGCTCGAGGTGAACCGGCGCGTGAACTGGACCGGCCGTAGGTCGTCCGGCTTGCGGCCGTCGAATCGGCTCATTCTTCCTCGCTTCCTTCCGGCGCGGCCCCCGCGGCCTTCGCCTCCCTGGCCTTCCGCTCCTTCGTCACGTCGGAGATCATCTTCTGGATCGACATGGCCTTGTCGAGCGACACGTCGAGCTCGAAGTGGATCTCGGGGAACGCGCGCATCTGGATCCGCCGGGAGAGCTGCTTCTGGACGAACCCCTGCGCGTGGCGCAGCCCACCCATCGCGAGCTTCTTCTGCTTCGACGTCCCCATGACCGAGACGAAGACCTTGGCGTAGCGGTAGTCGTCGGAGACCTTGGCCCGGGTCACGGTGACGAACCCCTTCCGGGGATCGAGCAGCTCGTAGAGGAGGATCTTACTGGTCTCCTTCACGATCTCGCTCTCGAGGCGGTTCCTGCGGAATCCCTGTCCCATGGCAAACCTAGAAGAGAACAGCCACAGAAGCGCGGAAACGAAAAGCCGAACGATCCTCTCCGTGTCTCCGCGTCTTTGCGGCCATCTTAGTCGCCGAAAATCTCCTGTTGAGAGTCGACCAGCTCGACGCCCCCGAAGAACCGGACGTAGTTGACGACCTGGGTCAGCACGCTCTGCACGAACGACCCGTCGGTCCCCACCGCGGCGACCCCGATCTCCGCCGACTGCCACACGTCCTGCTCGTCCGTCTCGGCGACCGAGATGTTGAACTTGTTCGACAGGGTGTCCTTGAGGCTCTTCAGGACGCGGCGCTTGTCCTTCAAGGAGTGCGATTCCCGCAGCACGAGGCGAAGCTTGAGCGTGCCGACGATCACCTATTTCTTCTTGTCCAGCTTCCGGGCGACCTTCTCCACCGAGAACGACTCGATGATGTCCCCCTTGCGGATATCGTCGTGGCCGGCGATCTTGATGCCGCACTCGTAGCCCTTCTCGACCTCTTTCACGTCGTCCTTGAAGCGCTTCAGGCTCTCGAGCTTCCCCGTATGGACCACCTTGCCGTCGCGGATCAGGCGCACCTGGTGGGAGCGCTCGAACTTGCCGTCGATGACCATGGATCCCGCGATGGCGCCGATCCGGGAGATGCGGAAGACCTCCTTCACGCTGGCTTGCCCCTGCTTCTTCTCGACCAGCTCCGGCTCGAGGAGGCCCTCGAGGGCCGCCTGCATCTCCTCGATCGCCTGGTAGATCACCGTGTAGCGCTTGATCTCGACGCCGCGGTCCTTGGCCATCTCGGCGGCGCGCGAGTCCACGTCGACTTGGAATCCGATGACGATCGCGTCCGACGCGTCGGCCAGCAGGACGTCGCCCTCCGTCACGGCACCCACGCCGGAAAGGAGGAGCTTGAGCTTGACCTCGCTGTTGGACAGGCCCGGCAGGGCCTCCTTGAGGACCTCGAGCGAGCCCTTGACGTCCACCTTCAGGACGATGCGGATCTCCTTGAGGCGGCCCGACTCGATCTGCTTGAACAGGTTCTCCAGGGTGACGTGCTGGCGCTCCAGGAGCTGCGCCTCGCGCGCCGTGTGCTGCCGATCCGTCACGACCTGCTTGGCCTGCTGGATGTCGTCCACGACCTGGAAGATGTCTCCGGCGTCCGGCGCGTCCACGAAGCCCATGAGCTCCACCGGGGTCGACGGACCCGCCTCGGGGACCGGTTGGCCCAGGTCGTCGAACATCGACCGCACCCGGCCGTAACCCCGCCCCGCCAGGATCACGTCGCCCTTCCGAAGGGTCCCGTTCTGGACGAGGACGGTCGCGATGGCGCCGCGATCGTTGGTCTTGCGCGCCTCGAGGACCACGCCCGATGCAGGGCGCTTCGGGTTGGCCTTGAGATCAAGAATCTCGGACTCCAGCGCGAGGCGGTCCAGCAGCTCCTCCACTCCCTTGCCGGTCAGGGCGGAGACCTCGCAGCTGCCCGTCGTCCCGCCGTAGTCCTCGACCTGGACCCCGATCGCCGCCAGCTGGCCCTTCACCTTCATGGGGTTCGCCTGGGGCTTGTCGATCTTATTGAGGGCGACGACCATGGTGACGCCCGCGGCCTTCGCGTGGCTGATCGCCTCCTCGGTCTGGGGCAT
>CAZSCC010000178.1:0-2748 GCA_964604905.1 uncultured Planctomycetales bacterium
CTCGCTCACCATGGCGACGCCCTCCGCCCGCGCCGTGGCGTCGAACGCCTCCGCCAGGCTCGCGAGGCGCGCGGCATCGAGCTCCGTCCGAGCGGCGGCGCCCCCGCGCTTCGCCATGAGCGCGGCGATCTCCACGTACAGGATGGGGAGCCGCGCGACGCGCACGCGATGGAGGACCCGGGGCTTCTCGCGTGCCGCGCTCTCCGCGTCGTCGAAGAGGGCGGCGGCCCGCGCCAGGACCTCCGGCGTGAACAGGTCACTTTTCGGCTCATCGAAGATGTGGCAGTGCACTTGCTTCGCCAGCGCCTGCCCGTGGATGAGGCCGATGTACCTGTGGATGGGGCCGGCGGCCTCCTCGTAATAGCCGTCGAGGAACTCGGCGATGGCCTTCTCCGTGTCGTAGGCGGGATCCCACAGGGTCTTCGCAATGATCCAGGTCCTCAGCTCCGCCAGCTCGCCCCCCTTCGAGAAGTAGTTGCCCTCCTCGTACATGCCCTTCACGCCGTGCTCGACGAAGAAGTTGATGTTGGGCCTGAGGGTGTAGAGGTTCGGGAAGGGCAGGAACGAGTGGCGGTAGTCGATGACATAGTCCCAAACATGGAGGCGGCTCGAGATCCCCGACCAGCCGCGGATGTCGAGGGCGAAGGCCGCGTTCTCCGGATCAATGTTCTCCGGCGAGGAGAGAGGATGCGCGAAGCAGCACTCGATGCTGCAGAGCCGGACGATGACGTTCGGCAGCGGCTTCGTGAGCTTGGGCGGTTTGCGCGTGAACTGGTAGGCGAGCGTGTCGACGGCCTCGTCGGGGAACTCTCCGCCCACCGCTCCCGCGATGGCGTTCACGAACCGCAGGTAGGGGCCCATGGGCGAGCCCTCCTCCTCGGTGATCTTCGCGCAGGCCTCGCACGTGCAGTAGTTGTACCAGTCGTTCTGGCTGACCGAGAAGATCGCGGCCTGCGGCTGCTCCCTCGTCCAGCGCTTCACGGTCTCGGTCGCGATGCGGAGCACCTCGGGGTTCGTCAGGCAGAGCTGCGTACGGCCCCCGATGCGCTTCCCAGAGACCTCGGAGAAGTACTCGGGATGCTTCGCGAAGTGCTCGTCGGGGCTCAAGATCGCGTTGAAGGTGTGGACGAAGGGCCCGTAGGCCACTTTGCCGCCGTGGCGCGCCTCGAGCGCCGCCTGCGTGCCGTTCACCTTGTTGCGAGCGGCCCAGTCGCCGTCGCGAGAGCTCGGGTAGTCCGTCGAGCGGAGCTCGAGCCTCGGGATAAACGAGCGGTCGATGCGGCCGACCTCGATCTTCTCGCGCTTTGGGATGCGCGAGCAGTCTGGGGTGAGCCACTTCAAGCCCAGCTCGTCCTCGAGGAACGAGTAGACGCCGTAGAGCGTCCCGCGCGGCCGGCCGCCGGCGATGGCGAGCCCGGCTCCCGAAGCTCGGACCACGTACCCTTCGCCGCCGAGGCGCGCGACCTCCTCCGCGGAGACCATGCCGGAGCATGCGCCCGGGCCCACCAGGATGGCGGCCTTGCCTTCCTTGGCAGAGGCGTCAGCGCCGCGCACTGAAAAGGCGGCTCCCGAGATCTCGCCGAGCCAGCGGGCCAGCTCGGATGCGGCGTGGCGCTCGGCATCGGTCGCGTCCCCCGCGACGCGGATGGTGAATGCGGTCTTGCCGCCTTCGGCGAGGATGAGCCTCTCCTGCTTCGTCACGCGCACGGAGCTCAACGCTGCGGCGCCGTCCGGGATGCTGAAGCGGAAGTCGTGGCCATTTGCCCGTCCAGTGAAGGCCGCGTCGGGGAGGACGAACGTGTGGCTCCGCCATTCCATCGTGCCCCCCAGCGGCACGGGCGGCGCAGGCTTGAAAGCGCCGGCATGGGGGGCCTTCTCGTCCGCCGCGTCGTACTCGAGGGCGAGGCTGCCGTGGCCCTCATCGAGGAAGACTGCCTCCACCTCCAGGGTCCCCGCGTCGCCCGAGAAGAACGAGTCGTCGACGTCGAAGTAGATGTATCGCCCTCCGTGAGGCGTGGCCTCGGCGCGGCGTCCGCTCTTCCCCGCCGACGCGATGACCCGCGTCTTTCCGTCTCCATGCTCCCGCTGGGCCAGCCCGCGCTCCTCGTTGGTTTCCCCGAGTTTCACGGAGACCACCGCGGCCTTGCCGTAGGGCCCCGGCCGCTCGAGCCGCTTCCGCGCGTGCCACGCCGCCGCGTACTCGCGAGTGATCTCGACGTACTTGCGGCCGTGCTCCCGCGTGGGCGCGATTTCCGTCCCCTCGTGAAGCTCGTTCCAGGTTTCGACCACCGCGAGGGCTGGCCGAGTGGCCGGATCGTGCGACAGGACGGACTCCCACGAGCGGCGGTAGAAGGCGCCGCCCTCGCGGTCACGGACGAGCGGCGCCCGTCCCGGCACTGCCGAGTGATCATACCCCGGGCCCACTGCGGCAACACCGTACACCGACGGGTTGAGCGCCGCGCCCCAGGCGTAGGTCGCGTCTGCTCGTCCTTGCCAGGAGATCTCTTTGACGAGGAAGGGCTCGACGCCGAAGTCCTTCGCGAACTCTCCGCGCAGGTGCTCGAGGGCCGCAGGATCTTGGCGCCGGGCGAAGGCGGCCGAGTAGAGCCACACGAGAGGCAGCCCGTCCACCGTCGCCCAGAGGTCGTGGGGCACGAGCGAGTAGAAGTCGCGGGCGGAGACGTAAAGCCACTCCTTGCCCTCGGGCGTCGTCAGGTCGGCGTGGAAGCCTTGACGGTTCCATTGAAG
>CAZSCC010000179.1:0-5044 GCA_964604905.1 uncultured Planctomycetales bacterium
CAGCCCGAGCCGCCCCTCCCGCCCCCTCCCGTAATCGTAAAGGAGCCGCCTCCCGAACCCCCGCCGCTCCGCGGGGACTTCAACGGCGACCGGACCGTCGACATCGCCGACGCGCGCATCCTGCAGCAGAGAATCACCCTCGGCCAGCCTCTCCCCACGAATGCGGACTTGAACGGGGACGGCACGGTCGACATCGCCGACGTCCGCCAGATCCTCCGCGCCGAGTTGGCCGCCCGATGAGAGCGCTCCCCTTGCTTTTCCTAGCCGGCTGCGCCGTCGGGTCCTCTCCCTCGAGTGAGGCGGCGCGGCCCCCCGACCTGACGCGCGCGGAATGGCGACTCCACCTCGACACCCGCGACCGCGGGATCGGCGCCTACACGATCACCATCCGCTTCAACCCCGAGGTCGCCGTGATCGAGGAGATCGCCCCCTGCAGCCCCAAGTACTTCAAGGGGACCCCCGAGTACGATCCCGCGAGCTTCAAGGCCGGGGTGACGCGGATCACCGCGCTGGACGTGTTCGGATCGCGGCCGCGGAGCGGCGAGTGGCACCTCTTCACTGTGATCTTCCGGAGGACGGGGCCGGGCACCCTCAACGCGAGGGCCCAGCTTGAGAAGCTCTATGACGACGAGAACAAGCCCTTCGGCGGGCGCCTGATGGACGTGGACTTCACTCACCCGTTTCCCTGATCGCGTACGCCCCCCGCCGGCGCAGGTTATACTGGATCCATGAAGATCGTCCTCCTCGCGTTCCTCGCGACCGCCGGTCCCGCTCCCGCCCCCGCCCAGGACGACGACCTCCGCCCGGGCCTCGTCGCCGAGTACTTCGACGTCGGCGAGGAGATCAACGACTTCCCCACCCTCAAGGGCCTGAAGCCCGTCCTCCGCCGCGTCGAGAAGGACGTGAACGTCGCCCAGACCAACGGGCCGTTCAATGGCTCGGGGCTCGTCGACCACTTCACCGTCCGCTGGACCGGGACGATCGCGATCCCGAAGGCGGGCCGCTACCAGTTCATCACCGAGTCGGACGACGGCTCGCGGGTCTTCATCGACGGGAAGCTCGTCGTCGACAACGGAGGCTGCCACATCCCGGAGGAGAAGGACGGCTCCGTGGATCTCTCCGCCGGGAGGCACGAGATCCGGCTGGACTTCTTCGAGAACAACGGGGGCGCCGGCTGCAAGCTGAAGTGGGCTTCCGAGGATCTCAAGACCGAGATCATCCCCGCCCGGGTCCTCTTCCACAAGAAGGACGCGGACCTCGACAAGTAGGCGCGCCGCCCCCGATCACCTCCCGAGCGCCCGGCGGGCCGGGCGGGTGGCGGGGCTCTCCTCGGGACCCTCGGCATAGCGCTTGAGCGCGCCCGACACGGCCTCGCTCCGCCGCAGTTCGGCCAGGATCGGGATCGCCCGCCCGCGGCCGTCGTCCGGAGGAGCCCCTTTCGCGGATTTCAGCTGATCCCGGACGTCGGTCAGCGCGCCCCGGACCTCGGCGGAGAGGGCGTTGCCCGCGGCCAGCTGTTTCTCGATCCAGGGGAGCGCGACGCGGCCGACGGCGAAGAGTTCCTTCTTCGCCCGGACGCGCGCCGCAAATTCGTCGGCGTCCAACTCCCGGAGCAGCCGCTCCAGGACTTCCGCAGGCGCCGGGATGCCCGGCTGATCGGGGGCGAAGGCCTCCAGCAGGACCGGGACCACCTCGTCCCCCGCGCGGTGCAGCCGGTCCCTCGCCCGCGCCAGCACCGCCGCGTCCTTCGACGTCAAGGCGGCCGCGAGCTCCCGAAGCTCCTTCGCGCGCGCCTCCGGCGGCCGGGCCTTCCATGCCGCCAGCCAAGCCTCTCCGTCGCCCGCGACATCGCGCCACGGGTCCCAGATCACCACCGTCCCCTCCTCTCCGCTCGAGGCGAGCCGCAGGCCCGAGGGGCTCCACGCGACGGACCAGACGTGGCCGCGGTGGCCGTGGAGGCGCGCGAGGCGCTTCCCCGTCGCCGCGTCGTCCACCATCACCATCTCCACCTGGCAGGCCGACGCGTACGTCAGGCCGTCCGGGGAGTACGCGACCCCGGAGACGACGCCGGGATGGCCCTTGAAGGCGCGCTCCTCCTCCTTCTCGGCCACGTCCCAGGACTGGACGGTGCCCAGCCACGTGCCGCCGAGGACCCGGGCGCCGTCGGGCCGGATCGAGAGGCACTCGATGGATTCGGGCCCCGCGAATTTCCGGACGGGGACCCCCTTCTCGAGGTCCCAGAAGATCAGCGAGCGGTCCCCGCTCGAGGTCGCCGCCTCGCGGCCGTCGGGGGTGAACGCCACCGCCATGACCCGGCCCCCGTGCCGGGCGACCGGCTGGGGGTCCTGGAGGGTCGGGCCCGCGGCCACGTCCCAAAGCACGGCGGTCCGATCCAGGCTTCCCGAGAGGACGCGCCGGCCGTCGGGGCTCCACGCCACGCAGGTCACCCACAGGGCATGATGCGGGTGGCGCGAGAGGAGCCGGCCGGCCGCGACGTCCCAGAGCGCGACCGTCTTGTCCTGGCTGCCGCTCACGGCGAAGCGCCCGTCCGGACTGAACGCCACCGACGTGACGCCGCCCTCATGACCCTCGAAGACCCGCAGCCGCTTCCCGGTCGCGACGTCCCAGGACGCGAGCGTCCGGTCCCGACCGGCCGTGAGGAGGGACCCGCCGTCCGGGCTCCAGGCGACCGCCTTGACCGCGTCGGAATGTCCAGTCAACCGGAAGAGAGCCCCCTCGGGGAGGGTCTCCTGGAGGAGCAGGAGGAGGGCGCCGGCGACCATGCGGAACTCCTTGGGCAACGGACCGCCTGATCGTACCGCTTGGCCCGCCCTTTTGCCTTTGCTTTCTTCCCTGCGGATGGACCCCGTCAAAACAAAAGACCCCCGCTCGCGCGGGGGTCTCTTCGGATTCCTATCGGGGCTCGGGCGTCGCTACTTCACTTCCCACATGTCGCCGGCGAAGAGAAGCTTCCGGAGGTCGCCCTCGCCCTTCTTCTTCTTCTGGTCGGCGATCTGGCCCTCCACGCGCTCGTGAAGCGTGGGAAGCGTGTCATTGCGGAACACGCCGATGGGCTCCGGGAAGTTCGGGAAGTTGAGGCGCGAGAGGAGATAGGCCAGCGACTGGTTGTGCTCGTCGTGGACGATGAGGTCTTTCTCGGTAATACCGTCCTGCCCCAGCGTGACGACTTCGGGCTTCAATCCGTTCAGGCGGATCCCCTTGTCCTTCTTGGCTCCGAAAATGAGCGGCTTGCCGTGCGCCAGGGTGACGTTCCACTCGTCGCGCTTCTCCCGCTCGGTGAAATCGTCGAACGCATGGTCGTTGAAGATGTTGCAGTTCTGGTAGATCTCGACGAAGGCCGAGCCCTTGTGCTCGGCCGTCTTCTTCAGGATCTCCATCAAGTGCTTGCTGTAGACGTCGACCGACCTCGCCACGAACGTCGCCTCCGACGCCAGCGCCAGCGAAATCGGGTTGATCGGCTGGTCGACCGTCCCGTAGGGAGCAGACTTGTCGTTCTTCTTCCCCAATTCGGTGGTCGGCGAGTACTGGCCCTTCGTCAGGCCGTAGATGCGGTTGTTGAAGAGGAGGATCTTGATGTCGACATTCCGGCGAAGGGCGTGCATCAGATGGTTTCCGCCGATCGAGAGCGCGTCGCCGTCGCCCGTGGCCACCCACACCTGCAGCTCGGGGTTGGCGAGCTTGAGGCCGGTCGCCACCGCGGGGGCGCGGCCGTGGATCGTGTGGAAGCCGTACGTGTTGATGTAGTACGGGAAGCGGCTGGAGCAGCCGATGCCCGATACCATCACCATCTTGTGCTTCGGGAACCCGAGCTGGGCGAAGACCTGCTGCGCCACGTTGAGGATGGCGTAATCCCCGCAGCCGGGACACCAGCGGACCTCTTGGTCGGTCTGGAAGTCGGCCTTCGTGTACTTGAGACCGGCGGGCGCGGCCTGCGGTTGGGTCGGTGCGACCATGTTACTTGGTCTCCTTCTCGATCACTTCGATCAGCTCGGACACCCGGAACGGCTTCCCCTGCACCTTGTTGACGCCCTTCGCGTCGACCAGGAACTTCGCGCGCAGGAGGAAGAGCAGCTGCCCGAGGTTCATCTCGGGGACGAGGATCTTCTTGTAGCGGGAGAGCAGCTTCCCGAGGTTCGGCGGGAACGGGTTCAGGTGGCGGAGGTGCGCCCTTGCGACCTTGATGCCGCGGCGCTGGCAGTCCTCGACCGCGGCGCGCGTCGCTCCGTAGGTCGAGCCCCAGCCGATCACCAGCGTCTTCGCGTCCTCCGGCCCGTGCACCTGGATCTCGGGGATGTCCTGCGCGATCCGCTGGATCTTGGCGGCGCGGATGCGGCACATGAACTCGTGGTTCTCCGCATCGTAGTTGACGTTGCCGGAGATGTGGCTCTTTTCGATGCCGCCGATGCGGTGCTCGAGGCCGGGCGTCCCGGGGATCGCCCAGTCGCGGGCCAGCGTCACCTCGTTCCTCAGGTACGGGGCCCAGCCCTCGGCATCCTTGCGGAATTTGACCTGGATCTTGGGGAGCGACGCCGGTTCGGGAATCTTCCACGGCTCGGCGCCGTTGGCCAGATAGCCGTCGGACAGGTAGAAGACGGGGCACATGTACTTGATGGCGATCCGGCAGGCCTCGATGGCCACGGCGAAGCAGTCGGCCGGAGTCGCGGGGGCGACGATCGCGACCGGCGATTCGGAATTCCGGCCGAACATCGCCTGGAGGAGGTCCGCCTGCTCGGTCTTGGTCGGCAGGCCCGTGGAGGGGCCGCCGCGCTGGATGTCGACGACCACGAGCGGGAGCTCGACCATGACGGCGAGGTTGATCGCCTCGCTCTTGAGGGCCACGCCCGGGCCGCTGGTGCCGGTGATGGCCAGCGCGCCCGCGTAGGAGGCGCCGATCGCGGCGGTGACGGCGGCGATCTCATCCTCGGCCTGGAACGTCTTCACGCCGAAACTCTTGTGCTTCGACAGTTCGTGCAGGATGTCGCTCGCGGGGGTGATCGGGTAGCTGCCGTAGAAGAGCGGGATG
>CAZSCC010000180.1:0-5371 GCA_964604905.1 uncultured Planctomycetales bacterium
CGGCAAGACGGGTGGACGACACGACGTCGATGAAGACGACGGTCACTTCGCGTTCCGTCACCTCGAGGCCCATCTCCCCGCCCTTGGTCATGAGCATGTTGACGACGTCCGGCGAGTGGTATTTCGAAAGGTTGTTGCGGAGGTTCTCCTCCCGTCGCAGCTTCGCCTGGGTCTCCTCATGACGGATGCGGATCGCGATCAGGTTGGCGATCGCCGTGAGGAGCTCGAGGTCGTCCTTGGTGAACGCGTAGGACTTCGCGAGGTTGTCCACGTAGATGGCGCCGTAGACGCGGTCGGCCTCCCAGAGCGGGACGCAGAGGGCCGAGCGGATGTTGTACTGGACGATCGAGAGGCCCTGCATGAAGCGCGGGTCCTGGAGGGCGTCGGAGGTGATGATCGAGACCTTCTCGCCGACGACCTGGTTGGTGATCGTCTTGGGGACGGGGAGGTCCTTGCCCTCGATGACGCCGCGGGTGCGGTGGACGGTGAGGCGCGGGACCAGCCCGGCCCCGTCGGCGTCCTTGAGCAGGATGACGCAGCGCTCGGCGCTGATGACTTCGAAGATGAGCTTGGCGGCGGTGAGGAGCATGTCGTCGAGCGTGGCGGCGGTGGAGAGGGCCTTGCCCACCTGGAAGAGGATGAAGAACATCTTGGAATCCTTGGCCGCCTTCTCGCCGCCCGAGTCGCGCCGGATATCCTTGAGCGAGAGCCCCTTGGAGAGCGCGTCGGAGATGTCCAGGCTGTAGCTTTCGGCGAGGGCGTCGACGCGCTGGACGATCTGCTGAGAGCCGGCGAAGTCGGTGAACTTCTTGTCCTCGAGCCGGGCGGGGGCGGGGTTGGTGATGACGGCCGGCGGCAGGGGCGCCTTGGCGCGGTCGTCCTCGAGGTAGAAGATCTCGGTGTCGCCCACGCGGATGACGTCGCCGTTCTCGAGGGGTTTGGACTCGACGCGTTCGCGGTTGACGAAGGTCCCGTTGGAGGAGCCCAGGTCGTAGACGACGAAGCGGTCGCCTTTTTTCACGATGGAGGTATGGCGACGGGAGATGAGGGAGTCCTTGAGTTCGATGTCGTTCTCGGGGGTGCGGCCGATGGAGAGGCTCTCCTTCGCGATCGGGAAATCGCGGGACTGGCCGCCATGTTTGATGATCAGTTTCGGCACGAGGACCTCGATCGCCTTGCGGGAAAACCCCCGAAACGGCATTGAAACATAAGCGAAATGGCGCGTCAAGCGCGCCTCCCCGGGGCGCCCCGGCCGTCGTACTACTATCAGGTGAAAAGCGTTGACTCTCCGGGGCATGCGCCTAGGATGAGGGTTCAGAACGCATTCCCACCCAAGGAGGCTCTGATGAAGCCCTTCCGCATCGTGGCGGCGCTCCTCCTAACCGCCTCCCTCCTCCCGGCCCAGCAGGAGACGCGGGGCGGCGTCAAGCCCGGCACCGACACCCTCATGCTGTACTACGCAAACGATCCCAATACCATCAACCCTATCATCGGCAACGACACCGTCAGCGAGGATTTCCAAAGATGGGTCGTAGACACGCTGGCGGAACGCAAATTCTCGAACCCGGACGAACTGGAGCCGCTCCTCGCAGAGAAGTGGGAATTCGACGAAAGGAACCTCGAATACACCATCCACCTCCGTAAAGGTGTCAAGTGGCATCCCTCTAAATTCCCCGACGGGACCCCGATCCCCGCGAGGGAGTTCACAGCGGACGACGTCAAATTCACCTTCGACGTGATCGTCAACAAGAATGTCGACGCCGCCTCGCTCCGCAGCTACTACGAGGACCCCGATGCCAAGGAGGAGGCCGAGAAAATCAAAATCCGCGTAACGCAAGTCGACAAGTACACCCTGAAGGTGAAATGGACCAAGCCCTATTTCCAAGCCGATGAATTCACCCTTGGCATCAACGTCATCCCCAAACATGTCTATTCGGTGGACGTGAAGGGTGAGCCCCTGTCGCTCGACATCCTCAGCGAAGAGTTTGCCAAGGGATTCAACGACCACTGGGCCAATTCTATCCTGGTCGGCACCGGACCCATGATGTTCTCGAAATGGGCGAAGAACGACCGCCTCGAGCTCGTGCGCAACCCGGACTATTGGGGCAAACCTTTCTACTTCACCAAGGCGGTTTTCAGAAACATCCCCAACCCCAACACCTCCCTTGAGATGATGCTCAACGGCGAGCTCGACTGGGCGGGCATCGGGGACAAGAGCCTCTATGTCCAGACGAAGGACAAGCCCCAGGTCAAAGACGGCAAGGTGAAATTGGCAGAGTACGACTACCCCGGATACCGCTACATCGGCTGGAACCAGAAGCGGGAGATCTTCAAGGAGAAGGCAGTCCGCACCGCCTTCGCGCACGCGATCCCCGTCCAGAAGATCATCGACAAGGTTCTCTACGGGCTGGGCAAACCTCTCTCGGGGCCCTTCCTTCCCGGAAGCAGCGCCTACGACTCCACGATCGCTCCCGTCCCCTTCGACGCCGATAAAGCGCGGAAGATGCTGGAGGATGCCGGCTGGAAGGACACAAACAACAACGGCACGCGGGACAAGACGATCAACGGGAAACTGTTCGAACTCAAGTTCGATCTCATGATTTACGCCGACGCTCCGATGTACAAGGTCATCGCTGAGATCGTCAAGGAGGAGTTCCGGCAGATCGGCGTGGACGTCCAGATCTCCCCCGTCAAGTGGGCCCTCATGCTCGAGAAGCTTCACAAGAAGGAATTCGACGCCTGCATGCTGGGCTGGGCCATGTCCTGGAAGCAGGATCTCTTCCAGATCTGGCATTCCAGCCAGGCGGATGTCCCCGAAAGTTCGAATGCGATCGGATACAGGAGCGCCGAGCTCGACAGGCTGATCGACCAGCACCGAGTGACCTTCGAAGCGGCGAAACAGAAGGAGCTGTACCACAAGATGCACCGGATCCTTTATGACGATCAGCCCTACGCCTTCCTCTTCGTGGATAAGCAGACCGGAGGATACGTCTCGCGGATCCAGAACGTGAACTACTACAAGATCCGTCCCTGTAAGGACCACCGCGAGTGGTTCGCGCCTCCCGGGCTCGCGAGAAAATAGGGCCGGCCGGATCGCAACGCTGCACATAAGGGGACTGAGCCGCTAAACGTGCGCGCCTACATCATCCGCCGCTTCCTGCTCATGATCCCCACCCTCTTCGGGGTCACCCTCGTCACCTTCCTGGTCATGCAACTGGCTCCGGGCGACCCTCTCAAGATGCAACTCTCCCAGGCGGGCTCCCAGGGAGAATCCGGGGCGACGCGCGAGGCCTTCCTGCATCAACGCCGGCAATGGAAACTCGACAAGCCGGCGCTCCTGAACATCCGATGGTTCCGTGATTTCTCCAGCCAGGCACGACTCTGTGCCCTGATCTACGGCCTCACCGACGAGGAGCTCAAGACGCGCCTCGATGGACTCGGCGGAGCTCCCACCCAGGTTGGATCGAACGACCTCATGGTGTTCCTCCGCGGGCTCGGGATCGAGGCCTTCGACGCGCAGTTGTCCGATGCGGACCGCAGGAAGGACCTGGCCGACCGGATCAAAAAGGGTGTCCAGGTGCGCGTCGAGGAGACGCTGGCCGAGCACGGAGTGAGGTTCTTCGCCGCCCTTCTGGAGGGCGGCGACCTGAGGATCCGCATCGGCGCCATTCGTTGCCTCACGCTCTGCACCCTGGGCGACCCATTCCTGTACACGTACTCGAAGGACCCCCTCCCGGAGGAGACCGAAGGCGTCGTCACCACGTGGCGGATCTGGTGGGACCGCGAACGCGAGAAGTTCAAGCCCATCCCCCCCGATCGCCTCAAGGAGGTCCAGGACCGCTTCCGCACCCTCGTCGCCGAGCCCTCGCGCGGAAGGATCCTGGAGGGCATGCCGGGGTTCTCCAGGAACGAGGCGCCCTTCTTCATGGAAGTCCTCCTGGGAGAGACCCCGATCAAGGAGAAGTACGTGGCGTCGATCGCGCTGCGTTCGTGGATCGGGCGACCGCTGAAGGTCGACGTCAAGCTCACCGACGGCGAAGCGGCGGTGGCGCCCGTCGCCGCCAACTGGAAGGCCTACGTGACCATCCATGCGTCCAAGTACGATCCCTCCCTGGCACGGAAATCCGTCTCCTTCCTTGCCGACACCCAGTACGCCAACTCCCTGAAGAAGCTGGCCACGTTCGACTTCGGGCGGTCGATGGTGAAGCCCTACGATCCTGTGGGCCCGAGGATCTGGTCGGCGGCGAAAGTCTCAGCGCCGATCATGCTCCTCGCGGAGGTCTTCGTCTATCTCTTCGCCGTCCCGTTCGGAGTCTACTGCGCGGTCAAGCGGGGAAAGTGGCAGGACCGGCTGATCTCGCTCCAGCTCTTCATCTTCAATTCGATCCCGTCCGTGGTCCTGGGGATGATGCTTCTGACGTTCTTCTGCTTCGGCGTCTTCCTTAAGCTCTTCCCGATGTACGGGCTCCATTCGGAGGGATACGAGGCGTTCCCGTTCTACAAGCAGGTCCTGGACTACATTTCCCATGTCACCCTTCCCCTGGTCTGCTATTCCCTTTCCAGCCTCGCGAGCCTGGCGATGTTCGGCCGCTCCAGCATGCTGGACGTGGTGAACCAGGACTACATCCGCACGGCCCGCGCGAAGGGGTTGAGCGAGCGGACCGTGATCCTGAAGCACGCCCTGCGGAACGCCCTCATCCCCGTGATCACCCTCTTTTCCAGCTTCATCCCCGCCCTGCTCGGGGGAAGCGTCATCATCGAGTACCTCTTCGGCATCAACGGGATGGGGAGGCTGTCCTACGACTCCATCCAGGCGAAGGACTACAACACCGTGATGGCGATCATCTACCTCGACGCCATCATCGTGATGCTGAGCATCCTCCTCTCGGACCTGCTGTACGTCCTCGTCGATCCGCGCATCTCCTTCTCGAAATCGGAGGGCGGCGCGTGACGGGCACGGGCGAGGCCTATTTCGACATCGTCTGGAGGCAGTTCCGCAAGAACCGGATCGCCTACTGCCTGGTCTGGGTCATCCTCGCCCTCTTCGGCGTCGCCATCTTTGCCCCGGTGCTCGCCTCCAATCAGCCGTATTGGTTCACCGATCCGGAGGGCCTCCGGTTCCCCTGGCTCGTCTCTCTCGTCAATGCGGAAACGGCGATCGACTTCGTCTTCAATCTCGCGCTCCTCGTCTTCATCCCCTGGGCCACCGGGGCCTGGCTGATGAATCGGGAGGCTCTAAAGGGAGGGGTCCCCGGTCGACGCCGGGTGGGACTCGCGGTCGTGCTCTTCTTCTTCCTGCTGGCCCTGGCCATCCTCCTGGTCCTGTCCGCCTCCTCGGAGACCCCTCCCTGGATCCGCTGGCCGCTGCGGA
>CAZSCC010000181.1:0-37265 GCA_964604905.1 uncultured Planctomycetales bacterium
GGATCGACTCGTCGAGGCAGACCGGCGTCCGGATCTGCGCCTGCAGCTTCGCGTGGTCGACGTAGTCGTCGTAGCCGAGCGGCTGCTCGATCATCATCAGGTTGAACTCGTCCAGCCGCTTGAGATGGTCGATGTCCGCGAGCGAGTAGGCCGAGTTGGCGTCCGCCATGAGGGGCAGCGACGGGAACGCCTTCCGCACCTCGCGGACCACGTCGATGTCCCACTTCGGCTTGATCTTCAGCTTGATCCGGCGGTACCCCTGCGAGATCCCCTCCTCCACGCGCTTGAGGAGGTCGGCCACCGAGTCCTCGATCCCGAGGCTCACCCCGGTCTGGAGTTCCGTCTGGGTCCCTCCCAGGATCTGGTGGAGGGGCTTTCCCTGGGCCTTCCCGAAGAGGTCGAGGACCGCCATCTCGATCCCCGCCTTCGCCATGTTGTGGCCCCGCACGAAGGCGAAGAGGTCGGAGATCGGGCCGGGGCCGGCGATCTCCTGGCCCTTGAGCTTCTGCGCCAGGAAGTCGCGGATGACGTGCCACGCCGTGTGGACCGTCTCGTAGCTGTAGCGCGGCGCCGCCGAGGCCGGGACCTCGCCGTACCCGACGATCCCGCCGGACTCGGCCCGGACGATGAGCACTTCGTGATCGTAGACGCGCCCGAAGCTGGTCTCGAAGAAATGGACCAGGGGGAGACGCAGATGCAGGATCTCGAGCCGCTCGATCTTCATCGGAGACGGAACCCTTTCTCCAGGAGGTAGAAGCTGCGGCGCTGCCCGAGTTCCGGCTTCGAGGCGAACCCCATCACCACGTAGCCTCGCTTGAAGTACTCGAGGAACGCGTCCCGGGTCCGGTGCCTCCAGAGCTGCGCGAGCTGGAGGTCCTGCTTCTTGAGCGCGTCGATGTCCTCCGGGATCTCCACGGAGACCCGCTTGTCCTTGAGCTTCGTGCGCACCTCGAGCGGCTCGCGCCAGCCCGCGTCGTTGGTCCGGGTCTCCACCGCGGCCGCGTACTCCTCCAGGTCGTATTTCGGCCGCTTGCCCGCCAGCCGGTCCTTTACCCGCCGGGACGCGATCCACCACTCGGGCGTGAACCGGTCGGACTCCAGCCCCTTGTTGAACTGGCTCCCGGACTCCGGGTAGAGGTTCACCGAGTACTCGTCGATGGTGCACCCGAGCTTCTCGATGTTGAGATAGGCGTTCCGGCTCTGCAGCGGGTCGAACGTCCACACCACCAGATCCAGGCCCTGGTCCAGCACGTACTCCCGCTGCTTGAGCTTCATCGTGTACCCGATGCCGGAGTCCTGATTCCCCGGCATGACCCCCAGCATCCGTGAGTAGTGGTAGGTCTTGCCGTCCCCGTAGGCGGGGCACCCAAAGCAGAAGGCGATCATCGTCCCGCCCTCGAAGGCGGCGAAGACGTGTCCCCCGTGCTTCTGGAGGACGACGAGCTCGTTGAGCGGGACGATCTCGCGGTCGGGGAAATGCCAGACGGTCGCCTGGACCCGTTCGGCTTCGAGGTACTCCTCCGGCGTCTTGAGCTTGCGGATCTCCATGGTCGAGCGATTATAGGGGCGCCTTTCACGGGCTGGCAAGCGAATGGGGGTCGCGGTCCGGGTCTGCATGCCGGAGATAAAGCCCGGGCGCCCGTTTCGTGGAGTCCCGCTCACCCTCGCGTTCGGGGGGAGAGGCGCTTAGAATACAGCCGCAGAGGCACCGAGACACAGGGGAAAAGGATCTTCTCTGAGACTCCGAGCCTCTGCGGCCGGCTTTTCTTCCCCCTTGGGATCAAGACCCTTGCGAGACCGGATCAAGATCATCGCCAACCCTTTCAGCGGCGGGGGCCGCGCCCGCCGGGTGGCCCGGGAGCTCCTGGACCGCCTTCGCTCCCGCGGCTGCAGCGTAGACCTGGTCGAGACCCAGAAGGCCGGGGACGCGCAACTCCGGGCGGCCGAGACGGCGGGCTTCTCGGCGCTGGGCTGCATCGGCGGCGACGGCACGGTGAACGAGGTGCTGAACGGCCTTCCGGAAACGGGAGCGCCGCCGCTCGCCATGATCCCCTGCGGCACCGCGAACGTGATGGCGAAGGCCCTCCGGCTCCCTCGGAGCGTGGAGGGGCTTGCGCGGGTGATCACGGAGGGTCGGGAGATCCACTGGGACCTCGGGGTGGACCGCGTGAGCGGCCGCCGCTTTCTCCTCTTCGCGAGCGCTGGCTACGACGCCCACGTGGTGCATCTCTTCCACGCGGCGCGTCGCAAGCCGGCGAAGGTGTGGTCGTACGCGCTCTACAACATGTGGCTTTACATCGTCTGGGGGCTGAAGAGCATCGCGGACTACGCGGCGCCGCGGATCGAGGTGGAGCTGGATGGGAAGCGGATCGCCGGCGACGCCACGTGGGTGCAAGTCTCGAACATCGCGAGCTACGGCGGCCCGCTGGTCTTCACGCCGCGGGCGAGGCCGGACGACGGGGCGTTCGAGGTGATGATCCAGCGCGCCCCGCAGCGGCGGGATGTGATCCGGATGTTCTGGGCGGCGATCCTGAACTTCCTCTTCGGAGCGGACTACCGGATGGTGGACGTGACGTTCCACACGGCGCGGCGGGTGCGACTCGCGTCGGCGGACGGCCGGCCCGTGCCGGTGCAGGTGGACGGCGACCCGGCCGGGCACGTTCCGGTCGATTGGGAAGTGGTGCCCGGGGGGGTGCGAGTGCTGCGGAGCTAGGGGGGATTGGATGTGTCCCTGGAGAGAACCTCATGCTCTCCATGGCGGGAACGGCGGAGCGTCCGGCTACCGGCCGCGCCCGCGCCCGCGCCCGCGCCGCCGAAGGGTACGCTTGGGACGGCCGCCCGGAAGCCGCACCGGCTTCCGCCCACCCGATCGCTGAATCTCCGAACAGACCCGTCCTCCCCCCTGTCTTGATCTATGGAATTGACGGGAGTAGACCGATGAAGATGATCGCCGTCCTGGCGCTGCTGGGCGCGACCGCCATGGCAAGGAACGCGGACGACAAGGATGCCGTTTCAGCCGCCGCGGGCAGGCTGGCGGAATCGGCCTCCTACGCCTTCAAGGGCGAGACGAAAGTGGAAAGCGCGTTCGGCGATGCCGGGGCGCAGCAGATCCCGGTGTTCGACGGCAAGTACAGCAAGGAGTCGGGAACTCACATCACCGCCGGGGATCGCGGCGAGTATTTCCGCAAGGGCGACCGCATCCTGGTAAAGAACCCCCAGGGCGACTGGACGGATCTCGATAAGGCCCAGTTCGGCGGCGGGGGGACGCCGGGCGGGAATCGCCAGCGGGGCGTCCTGGCCAGCCGCATCTTCCTCAAGAACATGAGAGCGCCCCATGAGGAGGCCAAGGACCTGGCCAAGGGGTTCAAGGAGCTTAAGAAGGAGGAGAAGGGAGAGAAGGTCGGCGAACGGGAATGCGCGGTTTATGCGGGCGACCTGACGGAGGACGCGGTGAAAGCCTCCCCGGTCGGCCGCATGATCACCCAGTTTGGCGCCCTGGGCGGTGGGGCGCAGAACGCCGAGATGAGCGGCAAGGGCAAGATCTGGATCGACTCCGACGGCAACCTCGCCCGGTACCAGCTGGCCACCCGCATTGCGGTCGATTTCCAGGGCACCGCGATCGAGTTTTCCATGACCCGCTCGACCGAGCTCAGCGGCGTGGGCAAGACCAAGGTCGAGGTCCCCGAGGCGGTTCAGAAGCTCCTCGACAAGCCCGCCGAGAAGCCCGAGGACAAGAAGGAAAACTAGCCGGCACCGGGGCAGGGCGGTCATGGAACCGCGGTAGTCCGACGCCTTGAATGGAGGGAATCCCGGCGGCAAGACCCGGGTTTGACTTGACCGGCCCGCAGGGGTAGAATCCGTCAGTCGTGACCGAAAATGCGGGTCCCTCGTCCGCCCTCCCGCAGGAACTCCCCTCGATGAAAGCGAGGATGTTCGCCCTCCTGAAGGCCCTCTCCCGCCCCCTCCTGATTGCGTCGGCCTTCTTCGTGCTTTACTCCCTGGCGCGGCTCGCGATCCTGGTCCTCCACCGTCGTGACTTCGCGGCGCTCAGCGCGGGGGACATCGCCTTGGGGTTCGTCCGCGGCCTCCGTTTCGACGCCTCCATCATCTTCCTCGTCGCCGGCATCCCCATCTTCCTCCTCACGCTCCCCTTCCGCTGGGCCCAGGGGCGGCTCTGGCAGGGGATCTGGGGATGGGTCTGCTTCGCGATCCTCGTCGGCTTCTTCCTCATCCTCTCGATCGACACGATCTACTTTGGCTACGTCCACCGTCACCTGGGACCGGAGGTGACGATTCTGGGAGAGGCGTTCGAGGCGGTGACCCTCTCCACGCGCCAGTACGTCCTCCCGCTGCTGGGGTTCCTGGCCGCCGTCGGGGGCCTTGCGTGGGGATGGCGGCGGCTCATGAAGCGCGAGACGCCCCCCGTGGCGGATTTGGGCCTCCGCATCGCCGCCTCGCTGCTCCTCTCCCTCGTCCTGTACGCGGGCGAGCGCGGGTCGCTCGCCAGCAAGCACCTGGAGACCATTCACGCCTTCCAAGGCGTGCCCCACACGGCGGCCTATATCGCGCTCAACGGCGTCTTCAGCGCGGTCCACTCCATGGGCGCCCGGCGACCCTTGAAGGCGGATTTCTATCCCTGGCCGGAGGCCGTCCGCGCCGCACAGGAGGTGCTCTTCGCCGCCGACGAGAAGCCGGCCGATGCGGACTTCCCGCTCCTGCGCTCGAGGCCTGCGCGGGCGCCGGGTAAACCCAACGTCGTGCTGGTGATGCTCGAGAGCTGGGACGCCTACTCCGTCGACGCCCACCGGCGCGAGATGGGGCTCGAACCGATCGGCGCAACCCCGTGCTTCGACGCGATCAGCCGCGAGGGGGTCCTCTTCCCGCGGTTCTACGCGGCGGGGCAGAAGAGCATGGACGGCATGTGCGCCCTGCTCTGCGGATTCCCGACCCTCCCCCGCACGCCCTACCTGGGCCGCGGGATGGAGCAGAGCGCGCTTCCCTTCCTTGGCCACCTCGCCCGTCTGGAAGGCTACGAGACCTATTTCATCCAGGCGTCGAAGCGCGAGTCGTTCCGGAACGATGCCGTCGCCGCGTTGGCGGGGTTCACGACCTATCTCGGCGCGGAGGACGTGCCCCCCGATCCGGCCGTGGGCGCGGGCCGCGGGATCCTGGGCGGCGCCTGCTGGGACCACGAGATGTTCGACGAGACGATTCGCAGGCTCTCCGCCGCGAAGCCCCCTTTCCTCGCGTTCCTCTACACCGCCTCAACCCACGCGCCCTACCGCTGGCCGGGGAAGCAGTGGGAGCGGTTCCCCCCCGACTCCATTGAGCACCGGTACCTGGACAGCCTCGGCTACGCCGACTGGGCCCTCGGGCGTTTCTTCGAGCGCGCCAAGGCCTCCGGCTTATTCGACAACACGATCTTCATCCTGACCTCCGACCACGTCGGCGGACCGATGGGGGGGACCCTCGAGCGGCCCGAGTCGCTTCACCACATCCCGGCGCTGGTGCTCGCCCCCGGTCTCCCGCCGGGCGTCGCCCGGACCATCGGCAGCCAGCTCGACGTGATCCCCACGATCGCCGACCGGGCGGGCTGGAGCGTCCCCCACTCGGCGCTGGGCCGATCACTGTTTTCAGACCCGGGACCGCACCGGGGGGCGTTCTGCGTCCAGGGGGACCTCATCTTGCGCATCGAGGAGGGTGGCTGCGTGGTCCACAACCTCCGGGCGCGCGTCGGCGCGAGGACCACTTCGGCGGGGGGCGATCTGGATGCCATCGAGCGCCGGCTGCTGTCCGTATTCCAGGTCGCCGCGACCCTTCTGCGCCAGAACCGGCTCTACCGGGCGAACTAGGTCAGGGCGGGGCGTAGCGCTCGGCCCGGGCGAGATAGAATTTCAGGTCCGCGGCCCCGTAGACGGGGACGGGGACCCGCAACTCGCGGGGCGCCTCGACCGACCCGAAGCGTTGCCGCAGCCTCGCGAGCATCGCCTCCGAGAACTCCTTCTCCTCCATCACGACGACCGCGTCCCATCCCGTGAGCGCCTTCGGGTCCACCCAGTAGTCGTATTGCATGCCCTCGTCGCCCAGCAGATTTCTCGCGAACACGAGCTCCGGCGCCCTCAGGTGAAAGGCAAGCTGGCTGGCAGCGACGAAGTTCCTGCCGAGGCCCAGATAGAAGGTCCGATTCCCCATGCCGGAGCGCAGCTGCACCGCTTCGCGGCACACCTCCTTCCACGCGAAGAGGTCGGGCTGGACGCGAACCGCGCGGGCCACTGCGAAGGGCGCGGCCGCCGCATAGGCGATCCCCATGACCAGAAGCAGAAGCGCCGGGCGGGCCCCGTAGAAACGCGCCACCCGGCCATCCCCCCCGACCGCGGCACCGGCCATCCCCACGCAGAGCGCCAGGTACGCGGGGACCGGCCAGTTCGAATTGACCTTGCGCGTGAACGCCAGCGCGAGAAAGACGGCGATCGTCAACGAGGCGCACCAGAGGAGGAATCGCTCATCGTTCCGCTTCGACCGGACCGCCCTCGCGACCCATGCGGCGGCCAGAGGCATCAGCAGGGGGAGGAAGCACGCCCACTGCTGCGCGAAGAAGCCCACGCCGCCCAGGGGCGAGAAACGGCGCGCCTGGTCCAGGCGGCGCACAAGCTGGAACTGGAAGGACGCCCAACCATGCGCCGCGTTCCAGGACACCACCGGGAGAAACGCCAGGGAGGCCAGGCCCACCGCGAGGTACGGCCAAGGCGTCGCCAGGACGCGCCGATGCTCCCTCGAGCACAGCAGGTAGCCAAACACCGACGGGACGATCAAGATCGCCGAGTACTTCGAGAGCATCGCGCCGCCGAGCGCCAGGCCTGCGGCGAGCCACCACCGCGGCTTCCCGGACTCGATGGCCCTCCAGGCGCAGCCCAGGGTGGCCGCCCAGAAGAACAGCATCGGGGAATCCGGTGTGGCTGAGGCTGTGACCCCGAACAGCAGGGGCTGCGCGAACCCGAGAAGGATCGTCCAGCCCGCGGCGCGGTCCCCGTACGCGCGCCCCGCGATCATGGCCAGGACGGCGGCCGTCCCGGTCGAAAAGAGCACGGGAAGGAACCGGACCCCCAGAGGCGTGTCCCCGAACAGGAGGCGTCCGCCTGCGATGGCCCACGCAATCATCGGGGGATGGTCGTAGTAGCCCCAGTCCAGGTGGCGGGCGAAATTCCAATGGTAGGCCTCGTCCGTGAGCAGCGGGAGCGTGGCGGCGACCGCCAGGCGCGCCGCCGACAGGACGGCCAGCCACCGCACCCAGGAGGGGATCCGGGCCAGGTCGCGGAGTAGAGGCGCCGTCGCTGTCGCTGGCACGCGCGGATTATAGCGGAAATCCAGGCTCACCGGAATGACGCGGCCAGCGCTCCCAAGCTCAGCGCGTCGGCCCCCGAAAGCGCTCGGTCCACAGCCAGAGTGCCCGCGCCACGAACGCGCCGGCGAACGCGCCGAGGACGACGTCGCTCAGGAAGTGCTGGCGGGAGACGACCCGCGTGATCCCACAGCCGACGGCGAGCAGCCACCAGGCGGGCCAGGTGCGCGGAAACAGGTAGCTTGCCATGACCGCGAGCGCAAAGGCGACCATGGTGTGGCTGCTGGGAAGGCCGAGCATCCTGGCGCTGAAGGGATCCACGTCGAACGGTCGGAAGTTATAGATGCCGTCGTTGGGCCTGGGTCGCTCGCGTCGGAGCACCAGTTTGAGAACCCCGCACAAGAGGCCGGCAAGCGCGGGAGCGGCGGTCAGCAGGAGCCCGCGAAGGTAGACCCGGGCGGGGCGGGGATCCGCGCGCCGGTCATACAGCAGCAGCGCAAGCGAGCCGAGAATCCACGTGGGCACGAATCCGGCGATTCGGAGCAGCATCGCCCAATCCTGCTCATAGATGTTCTCGAAGGCCACATGACTGAACACCCAGCGGTCGAACAGGCACGCCACCGCGAAAGAGGCGGCGCAGGCGAGGAGCGCGAGAAGAGGCAGATAGCGGGGTCTCGGAGCGGTCGGCCCTACCGCGATCGGCGGGGAGGAGCCCTCGGTGTCGCCAGCGGGCGTCCGGGCGGTAACGGGTTCGGGTTGGGGAGAGACGCCGGCGCCTTCAACCCCTGCTGGGTCATGTCCCATGTCTCTGCGCCGGCCATTCATGACACAAGTGCGGAGCAACGTCAAGCAAACCTTGGGGATGACCGGTCCGGGCACAGGCCGGGTTCGTCGGTCCCCAGCTTCATCCTTCTCGAGCTTCACGCGAGCCCGCGGCAATCCGGGCGAGTCCTTCGCCACCCAGATTTCTGAGCTCTCCGTCCGCGGCCGTAGGCCTCGCCTTGTTCCCGGCCGCCAGGCTAGACGCACACGTCCCGAACGGGGGACGTCAGGAAGTACCCGGCCAAGGTCACGTTGAGAAGCAGCGCGATGAGGGTCACCGCGCTGGCGCCGCCCAAGAGCACCGCGACGACGATCAGGAGGCTCTCGAGCCCGCAGAGTCCGATGAGACCCACGCGGGCCCAGTTCTTGCTCATAAGGGGTTCCGGGCTCTACCGCTTCACGCGGAGGGCGTCGATGAGCTCGAGGGCCCGGCGCGCCGACTCCTCGCTTCGCCACCAGGTGAAATAGAAATGGTCCTTCTTCGGACCGGGCTGGACGGGCGTGAAGACGCGGACCTGCCAGGAGTTCATCAGCCGTTCGAGCCGCGTCGAGGTGATCTCGGAGAAGACCAGTCGGAGCGGCGCCTTGCCCGTCACCCAAAGCTCGATCGCAGCGGCGTCGATCTTCCACTCCTTCACTTCCGCCTGCTCATGGATCGCCTTCGGGACCGTGCACCCCACCACGTCCGCCGTAGGGAGCACGGCCCGGAGATGTTCCAGCGCCACGGGTGTCGGGATGAACTGCGCTCCGCTCGTGTCGATCTCCACCGCCTGCCGGCAGCCCCCCGCCGCCAGCGCCACCGCCAGGATCGCCGCCCAACGATTCATCGCTTCCCCTTCCGAACCCCGTCCCCCGCAGCGGACTCGCCGCTCGTCGGAAGGCAGACGGCGCATCCGTCCGGGTAGGCCTTTTCCGCCGGCGTGATCCTCTCGACGGTCAACTGCGCCACCACCTTTCCGCTTCTCACCGCCTCCAGGGCATCTCCCGCCGACAGCTTCGCTCCGGCCTCGAGCCTCACGAACACTCCGTACTGCGGATGGACCCACTGAACCCTCCCCAGCGCTCCCGCGATCGGAGCCGGAGCGGGAACAGGAACCGGGGCCGGAACGGGAACGGGGACCGGGGCCGGAACGGGAACAGGAACCGGGGCCGGAACGGGAACGGGGACCGGGGCCGGAGCGGGAACAGGAACCCGGACCGGAACGGGAACGGGAACCGGGGCTGGAGCGGGAACAGGAACCCGGACCGGAGCGGGAGCGGGAACAGGGGCCGGAGCCGGAGGGGGCGCCGGGAGCGGCGGCATGGCGACGCGAACCCGGGTCTCCTTCCCGGCCTCGAGCGGGAGCTCCTCCGACACGAAATCCGTCTTCTCCGGCGCCGTCCCCAGGAGCCGGAGGCGTCCGAGGATCCCCACGCGCTCGAAGACCGCGCGCCCCGATTCATCCGCGCCGGCCGTCTCCATCGGCGTCACCGGCGTCGAGCCGGCCCCGCCCGGGTTCCATGCCACGGCGCGTTCGCGGACCTCCGGCTCGGGCCGCCGCGCGAGCACGCGGAGGCGGTCGGAGACGAAGCGCGCATCCTTGGGGTCCAGCGTCTCGAGCGCCCGCTTCAGGGCCTGCGGGTTCTCGCTCCAGAGCGAGATGAGCGCCGCCGGGCCGCGGACCTCCTCCGGCAGCGCGAAGAGCCGGAGCTGCGCGCGGGGTGCGGCGCCCTCGACCACGATCTTCCCCAGCTCCGGCTCCAGGACCGCCTTCAGCTCCCGTTCCGGCCCGCGGGGATCGACGCGGAGGACCCGGGGAACATGCCCTTTGAGCTCCACCCGCACCTGGACGTCGCGATCCCCCGCCTCCTTCCGCGGGACGATCAGGGGCGTGGTCCCGATGAACCGCCCGTCCCAGAACACCTGGGCCCCCGACGGTTCGGAGCTCACGGTGAAGACGGGCTGCGGGACGGCGACGAGCTCGCGGTCAAGCAGGAGCGGCGCGCCCGCCCCGGCCACGGTGACGTGCTCTTTCAGGGGGTTGAACCCGTCGTGAGCGATCTGGATCTCGTGCCGGCCGGGCGGAAGATCGAGGTCCCTGAACTCGCACGGGGCGGTCCGGACGCCGGCGCGTCCGGCGACGCTGACGGTCGCGCCCGCCGGCGTGGTTCGCACCCGGAGTACCACGCGGGGGATCCGCGCGGCTTCGGACGGAGCCGGGGAGGGAGCGGGCGAAGGATCCTCCGTTCGAAGCGCGAGGACGGCGACCAGCACCAGCACGCCGAGCATCGTCACGCCGGTGAGGAGCAGTCGCGCGCGGGGCGGGATCGAGATCGCCGGGCGGCGGGGCGACGGGGAACTCTCCGGGCGTTCGAGCGGTTTGGGCGCCCGAGCGGGCTCATTCCCGTCCAACCAGCGGGTGAGGTCGAGCGCGAACCGGCCGGGGTCCTCGGGGCGGCGGTCCGGATCGCGGTCCATCGTCTTGAGGATGTGGGCTTCGAGCTCGCTGTCGATGAACGGATTCAGCTGGGAGGGAGGGGGGGAGTCCGCCGACGGGGAGCGGCCCGTCGCCAGCGCGCAAAGGAGGGCGCCCAGCGAGTAGACGTCGCTCCGGGAATCGCCGCGCTTCCCCGCGGTCTCCTCCGGCGGGGCGAACGCGGGATCCTTCCCCGCGGCGGAAGCGAGCCCGAGGTCCACCACGAACACGCGGTCGCGGGCGATGCGGAGGCTGTCCGGTCCGAGCGTCCCGTGGACGATCCCCCGCTGGCGCGCCTGCTCCAGCGCGAGGGCCGCGTCGCGGACCACCGCGACGGCCTCTCGGAGCGGGAGATCCGTCCGGAGCACGGGGGTGCCGGCGATCAGCGGCCGGGCGACATACGCTCTCGAGCGGTATTCCCCCGCCTCATGGACGGCGGGCAGGTGGGGATGGACGAGCGATCGCACGATACGCATCTGGGCGAGGACTTTCGCGATCGAGTCCGCGGAGTCCTCGGGAAGCAGGGTGACCGCAACCTCGCGCGGCTGTCCCGGTTCGTGGGCCCGGTAGACCGTTCCCGCACGGCCGCGTTCGATCTCCTCCAGAAGGGCGTACTTCCCCACGAGGAGAGGCGCGTCGCAGCGCGCGCAGGCAAGAAGCGCCTCGGCGGCCGCGCCGCAGGAGGGACAGATCCAGCGCTCGGTCGGGGGGTTAGACGTGGGTCCTCCGTCTGGGTGCTACGGGGTCGCCGATTTCGACACGGTCTCCGCCGGCCGGCCGGGCGCCCGCCCCCCTTCGGAGGACGGCTTCGCCTCCGGGCGGAGCAGATCGCCGGCGCGACGGCGAAGATCGTCGACGGCGGCGCCCAACCCCGCCAGAGACCGCTGGAGATCCACCGAGAAATGGCGGGCCTGCCGGAGGCGGATCTGCATCGAGCGGAGGCGCTGCTGCCGGGCGCGCTCCGCGACGAGACCGGTCTTCGCGCGCTCCAACTCCTTCTCGACTTCCGCCAGTTTCTTCTCCTGCGCGGTCACGGCCTTGAGCGCCCCGTCGATGGCACCCTGGAGCCGGTCCTCGATCTTGGGAGCCGCGGGAGACTGCTCTTTGGGCTTGGTGCGGATTCCCGTGTCGGACTTCGTGGTGCGCTCGAACGTCTGGACCATCTCGTCGAGCATCGCCATCCGGCGCTCGAGGTCCTCGGAGAGCTGCTGGGTCTGCCCGATCCGGACCTGCATGTCCCGCGCGTGCTGCTCGTTGGCCCGCAGCCGGATCAGCTCCTTCTGGGCTTCGTGAAGCTTCCGGTCGAGCTCGGTGGCACCGCGCTCACGCTCCCGGAGTTCCAGAGAAATGGAGCGGTGCACCGCCTCGAGGCGGTCCTCGAGATCTCCGGAGCCCTTCGAGCCGGCGGAGTCGGCTTCGCCCTCCTTGACCCCGGGCTTGACGACCCACTCCTTGATCTTCGCGAAACCGTCTCCCACGGCCCTGAGTCGCGAGGTGATCTTCTCGGTGCCCTTCTCCTCCGGGGCGGAGGGGGGCGGCAACCGGAGCCGCGAGCCGGTCTCCTGGGACCGGAGCGTCAGTTCGATATCGAGGAGGGTCTCTTCGGCATCGGCCAGCTTCTGGGTGACCACCGCGAACTCCCGGTCCAGCCGCGACCGCAGGCGCAGGATGTCCTCATCGGTCGTGGACTCGACGGCCGGATCGGACCCGTCGGAAGGCTTTCCAGAGTCAGGAGCGTTCGAGGACATGTGCGGTTCCTCCCCACCACGCCGATCCCGCAGCCCTCCCTCTTGGGACTAGTATAACCCGGGGGTCTCGAACCAGCAGCCAAGAAACATAAAGGAACGCCACCGGGTGTGCTTCGACGCGGGGACCGGTCGAGATCTCGCGTCCTACCGGGAAGGGCCTGATCTGGAAATGAAACCCGTGCCGCCATCGGCCACGAGCTCGATGTGAGACCCGTATAGCCCCTTCACGGCCGCGAAGCCGTGCTTGATCCCGCCCTCGATCGCCGGGTGCGCCCACGCGAACGTGAACGCCAGGAGCGTCGCGACCACGACGCCGACCGCCACTCTCTTCTTCATGTCTTTCTCCCGATTCCTGCCTTCCACGTGCTGGACGCAGCCGTAAAAAGTACCCCTTTCCAGGCTTCTGCGGCCACCGCACGCAGGACCCGGGCCTGTGGGACTCCGGGCCTCTCCGCCCGGGGGGGGCCCTACGCCAGGAGGCCCCGGACCACGTTTCCGTGCACGTCCGTCAGACGGAAGTCGCGGCCCGCGTGGCGGAACGTGAGCTTCGTATGGTCCAGCCCGAGGAGGTGGAGGATCGTCGCGTGGAAGTCGTGGACGTGCACCGGGTCGGCCGTCACGTTCATCCCGTGCTCGTCGCTCGCGCCGTAGACCCGGCCGCCCTGGACGCCGCCCCCCGCAAGCCACGAGGAGAAGGCCGCGGGATGGTGGCCGCGACCCTTGCCGCCCGGGCCGTCCTCGAAGGGCGTGCGGCCGAACTCGGTGGTCCAGACCACCAGCGTGTCGTCCAGCAGCCCGCGCGCCTTGAGGTCCTGCAGGAGCCCCGCGATCGGCCGGTCCACGTTCTTCGCCAGGCCGCCGTACCAGCCCATGTCGGTGTGGGCGTCCCAGTTCCGGTTGCTCAGGTTGTCCGAGCCCACGTCGATCAGCTCGATGAAGCGCACGCCGCGCTCGGCCAGGCGCCGCGCCACCAGGCACTGCCATGCGTACCCGGTCGTCCGGCCGCGCTCGAGGCCATAGAGCGCGTGCGTGGCGTCCGATTCCCCGGAGAGGTCGAAGGCGTCGGGGGCCTCCATCTGCATCCCGGCGGCCGTCTCGAACGACCGGACGCGCGCGGCGAGCTGGGGATCGGGGTCCTCCCCCGACAGGTGCTTCCGGTTGAAGTCCCGGAGGAAGCCGAGCTCCATCTCCTGGAGCCCGGCCGTCGCGTGCCGCCGCTTGAGGTTCGGGATCGGGTCCGCGCCGGGGATGAACCGGATCCCCTGGTGCTCGGGGGGCAGGAAGTCGGAGGCCCATGCCTGCGTGCCGCCGTAGGGGAGCGCGGGGGCGATCACGACGAACGACGGCAGGTTGCGGTTGAACGTTCCCAGGCCGTAGCTGATCCACGCGCCGAGGCTCGGACGGGTGAACGTGACCGAGCCCGTGTGGATCCCGAGCGTCGCCTCCACGTGGTCGCGGTGGTCGGTCTTCATCGAACGGATGACGCAGAGGTCGTCCACGCAGCGGGCGACGTTGGGGAAGAGGTCGCTCACCTCGGTGCCGCTCTGCCCGTAGGGGCGGAAGTTCCAGCCGGGACGGAGGAGCCGGCGCTCCTGCGGGCCGTGGCCGTCCGCGGCGGGAAGGAGCTTCCCGTGATCGGCGGCGAGGCGGGGCTTGGGGTCGAACGTGTCCATGTGGGAGACGCCGCCCGTCATGTGGAGGAAGATCACGCGGCTCGCGCGCGCCGGGGCGTGGGGCGCCTTGGGAGCCAGGGGATCCCTCCTCGCCTCCTCCTCCGCGGAGAGCTGCCGGAGGATCCCCGGCAGCAGGAGCGACCCGCCCAGGAGGGAGCGGATCGCCTGGCGCCGCGTGCAGCCGCACTCACCGTCCGTCGTCATGGATCACCGCAGGAAGATGAATTCGTTCGAGCCGAACAGGACCCGCGCGACGCTCGCCCAGGCCGCCAGCGTGTGGCCCTCGACCGGGACGCCGTCGGCGGCGAGCTTCGCGCGGAAGTCGCGGAGGTAGCCCGAGCACTCCTCGCGCTCGCCCGAGGTGGGGCGGCGCGCGAGCGCGAGCATGTAGGCGAGCTCGATCCGCCGCGCGTCGTCGGGACGGGCCGCCATCAGGCGCGCGGCGAACCGCTGGGCGCGCTCGTGAGTGAACGGGTCGTTCATCATGAAGAGCGCCTGGAGCGGCGTCGTGCTCGCCGCCCGCGCGGGGGTGCTGGAGTTGGGGTCGGGCCCGTCGAAGATCTCCATGAACGTCCTCTTCCTCAATCTCTGGGTCATCCAATAGACGGTGCGCGCGGAGTGGTCGAAGGCGGCGTCGTCCGCCGCGAAGGGCCGGGCCTGGGAGTAGTCCCAGCGCGGAGGGGGCGGGAAGGGGTGGGGCCCCGCGGGCGCCGGCGCGAGCTCGCCGCTCGTCTGGAGCATCGAGTCGCGGATCGCCTCCGCCTCCAGGCGGCGCGGGGCGAACCTCCAGAGGAGCTCGTTCGCCGGGTCCGTCCTCAGGCCCGCGACGGTCGCCTCGCCCGATCGCCGGTAGGCGGCCGACAGCAGGATGAGCCGATGCATCGCCTTGACGGACCAGCCCTTCTCGATGAAGCGGGAAGCCAGGAAGTCGAGGAGCTCCGGATGGCTCGGAGGCCGCCCCTGTTTCCCGAAGTCGCTCGGCGTGGCGACGAGGCCGCGGCCGAAGTGGTGCTGCCAGATCCGGTTGGCCATCACCCGGGCGGCGAGGGGGTTGGAGGGGTCGGTGAGCCAGCGCGCGAGCTCGAGGCGGCCGCTCCCCTTCGAGCCCGCTTCGAGCCGCTGGCCGCCCAGGACCTGGAGGAAGCCGCGGGGGACTTCCACCCCGGGCTTGTCGGGGTCGCCCTTCACCTGGATCCGGGCGTCTCCGGGCGCGCCCTCCGAGACGGCGAAGGCGGTCTCGAGGCCCGGCGGCTTCATCGCGAAGGCGTCCTTCTCCTTCTTCGCCTTCTGGATCGCGGCGTCGATCTCCTTGAGGCGGTCCTTCCCTGCGGAGGTCTTTTCCTTCTGCAGGCGCGCGAGGGCGCCCTCGAGCGCCTCGAGCTTCTCGCGGTACGGCTTGAGGACCGCCTCGACCTCCGGGGCGGGGGCGAGCGGGATGAAGTCCTTCTGGTACTTCGTGGTCTCCGAGCCGGGGTAGGGGTAGCGCGTCGACTGGAAGATGCCGTAGAGCGCGTAGTAGTCGTCCGTGGGGATCGGGTCGAACTTGTGGTCGTGGCAGCGGGCGCAGGAGAGCGAGAGTCCCAGGGCCGTCCGCCCCAGGTTGTCGATCGTGTCCTCGATCGTGAGGTGGTGGAAGCTCTCGGGCCGGATCCCGAAGCGCCGCGCGAGCGCGAGGTAGCCGGTGGCGACGATCCCTTCGCGCCGCGCCTCCTCGCCCTCCGCGGGCATCAGGTCCCCGGCCACCTGCTCGCGGAGGAACCGGTCGTAGGGCTTGTCCTCGTTGAACGACCGGATCACGTAGTCGCGGTAGAGCCGGGCCTGCGGGATGGGGAAGTCGGAGCTGTCGCCGGCGGTGTCGGCGTAGCGGACGAGGTCGAGCCAGTGGCGGCCCCACCGCTCGCCGTAGCGGGGCGAGGCGAGGAGGCGGTCGACGACGCGCGCGAAGGCGTCGGCCGAGGGGTCGGCGAGGAAGGCCTCGACCTCTTCCGGCGTCGGCGGGAGGCCGCTGAGGTCGAGCGTGGCCCGCCGGAGGAGCGTCGCCGGGTCGGCGGGCTCCGTGGGGGCGATCCCGCGCTCGACGAGCTTCGCGAGGAGGAACGCGTCGATGTCGCCGGGGCCGCCGGCCGGATCGCGGAGCGGCCGGAAGGACCAGAACTTCCTCGCCACGGCGAGGTCGAGCGCGCGGCGCGCGGCGGGCGCGGCGGCGTCGGCCTTGCGCGGGTCGGGCGCGCCCCGCTTCACCCACAGGTCGAAGTCCGCGATCTGCCCGGGCAAGAGCATCTGCCCCTTGGGGGGCATCTTCATGTCGTCGTCGGTGTAGCGGATGGCGCGGATGAGGAGGCTGCGCTCGGGGTCGCCCGCAACGAGGGCGGGGCCGGAGATGCCCCCCTTGAGGAGGCCCGCCCGCGAGTCCAGGAGGAGGCCGCCCTTGACCTTTTCGGCCCCGACGCTGTGGCAGGCGTAGCAGCGCTCGACGAGGACGGGGCGGATCTTCCGCTCGAAGAAATCGACCCCTTCTGCATCGCGGATGGGTTCCTGGGCCGGCGCCGGAAGCGGGATCGGGGATCCCAGAAGCGCGAGCGCCGCGATCGTGCGTATCAGGGGCATGGGTGGAACGGAGAAACTCCGTCCTGCCCTTGACGTGGGGGCGAGGGGGGCGAATAGTACGGCCCCGAGCCGGATTCCGCGGGGAGGGGCCCGATCTCGATCTTGCGGAACTCGACCTTGGTCAATGAGAAGAGCGCCCTGAGGGCGGTACCGGCTCTCCGTTCATCGTCAACGCCCGACGTTCGTCATCGAGTCGTTCGAGCGCGCGAAGTGAGCCCCGGCGATCAGCGGGTCCGGCGGAGACGTCGGATCCGGTGGTTCTCGCTGTCGCCCACGAAGAGCGTGCCGTCCGGGTCCACCCAGATCCCGTGCGGGCGGGCGAGGCGGCAGGCGGCGGGCGGGCCGTCGGGACCGTCGCCCTTCTCGCCGGTGCCGATCACGAGCTCCATCCGGCCGGACTTCGCGTCGATCTTCCGGATGGAATGGCTCTCCGTGTCGACGAGGTAGACGTCGCCGCCCGGCGCCACGGCGATCCCCTTGGGGCCGGAGAGCGTCGCCTCGCGCGCGGGGCCGCCGTTGCCCGTGAAGCCCTTCTTGCCCGTGCCCGCGACGTGATGGATCGTGCCGGCCTTGAGATCGAAGCGGAAGACCTGGTTGCCCTCGCGAGTGGCGAGCCAGAGGCGCCCCTCCGCATCGAAGTCGAGCGAGCGCGGCCCGTTGAGGGGCGTGCCGCGGATCGGGGAGCCGTCGGGGGTCGGGCCCGCCTTGCCGGTCCCGGCGAAGGTCGAAATCGCGCCGGTCTTCACGTCGAGACGGCGGATCGCGTGGTTGCCGATGTCGCAGATGAAGAGGTCGCCGCCGGGGCCGAACTGGATGCTGTGGGGCTGCTTGAGCTGCGCGCGCGCCGCGGGGCCGCCGTCGCCCGAGTAGCCGGGCTGCCCCGTGCCGGCGATCGTCGAGATCACGCCGGTCTTGAGGTCGACCTTCCGAACGGCGTGGTTCATCATGTCGACGACGTAGAGGTCGCCCCGGGCGTCGAAGCGGATCTCGTGCGGAAGGTTGAACGACGCCTTGAGGGCCGGACCGCCGTCGCCCCCGTAGCCCTTCTCGCCGCTGCCGGCGACGGTGCTGATCGTGCCGTCGGGGGCGACGCGGCGGACGAGCTGGCCGCCGTACTCGCAGAACCAGACCGCGCCGTCGGGGCCGCGGACCACGCCGAAAGGGTTGTTGAGCGCGGCGGACGTCGCGGCCTTCCCATCGCCGGAGCGGCCGGCCTGGCCGGTGCCGGCGAAGGTGTCGACCTGGAGGTCCTGCGCGACGGCCAGGGCCGCCCACGCGGCGAACGCAAGAGGCATCAGTCTCTCCTCGATTCTCGGGTACGGCCCAGAATAAGGTATCCCGGGGGTGAAAAGAAGGGTGAGGTGAGATCGACTTCATCCCCGCTTCCTGATCCCCGCCGATCGCACCCCTGTGATAGTATCCTCCCACGGGAGGAAGGATGCAGGTCGAGTGTCCCGGATGCAAGGAACCCTGGGACGACCCCAGGTGGGACGGGCAGAGCATCACCTCGATCCTGTGTCCGGCCTGCCGCGCCCCGCTCGACACGACCGCCCTCTTGAACAGGGCTTCGGGGACGAGCCCGCAGGCCCCACCCCTCCCGACGGAGGTGCAGAAGGCCTTCTCCGATCCGGGCAATCGATTCGGCCGCTATGTGCGGGTCAAGATCCTTGGCCGGGGCGGGATGGGCGAGGTCTGGAAGGCCTGGGACACCCAACTGGGTCGATGGGTCGCCCTGAAGTTTCCCCGGTACGAGGACGCAGCGGACCTGGCACGCCTGAAGAGCGAGGCCCAGGCCGCCGGAAAACTCTCCCATCCCAACATCGCCGCGGTCTACGAGTGCGGCCACCACGAAGGGAAGCATTTCATCGCGATGGAGTTCGTCGATGGGTCCTCTCTCGCCGAGGTCCCGAGAATGGACGAGAAGCGGGTCGCCTCGTGCATCCGCCAGGCCGCGCTCGGCATCGCCTACGCCAACGCCGCGGGCGTGATCCACCGCGACCTCAAGCCCCAGAACATCATGCTCCACCGGAAGCGGGACCAGGTCTACGTCATGGACTTCGGGATCGCCCGGCAACCCACCGGCCTGACGCAGACTTCGACTGCCGTCGTGGGTACGGTCCCCTACATGTCACCGGAACAGGCCGGCGGCCAGCGGGTGGACGCCCGGAGCGACGTCTGGTCGCTCGGCGTCACCCTCTATCAACTCCTCTCGGACCGTCATCCGTTTCAAGGGGCGAGCAACGTCCAGATGTTCCACAGCATCGCCCACGACGACCCCCGCAAGATCGAGGGAGTCGACCCGGACCTGAACACCCTCATCTTCAAATGCCTGGAGAAGGAGCCCGCCCGGCGTTACGCCACCGCGCAGAAGCTCGCGGACGATCTGGAGCGCTGGCAGCGCGGAGAACCGATCCTGGCCCACCCGCCCTCAACCCTGTATCGGATGAGAAAGCACCTGACACGGCGCAAGGCCGTCTCCCTCGCCCTTGTCCTCTTCCTCGCGGCCTTCGGCCTCGGGGGCTGGCTTGTTTCGTCCCGTCTCCAGAAACAGAGGGAAATCCGAGATTCGCTGGCCGTCGCCAGGGATTGTGAACACCGTCACCGCCTCAAGGATGCCGAATCCGCCTTCAGCGCGACCCTCGTCCTGGAGCCGCTCAACGAGGAAGCGCGAACCGGAGTAGCCCGAGTGAAGACCCAAAGGGGCAAGGCCCAGGCCTACCTGGACGAAGCCCAAGCCCTCATGACCGGTATCGAGCGGCTCCTGATGAAGGACTCCTGGGCGCAGGGGGACCTGGACCGGGAACTGAACCGTGCCCGCGAGAAGACCACGGAAGCGCTGAAACTCTACGTGGAGTTCCCCGACGCGCTCCTGGCCAAGGCCAAGACCTATTTGGCGAGGATGGATGACCCCACTCGGCAACAGGCCATCCCCTTTCTCGAGAAAGCCATCGAGGTCGACCCGCGTTACCTGCAGGCGTACCTCCTCCTGGCCGTGACCCTGCTTGAAGAGTACGAGACTCGACGGCACGTGTCCTCCGGCGTTCAAGCGAGGCCTCTGACCGCCCAGGATGAGGCGCTCCGCAAGAGAGTCCTTGCATACCTGGCCAAGGTAGAAACCTTGACTCCCGGCAACAAGGAACAGCTCTATGCCCGGGGGATGCTCGCCTTTGCCGAGCAGAAGTATCTCGAGGCGGCGCCGCTCCTCGAGGAGTATGCGCGGTTGAGCGTTTCCGACGTCCTGGGCTGGCGGTTGGCCTGCCATGCGTGGCACCATGTCTCCGGAAGGCACGAAGAAGTCATCCGGACGGGAACGGAAGCCCTGAAGTATCGCCCCAGGGATCCATCCGTTTTCCCTCTTCGCGGAAGCGCCTATTCCCAACGGGCCGGCATCCACGCCAGGGCCGGGAGGATCCCCGAGAGGGACAGGGACGTCCGATCGGCGAAGGAGGACTGGAAGAAATACCCGGAGACGGCCTACCTCCACGTCTACCTGGGAGGCCTCCATATCGAGGTGAACGATTTCAAGGGGGCGATCCTGGAACTGGACGAGGCCATCCGGCTTGACCCGAAGTCATTCTCGGCCCACAACAACAGGGGGCTTGCACGGTACAAGGATGGCGATATCGAGGGCGGACTTCGGGACTTCAACGAGGCCCTCCGTTTGCAGCCGGACGGGGTCGACCCTCATCTTGAGTTGGGACCGCATTACCTGGCGCTGAAGGACTTCGATCGCGCCATCGACCACTTCAACCGGGCCATCGCGATCGACCCCCTGCGCGCCTATCACTTCATGGCGTTCAGCAAGCGCGAGCTCGCGCGGGCGATGAAAGGCGACCCTTCGAACCCTCTCAAGGATTATGAGGAGGTCATCCGCCGGGATCCGGCCCACAGATATGCCCCTCTGCACCGGTGGTACCTGGCCCGACAGGCGGACGAGGATGCAGCGGAAACCTCATCTACCCTGGCCCAATCGATCTCCCGCTACAAGGAAGGGGAGTGGCCCCGTCCGGTCTTTGAGCTGTTCACGGGGAAGATCCCGGAAGGGGAGCTAATACGGTCCGCCAAGAACGCGGACCCCGAAACCGAAAGAGGTCAGCTGTGCGAGGCGCATTACTATCTTGGACAGTGGCACTTGGTGAACAAGGACAAAGCGCGCGCCCGCGCTTCGTTCAAGCTCTGTGTCACAATCGGCCTGACCCACTTCAATGAGCATGTCCTGGCCGAAGCAGTTCTGAAGCGGATCGCCGATTGACGATCCGCAACCGCCGCTACTTCCCCAGCAGCAGGAGCCCGGCGCCGTCGACCTCGCCGCCCGCGCGGCCGAAGAGCCCGAGCACCGGCGTCCCGTCGCCCCCGAGCGTGACCTCATCGCCGCCCGCGCGGCTCCCCGCCCAACCGCTCTCGTAGCGGTCCGTCGGGATCAACCGCGAGCCGGAGATGCGCATGAAGATCAGCTTGAAGGCGTTGAGGCGATCCGTCCCCCGTGCGATCATGCCCCCCACCGCGTAGCCGGGCCGGGCGACGATCTCCTTTTCCGCCTTCCCGTCGCCCACCTTCGCCCCCGCCGTCTCCCCCGAGGGGCCGAAGTAGAGCGGCTGCAGGCCCGTGATCGCGCCGCTTCCGGCTACCGAGTACTTCAGGCCCCGCAGGTACATCCGCGGGCTCGGCCCGTCCTCGAACGGGGTGCCGCCCTGGCCGCCCACGAAATCGGTCTTCACGAGCGGACCCTCCGGTGGCGGCGCCGGACGGAAGAGCGGCCGGGGTACCTTGCGCGTCGGGATCCCCCCGTAGGGGGAGAGGCGCGAGGGCGGCAGGGGCCGCTCCTGGACACCCCCCGGCAGCTTCCAGCCGACCGCCACGTGCTCGCCGCCTCCGCCCTGCTTCTGCAGGACCTCGATGTAGTACCGCTTCCCCGCCACGAGCGGCACCGCCGCGGACTTCTGCGAGGGGTCGGCGTCCCAGATCCGATGGCCCACCGTGCGGCCCAGCCCGCAGATCTTCTGCTTCTTCGCGGGCGTGTCGTCCGCGCTCAGCCAGAGCTCGCTGTCGTTGTCGCTGGCGATCCAGAAGACGTAGTCGCCGGTCGCGGGCGGGTGGACGTAGCCGCGGATGCGGCAGCCGTATTCGTTGCCCATGCTCCACGAGTCGATGTGGGTGATGGGCCCCGACAGGTCGGGCTTGCCCTCCTTGAATTTCTGGCTCTTCGTGAGGTCTCCGACCGAATCGCCCGAGAGGCCCTTCCAAATCTCGCGGAGGATCGTCCCGGTGGGACCGAAATCGGGCGGCGGCCGGTTCTTGAGCAGGTCCTTCACCTCGGCGTCGCGCGGCTGGCCCTGCCGCGAGGCGCTGACCGCCAGGTACGCCGCGGAGTAGCCCTTCTGGTCCGTCACGAGGCGGAGCTTCTTCACCCCGGGCTCGGCGAACTTGAGCGTCCCCAGTTCGACCCAGATCCAGCGGTCCGGCTCCTTGGGGCCCGTATGGTCCGCATGCTTCTTCTTCAGGCCGCTCATCTGCGGCTTGATCGCGATCGCCTCGTCCCCGCCGGGCTCGGCCGTGACCGTTTCGCGAGGGTTCTTCGCCGACGGTCCGGAGAGCCCGCTGCCCTGGAGGAAAAAGGTGAACACTTCCTGGCAGCAGCCGCCCGCGTAGACCCACGCCTTGTAGGTCGCGCCCGGCTGGACCAGGAACTCGACCTCCACGCCGTTTCCCGCGACCTTGCCCGCGGGCGAGTCGGCCGTCGAGAGCCAGTAGGATTCCACCTTGGAGCTCGACGACGGGGCGAACGTCCCCGTGCCCGAGAGGTCCTCCGCGAAGAAGAGGTAGTCCTGGGTCCCCGCCAGGCGGTCCTCGAGGAACGCCTTGTTCCGCGCGACGAACGCGGTGGCCCCGTGCTTCTCCAGGAGCTCGGCGTACGCCCCGCCCGCGGCGCCGCGCCGCTTCATGACGGCGTAGTCCTCCTCGGCCCCCCAAAAGAGCTTCCTCGCCTCCGTCTCCTTCGGGTCGGGCGCGCGCTTAAGGGAGGCGTACTTCTCGGGGAGTCCGGTGGAAACCAGGCCGTCGAGGGCCGCGAGCACCGAGGCGGCCCGGGCGTCCGTCGGCCGCCGCTCCCCGCGCAGGCCCAGCAGGGCCGCGACGCTCCCGGCCCCGATCTCGCCCGAGGGGACGTCCAGGATCCCCTCTTCGGCCTGGATCGTGACGCCCTTGGGGCCGGACTCGACGATCGTTCCTTCCAGGGATTCGGTGGCGCCCGTCTCGCCGATGAATTCGAGCCGGAGCTTCATGCCCCGGGGCCACCGGGCGAGGAGCTTCGGCGCTTCGGCCAGCACATCGGCCGCCAGCTTGAGGTCCGCGAGGTCCTGCTCCGCCTCCTTCTTCGCCGCCCCATCCTTCAGTCCCTCCGCCGCCTTCTGGAGCAGCTGGAGCGAGTCGGCGTAGTGGCGGGCCATGGCGGGTCCGAGGGTCTTCGCCCACTGGCCCCGGTAGCTCTCCAGGGGGGTGGCCTTCGGAGGGGCCGGCTTGGGAGGGGCGGGCTTCGGCGGGACGACCGGCGGCGGAGCCGGCGCCGGCGAGGCGGCCGCCAGGGCCTTCCCGAAATCCTCGGCCGCGCTGGCAACGCCGAGGGCGTTCACGCGGGCGCGCAGCGACTCGACCTGCGCGGCGTCGCCGCGCCGGGCGGCGGCCGCTGCCTGCTCGATCAGCGGCTGGGCGAGGACGCGGGCCCGGGAGTCCAGCTTCTGCATCCGGGCGTCGATGCCGCGCATCCACTCAGGACTCTCGCGCCGCCGCCGTGCCGCCTCGAGGATCTGCGCCACGTCCCGAAGCTGGTCCTTCTGCATGAGCGGCAGGATCTGGGCGTCGATCTCGTCGAGCTCCCGCGCGAAGGACGTGACGGGCGCGGAGAAGGACGGCGCCGGAGACGGCTGAGCCGGGGGCTTCGGCGCGGACGTCCCGGTCACGGAGACGTTGTCGTCCGCAACGCGGGGCGGAGGCTTGGAACCGCTCGAGAGCACGGCGACGAGGACGCCCAGAACGACCAGCGTCGCGACGCCCGCCCCCATCAGGAGCGGGGCGCTCGACTTGGCCGGCGGCGCCGACCTTTCGGCGGCCCGCGGGAGGGGCCGCAGCCTCGCGGTCGAGTCCGACGATGAAGGCCGGACGAGGGGAATCTTGGCCGTGGAGCCTGAGGACTTCCGGACGGCCTGCTGCTTCAGGCGCTCAAGCTCGGCATCCGGGTCCGGAAGGTGGGTGAGGAGGCTGCGGGCGCACTGCGGACAGGCCACCTGGGTCCCGATGCGGAACGCCTGGCCGCGCTCGAAATCGGACCCCAGGAGCCGGTTCTGGCACTTGAAGCAGTAGACGATCTCATGGCCCATGGTTCCGGCGGCGCGATCGGCCGCCGTCTATAGAGTACACCATCGAGCCGGATCAGAGCCCGTACTGCTCGATCTTCTTCCGCAGCGTCATCCGGTTGATCCCCAGCAGCTCCGCCGTCTTCACCTGGTTCCCGCCGGTCATCTCCAGCGCGCGCCGGAGCAGGGCCTTCTCCCAGCGAGCCTCGACCTGTCGGAACAGCTGCCCGGCGGGCTCCTGCGCGACCAGCTTCTCCACGATCCCGCGGATCTGGGCCTCGACGTCCGTCTCTCCCATCGGACGCGGGGAGAGGATCGATTCCGGCAGGTGCTCGGGCCGGATCGGGCCCCCCCGGGCCATGACCACGCCCCGTTCGATCGCGTTCCGGAGCTCCCGCACGTTGCCCGGCCAGGAATGCTGCTTGAAGACCTCCATCGCCTCGGGGCTGATCCCAGCCCCGCGCGCGAGATCCAGGCAATAGGCCACCAGGAGCGGGATGTCGTCCCGCCGATCGCGGAGAGGCGGGATCTCGATCTTCACGACGTTCAGACGGAAATAGAGGTCCTCGCGGAACCGGCCTTCCCGAACGCGCTCCTCGAGATTCTGGTTCGTCGCGGCGACGATCCGGACGTCGACGGGGACCACGTCGGTGCCGCCGACGCGTTCGAAGCGGCGCTCCTCCAGGAACCGCAGCAGCTTGACCTGCGCCAGGAGCGGGACCTCGCCGATCTCGTCCAGGAAGACGGTGCCGCCGTCCGCCACCTCGAACTTCCCCTGCTTCTGGCGGATGGCCCCGGTGAACGCCCCCCGCTCGTGGCCGAAGAGCTCGCTCTCGAGCAGCGTCTCGGGGATCGCCGCGCAGTTGATCGCCTCGAAGGGGCCGCTGGAGCGCGCGCTGTTGTAGTGGACCGCCCGCGCCAGGAGCTCCTTGCCCGTGCCGCTCTCGCCGACCAGGAGCACGTTCGCCTCGCTCGCCGCGACGGCCGCCACCTTCTTGAAGACCTCCTGCATGACGGAGCTTTTGCCGATGATCCCGCTCATCCCCGCCGGCGTGCCGCGCAGCTTCTCCACCTCGCGGCTGACCGAGACCCCCTTGAGCGCGAGCTCGATCAGCGACCGCGCGCGGTCGAGGTCGATCGGCTTGGCGAGGTATTCCACGGCTCCGAGCTTGAGCGCCCGGACCGCCGTGTCGAGCGACCCGTGCGCCGTGATGACGATGAACTTCGAGCGGGCGGAAATCCGCCGCACCTCCTCGAGGGCCGAAAGTCCGTCCATGCCGGGGAGCTTCACGTCCATGAAGACCAGCTCAGGCTGCTCGGCGCGGGCGATCTCGATCGCCTTCTCGGCGGTTGCGGAGGAGAGACACGCGTGGCCCATCCCCTCGATGAGCTTCCGGAAGATCCAGATGATGGACTCTTCGTCGTCGACGACCAGGATCTTAGCCACCCGCGACATCCCTCCCGGATTGGCCACGGAGGCACAGAGGCACAGAGAAACATCCTTTCCCGCAGTTCATGTCCGAAGGCGCAGGGGGAATCATCTTTGAAAGAACATCCGCTCCGTGCCTCTGCGGCCGATCGTTCTTAGCCATGGGGCAACTCGATCCAGAACGTGGCCCCCCGCGCGGCCGGATCGAAGCCGATCGCGCCCCCGTGGTCCTCCACGATCCGCTTGGTCAGCGCGAGGCCGAGCCCCACGCCGTCCTGCTTCGTGGTGACGAACGGCTCGAAGACCCGATCACGCACCTCGGCGGGGACGCCGGGCCCCTCGTCGGCCACCTCGAGGCGCACGCGGCCGTCCTTTTCGGCGACGCCCACCCGGAGCGCGCCCCCCGACGGCATCGCCTGGGCGCCGTTGAGGACCAGGTTCATCACGCAGCGCTTGAAGCGGGCCACGTCCACCTCCACCTCGGGGGCCGGCGCGTACCGCTTCTCGACGCGCACTGAGAGGTGCTCCAGCTGCCGGCGCATGAGTTCTAGCACCTCGTCGACGACGGTGTCCAGTCTCACCCGCTCCTTCCGGAGCGGCTGAGAGAGGCCCACCAGTTCCGCCGCCGTGAGCTCGAGGCGCTCGATCTCCCGGAGGAGCAGGTTGTACGGTTCGCGGTCCTGGACGCCCTCGCGGAGCATCTGGACGGTCATCTTCATCGACGAGAGCGGGTTGCGGATCTCATGGGCGACTCCCGCCGCCATGCGGCCCATGACGGCAAGGCGCTCCGTGCGGCGGACCTCGGCCAGCATCCGGTTCATCGCGTCCACCAGGTGGTCGAGCTCCGCGCCGCCCCCGACCGGCATGATCTCCCCGGCCGGCAACACCTTGGCCTGCGCCGCCAGTTTCTCCAGCGGACGGGCGATCGCCTGGGCGGTGAGATAGCCGAAGACGACCACCAGCCCGAGCCCTGCGACCGCCATGAGCACGAAGGGCGGGATCGCCTCCGATTTCTCCCGCGAGATGACCTCCGGCGTGTAGACGATGACCAGTTCGCCGTGCTTCGTGGGCGCGCGGAAGACCCGCTCTCCGGAAGGCGACGACCCTGGCGCTCCCCGCGACAGCTCCCCCACGCGGATCGATTCCGCCCCCGAAAGCTCCATCAGGCGGTCCAGGTAGTTGAGCATCGTGGGCCGCTCGATCCGGTCGACCAGACGGGCGACGTTCTCCGTCTGCGCGGCCAGCCGGTGCCCGACCGCGTTGGCGATGAGGAGCGTGGAGGCGACCGCCGTGGCGAGGAAGACGACGGCGAAGAGGAGCAGGAACGCGAGGAGGATCCGCCGGCGAATGCCCATCCCGGTCCAGTGTACGGGATGGGGGAGCCCTATTCGAGTTCCTTGAAGCTCCCCTTGTTCTTCCGCCACCAGTCGTCCGCCGCCCTGATGGTCGCGAACTTCTGGCCGCAGATCTGCTCGAGAGCCGTGATGGCCGCCGGCAGGAGGGTTTGCTTTCGGACCTGGTTATCGTTGTTCACGCTGCCCGTGACCCCGCCGCCCAGCACGCCGCCTCCCACACCGCCGCCGGTGTCCTTCTCCTCCTTGATCGATTCGAGCTCCCGGCCCATGGAGATGAGGGGATCGACCGCATCCCGGCTCTTGAGCTTGGCGCAGGAGTCGATCGCCTCGCGAGCGACATCCGTCTCCTTGTTTCGGAAGAAGCCGAGGAGTCTTGCCGTCGTGGGCTTGTACCCGACGTCTCCCGCGTAGCGGAGAAACTTGACGACGGCGTCCTTCTCCTTGCGCGCGCCGGCGGCGCCGGCGAGCGCCTCGGCGGCATCCTTGTCCTTCTTGTACTTGCCGATCTGCTCCGCGGCGGCGATCGCGGATTCCGTGCTGCCCTTGCCCAGCCAGCCCTTGAGCTCCGTCAGGACCTTGGGATGCTGGAGGCTACCCAACCCCTCGATCGCGCGGCCCACGTCGGCGTCGGTCTTGCAGGTCTTGAGCTCCTTCCGGTACTCGGCGAGCTTGACCTTTGCTTCCTCGTCCTTCTTCTTCTCTTCCTCGGGGTTCTTCTTCGCGTCCTGGGCCCAGGCGGCCAGAGTCAGGACCAGCGAGACGAGCGCGGTCTTGATCGACATGGATCGTATCCTCCCCACTCAGGGCCGCGCCGGAACGCGCGCCGCGGCGGGCGGCGTCGGCGGACACGGTCCCTGGATGATCACCGGTGGCGGCTGATGTTCGGCCCGCACGGGCGGCGGGATCGTCAGGACATGCCGGCTCGTCGGCCAGCGGTACCCGCCCGACGTCCAGACGCCCCAGCGCCAGCTTTCCAAATCGAGGCGCTCCCGTTCCAACTTCTCTCTTTCGAGGCGCTCGCGCTCCAGCTGGATCTTCGCCAACTCGACCTCGCGATGCAGGCGGGCGATCCTCTCGGCCGTCTCCCGGCGCTCGGCCTCGATGTGGATCTGCTTGTCGTTCTCGTGGATCTTCTCGACGGTGTCCTTCGGGAGCCACCGGCCGTTGTGCTTGAGCAGCCCGCGGGCGGTCATCAGGTCGTCCCCTTCGAGCCACTTCCCGTCGACCTTCTCGAAGCCGAGGGCCCTCCGCGCGCCGGCGTGATCGGGATCCAGGGAGACCACTTTGCGGAAGAGGTCGTTCGCCCGGGTCCCGAGCCCCTTCTCGCGCGCCCAGACCGCGACGTCGTAGATGCCTTTCGCGTCGCTCGCCCCCTGGAGCTTCTGCTCGTACTCCTGGATCGGATCGGAGGTCTTCTTGACCGAGCGGACCTCGGACTTTCGGAACGTCATCGTCCCGAAATCGAGCTCGATGACGACCTTATCGCCCTCCTCGCGCACGACGCCGCTGAAGGCGGCCCCGTTCTTGAGGACCAGCTCGTCGGCCCCGCAGGGGAGCGCGATCGCCAGGGACAGGAAAAGCGTCCTCACCGTCATCTCCACAAGTAACGTCCTGGCATCCCTAGGGGATTCAACCCCCAATTATAGCTCGAGCGGCTCTCCCAAACCAACCCGAACGTAACGTAGGGAGAACGAGGGAGGCATCCATGAACCGGAGACACTTCTTGTCCCAGCTGACGAAGGGCGCCGCGCTGGCGGGCCTCGTGGGGTGCGGGACGCCCCCGGCCGTCGTGCAGGCGCAGGAGCGCGCCGCCCGCGCGGCCGCGCCCCTCAAGATCACCAAGGTGCGCGCCTTCCTGACCGCGCCCGCCCGGATCCGTCTCGTGGTCGTCCGCGTCGAGACGAGCGAGCCGGGGCTCTACGGCCTCGGGTGCGCCACCTTCACCCAGCGCGCCAAGCTGGTGGCCGCGGCCGTGGACCAGTTCCTCGACCCGTTCCTCCGGGGCAAGGACCCGGACAACATCGAGGACCTCTGGCAGGCGATGTACCAGAGCTCCTACTGGCGGAACGGGCCCGTGCTGACCAACGCGCTCTCGGGGGTCGACATGGCCCTCTGGGACCTGAAGGGCAAGCGCGCCGGCATGCCCGTCTACCAGCTCCTGGGCGGGAAGTGCCGCACGGCGGTGCCGGTCTACCGCCACGCGTCGGGGGCGACGCTCGAGGACGTCGCCCAGCGGGTCAAGGCGTTCATGGCCGAAGGCGCGCGCTTCGTCCGCATCCAGGTCGGCGTTCCCGGTCAGGCCGCCTACGGGGCGGGAGGCGGCGCCCAGCAACCCCGGCCTCTCGACGGGGAGGGCCACTTCGCGGGGCGGACCTTCGAGCCGTCCGACTACGTCCGCACGGTCCCGAAGCTCTTCGAGTACATCCGCAAGGAGTGCGGCGACGAGGTGGAACTCCTCCACGACGTCCACGAGCGCGTCCACCCGATCCAGGGGATCCAGCTCTGCAAGGACCTTGAGAAGTACCGCCCGTTCTTCATCGAAGACCCGTTCGCGCCGGAGGACGTGGGCTACTTCAAGATCCTCCGCGCGCAGAGCTCGTGCCCCCTCGCCATGGGCGAGCTCTTCAACAACCCCAACGAGTGGGTGGACCTCATCTCCGGGCGGCTCATCGACTTCATCCGCTGCCACCTCTCGCAGGTGGGAGGGATCAGCGTGGGTCGGAAGATCGCCGCGCTCTGCGACTTCTTCCGGGTGCGGACCGCCTGGCACGGCCCGGGCGACGTTTCCCCGGTGGGCCACGCCGCCAACGCCCATCTCTCGCTCTCCACCTGGAACTTCGGCGTCCTGGAGGCAACCGTCTTCAACGACGCGGCCAAGGAGGTCTTCCCGGGCACCCCGGAGGTGAAGCAGGGCATGCTCTGGGTGAACGAGAAGCCCGGCCTCGGGGTGGACTTCAACGAGGAACTGGCCGCGAAGTACCCCATCACGGAGGACCCGCCCTTCGATCTCGATTGGGGCCGGCTGCGCGGCAAGGACGGCACCATCCGCCGGCCTTAAGAGATCCGTGCATTAGAGTCACTGTGTGAGCTTTGTGCCTTTGTGTTGAAATCCATCTTTCCGGGTGGACTCGCCCCGGCTACCGCTTCCCGCGGAAGTGGTCGAGGATCTCGGCGCCCGCCGCCGAGGCGGCGTTGAACTCCGCCTCGCCGGGCTCGACGTCGCCGTAGCGGGCCCGCACGAAGAGATCGGTCAGCGACTCCGCCGCGGCCACCGGGGCCAGCGCCCGCGCGAACTCGCGCGGGGTCTGCGTGGGGCTCCGCCGCACGCCCAGCCGCGCCAGCTGCCCGGCCAGCCGCACGTACAGCTTCACGATCCGCGCGCGCCAGCCCTGGGGATCGGCCACGTCGGCCGGGGGCGGGGTCGCGGCGACCGGCTCGGCCACCCGCCGGGCCGCCACTCGCGCCGCAGGGCTCGCCCCCGACTTTTCTCCGCGCCCGCCCCCCAGCCGGAGGGCTAGCCAGAAGGCGGCCCCGGCCAGGGCCGTGACGCCGACCAGGTATCCCACGAGCTCCCACACCTGCTCGCGCGGAAGCCCGTGCGCCGCGCCCCCCCGGGGCGAGACCAGCGGAGCATAGGGCTCGAAGGGAACCCATAGGGAGAAGAGCACGATCGCCAGGGAGAGCGCCCCTCCGACCGCGGCCGCCCGCAGGAGCACCCCGCCGGACTCGGGCGGCACGTCGACCGGATAGTCGGTCAAGAGCCGCGCATGGTGATCCGCCACGAGGAAGAATACCAGGAGCCCCGCGTGCGCCGAAAGGGCCGTCGTCGCCGCGGCCCCGCCGCCCAGCGTCGCCACGCAGGTGAGCGCGAAGGCGTTCGTGATCGCGCCCAGATAGCCCCGGCCCAGCCCGGCGAAAAGGAGGAAGCCCGCCTGCGCGAGCCTCATCGCCCCCGCGCCCGTCCGGACCGCGCCCTGCCCCCGCTCGCCCGTCAGGATGCCGACCAGCACCATCACGAGGACGAATCCGTAGATCAGCCAGCCCAGCAGCTGCAGTCGACCGCGGCCCGCGCGGTCGACGATGGAGAAGAGGCGGTCCATGAGAGCCGCTCCCCCGAGCGTCGCTGCGGCCAGGACGAGCGGGGGGAGCGCGATCCAGAGCGGGTGACGAGAGGAGACCGGGGCCAGAGCGAGCCCGACGCCGTAGACGGCCACGAGCGATAGGAGGAAGAGCGCCACCAGGCGCGCGCGCAGGAACGCCACCGGCGGGCTCCTCACGTCGCCAGCCCTCCCCGGCCCAGCACCGCCTCGAGGTCGTCCGGCTCCTCGAGGATCCGCATCGGCACTCCGCGCGACCGCAGGAAGTACTCCACCTCGCGGCGCTTCTCCACGATCTCCGCCCGCGCCGGCGGCCAGCCCGTGATCGCCGGGAAGGAGAAGTTGTTGATGAGGACGACCGCCGGCCGGGCGCCCCGCCCCCGCAGGCCCTCGATCACCTCGTCGAGCGGACCCAGCTCCAGGAAGAGCGTCCCCGAAAGGAGCACCGCCGTGGAGCCCGAAGGGACCGAGGGCAGGTGCTGCAGGACCAGTTCCGGGAGCGCCACGCCGCCGTCCTGGACCGCGCGGATGAGCTCGTAGAGCGCGAACGCGAGATGGGTGTCGCCGCGGCCCGGCGGGACATGGAGCGGCCGGCGCCCGAGGCCCGCCAGCTGCACGAACCCGCCCGCGCGGGTCGCCGACCAGACGATCGACGCGGCCGTCCGGATCACGTACTCGTGCGTCGACTTCCGCCCCGTCCCCGCGCGATGGCGGCGATCGAGGTCGGCGAAGATCGTGAAGTACGGCGCGAGGTCCACCTCGCGCTCCTTGATGACGAGCGTCCCGCGGCGCGCCGTCGCGGGCCAGTGGACGTGCCGAAGATCGTCGCCGGGACGGTAGTCGCGGACTCCCAGGTAGAGCAGGCTCTGCCCGGTCCGAGAGGCCGTCACGTCGTGCGGGGCCATCGAGCGCTGCGCGCCGAGGGGCGCGAGCCCCGCCACGTCGTACACGCGGGGGAAGATCGCGAACTCCTCCGCGAGCGGCAGGTCCCTCCCCGCGCGGAAGAGCCCGGCCGGATCGCTCGTCTGGACCTGGACGGGGCCGACCGTGTAGACCCCCCACTGCCGGGAACAGAGGGTCTCGTACTTGAGGCGGCGGCGCATCCCGGGGCCGACGGGGCCGGGCTCCAGCATCCTCTGCTCGGCCACGATCGCCGCGCCGAAGGCGTCCGAGATCTCGATCCGCCGGACGGGCCGGTCGCTCTCCAAGACCATCTGGACCGCCACCTCGTCGCCCTCGAACGCGCTCGGGTAGACCTCGCGCGCCACGCGGATCCCCGAGAGGCCGCGACGGGCCCAGACCGCCGAGAGCGCCAGGAAGAGCGTCCACGCCCCGGCCAGCGCCAGGAACGCCGGCTTCCCGAGCATCACCCCCAGGAGGACGAGCACCGGGAGCGCCGCCAGCAGGAACGACCGGTAGAGCGTGGAGCGGGAAGGCTCCACGTCACACCGGCTCGTAGTCGACGGGCACCTCGACCTCGTGGAGCGCGTCCTCCACGACCTTCGAGCCCTGCACCCCCTGCACGCGCGAGCGCGACTTGATGACGATCCGGTGGGCGAGCACCGACGGGGCGAGGTGCTTCACGTGGTCGGGCGTGACGAACGGGCTCCCCTGGAGCGAGGCCAGCGCCTGCGACGCCCGCATGAGGGCGAGGCCGCCGCGCGGGCTCGCGCCGTAAAGGGCGTGATCGTCCCGCCGCGTCCGGGCCAGCAGCTGCTGGATGTACCGGAGGAGCGACGGGTGGACGTACACCTGGGCCACGCCGGACTGGAGCTCGCGGAGCCGCGCCGCATTCAGCACGGGCTGGAGGGCGTCGATCGGATGGCGCTCCCTCTGAGCGGCCATCACCTCGATCTCGGTGGCGTCGTCGGGATAGCCGATCGAGAGGCGGACGAGGAAGCGGTCGAGCTGCGCCTCCGGGAGCGGGAACGTGCCCGAGAGCTCGATCGGGTTCTGCGTGGCGATCAGGAAGAACGGGTCGGGCAGCGGGTGGGTGGTCCCGTCGACGCTGACCTGCCGCTCCTCCATCGCCTCGAGCAGCGACGACTGGGTCCGCGGGGTCGCGCGGTTGATCTCGTCGGCCAGGAGCACGCTCGTGAAGACGGGGCCGCGGCGGAACTCGAAGGTCTGGTCGCGGGTGTTGTAGACCGACACGCCGGTGACGTCGGAGGGGAGGAGGTCGGGCGTGCACTGGATGCGGCGGAACTCGGCGCCGATCGACCGTGCCAGGGCGCGCGCGAGGACCGTCTTCCCGACGCCCGGCACGTCCTCCAGGAGCACGTGGCCCCGCGCCAGCAGCGCGGCGACCGCGGTCTCGATCACCGGGCGCTTGCCCAGGATCACGCGTTCGACGTTGCGGACGATCTCCAGCGCGGGCGACGGAGGCATCAGAGGGAGTATGACCCGCCCGCGGGAGCGCGGCAAGCCCGGAGTTGCGTTTTCCCCGGTCCCCCCTTAGAATCCGCCAACCATGCCGCGCTTCTTCGTCGAGAAGATCACCCATCCCGCCGTGCTCTCGCCCGAGGAGTCCCGCCACGCGGTGAAGGCCCTCCGGCTCGCGGCGGGCGACCGCGTCACGGTCTTCGACCCGCGCGAGGCGTGGTCGGGCGAGATCGAATCGACCGACGGGGGCGTGCGAATCCGGCTCCTCGAGAAGCTCGAGCGCGCCGTGCTGCCGGCCGTGACGGTCGCCGCCGCGGTCCCAAAGGGGAGCCGCCTCGACTGGATGGTGGAGAAGCTGGCGGAGCTCGGGGTCGCCGCGTTCCAGCCGGTCCGCTTCGACCGCAGCGTCGCCGAGCTGGGCGAGGCGAAGCGCAAGCGGCTGGAGAAAGTCGCCCTCGCCGCGGCCAAGCAATCGGGCGCGCCCGTGATGGCGATCGCCGCCGAGAGGCCCGCGCGGGACCTGCCGGGCGACGCCCTCCTGGCGAGCCCCGGCGCCGCCGACCCCCTCCCGCGCGGCGCGGGCTGGGTCGTGATCGGCCCTGAGGGCGGGCTCACGGCCGCGGAAGAGGGGCGGTTCGCCCGGCGGTACTCCCTCGGCCCCACGATCCTCCGCATCGAGACCGCCGCGGTGGTCGCCGCCGCGCGGCTCCTCTCATGAAGAAGCTCTTCGCGTTCGACGCGGTCGCGCTGGGCTACATCGGAATCCTCACGGCGATCGTGCTCGTCGGGCGGCCGGAAGGGGCGTGGATCTACCTGGCCTACCACGCGCTCGCGGTCGCGATGATCGCGCTCGTCGTCTACGCCCACGGCCGCTTCGGAGGCCCCTTCTGGACGGTGGCGCGCTACTGGTACGTGGTCCCGATCGTGCTGGCCGCGTTCCGCGAGCTCCACTACCTGATCCCCCAGGTCCACCCGTTTCACGACGGGCGGTTCGACCGGGCGCTCGCGGCGATCGACCGCCGGTGGTTCGGGGACGTGGACGGTTTCTTCCTGAACGCGTTCCCCGCGGCGGCGATCGACCTCCTCCACCTCTGCTACTGGTTCTACTTCCTCTCGATGCTGATGACCGGGGCGGCGATCCAGAGGAGCGGCGACTACGTCAAGCTGCGCGAGTACGTGACGATCCTGCTGACGGGGCTGTTCCTGTCCTACCTGGGGTATTTCCTGGTCCCGGCGCTGGGCCCGCACCACTTCCTCATGCCGCGGCCGGCGATCCTGGACGGCTGGCTCCTGGGGGGCCCCCTCCACGCGGCGCTCATGGCGGCCGAGTGGGAGATGCCGGACGCCTTCCCGAGCGGCCACGCGCTCATGTCGATGATCGTGATCGTTCTGGCCTGGCGCCACCACCGGGGGATCTTCCGCTGGATCGTCCTCCCGTGTTCAGGCTGCGTGCTGGCGACGGTGGCGCTGCGCTACCACTACGTCGTAGATGTGCTGGCCTCGGCCGCGGTGCTGCCCCTGGCCGTCTGGGGGGGAAAGGCCCTGGCCCGCCGCTGGGAGCAAACTGTTAACGAAATCGCGCCGCGATTTCGTTAACAGTTACTTCTTTTCCTCCTTGGGCGGCTCGGGCGGCTTCGCTGCCTCGGGCGACGCGGGCGGGGCGCCGGGGGCGTCCGCAGGCTTGACGGCCTCGGCGGGCTTCGCCTCCTCCTCCGCTTCCTCGAAGACCTCGTTCATCTCGATGCCGTCGACCTTCTTGCGGAGGATGTAGTAGATCATCGTCTGCTGCGAGATGAAGTAGCTGACGACGTAGCCGAGCGCGAGACCGAGCGTGATCGCCAGCCACAGGGTCAGGATGAACGCCGCGACCTGATGCTTGGTCCTCAGGCCGCGCGGCTCGTAGTCCACGCCCACGATGTCGTTCGCCAGCGTCTGCAGGCGGCCGTACGGATGGGGGCCCTTCACGATCCCTACGGCGTCCCAGCGATAGGCCTCGCAGTTCGTGTGCTCGTCGGAGAGGATGAGCGACCAGGAGTAATTCGTGATGTCGCGGAACCTCGAGTCGGGGTCCGCGACCGTCTGGTCCGGCACCCACGCGCCGCAGACCTCGAAGCCCAGCTCGCCCGCTTTGACGCCCACGTGGCACATCGTGATCGCGAAGAGGATGACGAACGCGATGCAGATGTAGCCGTACACGGAGCTGACCAGCTGGTACCAGAGGTAGTGCCAGGGGCGCGAGTAGACGTAGCTGAACCCGCGGCTCACGGCGTCGAAGCTGTCGGTTCCCTCGGCCGCGACGGCGGGCGCGAAGAGCGGGGCGCCCGTGACGGTCCCGACCATGATGAGCGTCATGATGAAGCCGGACAGGAGCGCGAGCGGGAGGAGGATCGCCACGATCGGCGCGCCCACCCAGAGGAAGTCGAGCAGCTTCCCGACGAAGCCGCCCACGTAGTTGCACATCGCGAAGAAGAGGAGGCCGATCACGCAGATGAGCGGCGCCCAGAAGAACGACCAGAACTTCTTGCGTGAGAACAGGAGCGCCTTGCGCGTCTCGATCCGCTCGCCGTCCTTGGCGATCTCGTACGCCGCGATCCTCGCGATCGCGCCGCCGAAATACGACCAGATGGCGACGAAGATGAGCGCGAAGGCCACGCTGTATCCGACCGCCAGCCAATGGTTCTGCTTGCGCTCGACGGCGACGGGGGCCGCGGCCGACGCCGCCTTGGGCTTCATGGCCATCATCTCGCCGCCGGGCTTGGGGGCGCCGGCATCGAGGGCCTTGGGCCCGGCCGCGGCGGCCGGGGCGGCGGCGGATTTGACGACCGCGCCCTTGTAGATCACGTGCCACGCCTGGGACTGGGCGCGGAGCCACTTGTGGAGGACGAGGTCGCGGGGGACCGAGACCGCCTCCGGGTCGAGCGAGTTGCCGAGCGTGATCGTCATGCCGCCGCAGAGGCAGATGGTGACGACGATGCCGCAGAGGGCGAGGAAGCACTTCCGGAGGTCGAGGGCGACCATGAAGCCGTTGAACAGGTCGCGCCAATCCCCCTTGAGCTCTCTCATTTCTTAGGCTCCTTCTCCTCTTTCTTCTTCACTTCAGGCTTAATTTCGGGCTTTTTCTCTGCTTCGGACTTCTTAGTCTCGCCCTCTCCGCCTTTCGGGGCGGAGCTCTTGGAGTCGGTTGTGTAGAACCCGCTTCCCTTGAAGATCAACCCCGCGCCGATCCCGATCATGCGCTTGGCCTTCCTCTTGCCGCACTTCGGGCACTGCTTGAGGCCGCCGGCGCCGATGGGTTCGAACCTCTCGAAACGATGCTTACAGCCCGAGCAGGCATAGTCGTAGGTTGGCATCGTCGAGAGGCTTAATTCCGCGCGATTATAGGGGCGCCCCTCGGGGGATGTCAATGATGATCCCCCCTTGATCGGCCACGGAGTCGCAGAGACACGGAGAAGAACCCTTTCTTGAGTTTCATGTTCGAAGGCGAAGGGGGGACATTCTTTAGATTGGAACGTCTGCTCCGTGTCTCTGTGCCTCCGTGGCCAATAACGGGCTTGCAACAGCCTTTTAGAGCAGCTCGCGGATGGGCTCCCCGTGGTCGATCGCCGGGACGGGGCGGCCCTGGTGGTTGAGGAAGGCCGTATAGGGATCGATGCCGAGCGCGTGGTAGATCGTCGCGTGCAGGTCCTGGGGGGTGAGCGGACGGTCCTTGGGGGCCTCGCCGCGCGCGTCGGTCGAGCCGACCACGACGCCGCCCTTCAGGCCGCCGCCGCCGATCAGGACCGAGAGCGAGTTGCCCCAGTGGTCCCGGCCCGGCGTGCCCCGGCCGCTCCCGTCGTTCATGCGGGGCGTGCGGCTGAACTCGCCGCAGACGAGGACCATCGTCTTCTCGAGGAGCCCGCGCGAGGAGAGGTCCTCGAAGAGCGTGGCGACCGCCGCGTCGACCTTCGGGAGGTAGTTCTCCATGCCGGCCTTGAGATCCCAGTGGTGGTCCCAGCCGCCGTAGAGGAC
>CAZSCC010000182.1:0-2151 GCA_964604905.1 uncultured Planctomycetales bacterium
GGAGGCCGGCCAGGACCAGGAGGACGTCGCGCTTGACGGTCGAGGTCCGCGCCCCCCAGAGGCCCGCGCCGAAGAGGAACATCGTGGGGACCAGGTACCACCAGGCGGCCACGTGCGGGTACCAGTCCCAGGGGAGGAGCCTCGCCTCCGCGGCCGGGATGTGGCTCACCGCGAACTTGAGGAGGACGAGTCCCAGGAGCGGGAGCCCCAGCACGGTCGCGAACTTCATCGAGCGCGAGGCCGCCCACGCCCCCACCAGCGCCGCCTCGATCGAGAGCACGACCTCGAAGAGCACGACCGTCATCGCTTGAGCCGATCGCCGCGCCGCAGCAGGGCCTCGTCGAAGATCTCGGTCACCTCCTCGCGCGTGAGCCCGTGGGCCGCGGCCTCCGCCAGCGCCTCCTCGAGCGCCCGCCGGACCGCGTGCTTCCGCGCGGCCCGCGGGGCCGTCCCGGTTTTCGCGGCGTACACCCCTGCGCCGGGGCGCGTCTCGATCAACCCTTCCTCCTGGAGATGGCGGTAGGCCTTCACCACCGTGAGAGGGTTGACGCGGAGCCGCACCGCGGCCTCGCGGATGCTCGGGAGCCGGTCGCCCGGGCTCCAGTGCCCGCTCCCCAGGAGCGCCCGGACCTGCTTCTCGATCTGGGCGTAGATCGGGACCGCCGAATCGAGGTCGACCAGGATGGGGAAGCTCAAGGCTTCACCAGGCGCTTGAGCTTCGACGTGTCGGCGTACAGGTCCACGTACCCGCACTCGACGCAGACCCGCGCGCGCACTTCCACCATGTTCTCCGAGAACGTCCAGAAGCGCGCCTTCTTCGCCTGGAAGTAGACGCGTCCCGTCGACGTGAGGCGGCCATCCGCCAGCTTGCGCGATTCGCACCAGAGGCATTCGTCCGCGGCCATGGGCTCCCTCCTAACGATGGCTGTATTATAACAGCACAACGGTAGGCGGAGCGCCTATTCCTTGAGGGCGGCCTCGATCTTCTCCCTCAGGCGCGCGTCCTTCGCCTCCTCGAGGGCGCGCTCGAGGGTCCGCTTCGCGTCGGCCGGCATGGAGATCCGGCGCTGGGCGAGCCCGATCTCCAGCAGCCGCCGGGCGCGCGCGTCGAACTCGGTGAGCGGGTAGTGGTCGAGCGCCGCCGTCCAGGCCGCGATGGCCGGGACGGGACGGTCCGCGAAGGCCAGCGCCTGGCCCAGCGTGCCCAGCGCGGCGGCCAGGTCGAGTTGCTGGAACGCCAGCTCCTTCTGGCGGAGCGCGCGGAGGGAGGGTTGGGTCTCGCGCGCGAGATCCTCCTTCGAGCGCGCCACCTCGGCGCGGTAGTGGTCCACCGCGGCGGCGGCCAGGCGCTCGGCCTCGGCGGCGTCCCGCTTGAGCTCGATGAGGACGTTCGCCAGGTTGTTGCAGACCTTCGGGTCGGCGGGGTTGATCTCGTAGGCGCGCCGGTACTCGGTCCGTGCCTCTTCCAGCTTCTGGGTTGAGAGGTAGCAGTTCCCGAGGCCCACGCGCGCCTCGTAGTGGGCGGGGTCGGCCTGGAGCGCTCGGGTGTAGAGCGCGATCGCCTCGCCGTAGCGACCCTTGGCCTCGCGGTCGGCGCCGGCCTGGAAGTCGTCGTCCGCGGTGGACTTCTCGATCTCGATCATCAGTTGGCCGGCTCGCTTCCAGCGCTCCTCCACCTCCTCGTAGCGGATCAGGCGCTTCGAGTTGTCGTACTCCTCGCAGACGATCGTCTGCTCGCGGTCGTTGTAGGCGGTCACGACGAAGAAATGGAAGTTGCCGGAGCCGGAGTCGACCATGATGATCGGCGGCACGTCGCGGTCGATGGCGTTCTTGAGGTGGCCCACGCTCCCGGTCCGCGACACCGCCTTGAGCCCCTTCGCGCGCGCCAGGGCCGGCACGCGGGTGGTGAGGATGCCGTTCACGTTGACGTCCCGCACGAGGATGGAGATCTCCTGCACGCCCGCGGGCTTGCCCCAATAGTTGATCACGGCGCAGAGCGTCTCGGGCCCGCAGTCGGAGGTGATTCGGCTTCGGGGGAGGGCGACGGGCCGGGAGACCTGGACGTATCCGCGCGCGGCGGCCCCATCGGGAAGGCGATCGACGGTGAATCCGATGCCGGAACAACCCGCCAGGAGGATCGCCGCGGCCAGG
>CAZSCC010000183.1:0-1776 GCA_964604905.1 uncultured Planctomycetales bacterium
GGCGGCCGCCGCGACTTCATGGGTCGCGTCGCGCAAAAAGGCTGGCGCGACCTCGGCCTCCCCGTCTCGACCGACAACTCGCCGGCGGTGTCGTACGAGTCGCTGAAGGCGCGCGCGAAGTAGACCGCGCTACATCCGCTCCTTCACGATCTCCATGTAGCGGCGCTTGCGCTTCGTGAATTCGCGCTAGTTGTAGATCTCCGTGAAGAGCCAGCGCACGCCGGTCTCGAGCTCCTCCACGGTCATTCCCTTCGGTCGGAAGTTCACGTCGAAGAGCGTGCAGCGGTCCCAGTAGCGCTCGCGCAGCAGGCGGCCTTCCCGCTTCAGCCGATGATAGAGCGCCGTCCCCGGGAACGGCGTGAGCACCGTGACCTGGACTTCCATCAGGCCGCTCGACTTCACGAAGCGCTCGACTTCCTCGAAGATCGCCGGGGTGTCGTTGTCGAGCCCGAGGATGAAGCAGCCGTTGACCGTGATCCCGCGGCGCTGGATCTCGTCGATCGCGCGGCGATAGCGGTCGTGCCGCTTGGCCTTCCAATCGCGCGCCTCGATCCCCCGCAGGGAGTCCCTGTTGGGAGACTCGAACCCGATGAGCACCTGGCGGCACCCGCTCCGGGCCAGGAGGTCGAGAAGCGCCGGATCGTCGGCCAGCGAGACGTCGGTCTCGGTGAACCAGTGGACCCCCTCGTCGGCGAGGGCGCGGACGAGGTCGCGCGACCATTCCTTGTTCACGAAGGTGTTGTCGTCGGCGAGTTCGATGAACGGATGGTCGACGTGGCGCTTGATCTCGCGGATCTCGCGGACGACGTTCGCCACCGGCTTGCGCTTGTAGGCTCCGAAGATCTTCGAGGCCGCGCAGAACTCGCAGTCGAGGGGGCAGCCGCGCGCAGTCTGGATCGGGATCCGGTTGTAGAGGTCGACGTCCAGGAGGTCGTAGCGCGGGACCGGGACGTGCGCGAGGTCCACGTCGTGGACGCTCGCATTTCGGTAGACCTTCTTCAAGCGCCCGGCCTTCCAATCGCCCAGGACGCGAGGCCAGAGCGCCTCCCCTTCCCCGGCGACGACGGCGTCGGCGTGCTCCGCCGCCTCCTGAGGGAGCAGGGTGCAATGGAGGCCGCCCAGGATGACGGTCGTCCCCCTCGCGCGGTAGTGGTCGGCGATCGCGTACATCACGTCCGCCTTGGCGGTGAACGAGCTGACCGCCACCAGGTCGAACGGGGGGAGCTTCCCGGGATCGAACTCGGGGCTCTCCAGATAGCTGAGGTCGTACTCCGGGGGGGTGACGGCGGCGAGGGTGAGGAGCCCCAAGGAGGGCATGCTGGCGATCACCTTCGCCCGTTCCACGAAGCCCGGCAGAGTGACCCCCAGGCGGGCCAGGCGGGGATTGGCCACGCGCACGCCGCTGACGGCGATCAGACCGATCCTGGCCGTGTTCATCATGCCCTCCTGTTCGGGATCCCGGCGGAAGTTACTGCATGAATCGCAAGAAGTGTGCCGGGGGCGAAATGGCTTGCAATCCCCGGAGGCTGCGCAACAATCTGCACAACCGGAACCTGAGGAACGGCCAATACGTATTAGCACGTGGAATCGCCTGGGAGGCCCCATGAGCCGCATTCTTGTCTACATCGTGATCCTCGGCCTTGTGCCGCAGGAGCCTCCGCCGGTGGCGAAGTCCGACCCCATGACGCCGGCCGACCAGCTGAAGACCTTCCACCTCCCCCCCGGGTTCCAGATCCAGCTGGTCGCCTCCGAGCCGGACATCAACAAGCCGATGAA
>CAZSCC010000184.1:0-3150 GCA_964604905.1 uncultured Planctomycetales bacterium
ACCACCAGCAGCTCGACCAGGGTGAATCCTTTGCGCTTGTTCGACATCGAGCTTCCTCCTAGTTTGCGTCACACCGCGGCCGGCGACCGCCGCCGGCCGGGACTGCAGATCCCCGCTCCACGAGGCGTTCTTCTCCTTAACAGAACCGCGCCGGGATGACCTCCCGACTCCCTAATTGTGTATCCGGAATGGGCCAGCTGTCAAGTCAATTTGCGGAGCCCGACGGCCCCGTGTGCGCGTGCACGAACGTCCGGTCCGAGACGCAGGAAGGGCAGAAGCGGGTACGACCGCAGAGGTGGCGGTCGCGGATCGCGCGCTCGCTGGAGCAGGCGGCGCAGTAGCGTGAGAAGTCGCAGAGGTGCGCCTCGGAGGCCTCGACCTCGCAGCGCGGGCAGAACCAGGTGGCCGAGCGGCAGGAATGATCGATCCCGGCGTCGACCTTGCAGTCGCGGCAATAGCTGCTCTTGCCGCATGCGTGGTTGGGGCCGCGGTCGACCGGCCAGCCGCCCCTGGCGCAGGCGGGGGAGAGGCAGGCCGTGGTCATTCCGCAGACGTGGCCCCGTCCCGTCTCCGCGCGGCACTTCGGACAATAGCCCGTCCGCTCGCAGCGATGGTCGGGAGCGGCGTCGCGGGCGCACGGGGCGCACCAGCGGGTGATCGAGCAGGCGTGGTTGGGCCCGGATTCGAGGGCGCAGCTCGAGCAGCGCCTCGGGAAGGAAACGGTCGGGGCGGCCGCGGCCGGCGACCCGGCCGGGCGGCACGCGGCCAGGAGCAGGAGGATCGGGCCCGTCCATCGCGTCATTCGGGTTTCCCGAGCATCGAGAAGAGGTGCTCCCGACACTGGTCCAGCTTCTCGCGCGTCGCGGCCTCGAGGTTCAGGCGGAGCAGGGACTCGGTGTTCGACGCGCGGACGTTGAACCACCAGTCCTCGTACTCGACGGTGATCCCGTCCAGCCAATCCTGCCGCCCGTCCTTGAACGTGGCGGCGAGCTGTTTCAGGACGCCCTCCTTGTCGGCCACATGGAAGTTGATCTCGCCCGTGGCGAAGGTCCGGCGGAGCGGCGCGAGCAGGTCGTCGATCGGCTTCCCCTCGTGGCCCAGGAGGTCCAGGACCTTCGCGAAGGCCATCATCCCCGAGTCGGCGAAGTAGTGGTCCCTGAAGTAGTAGTGGCCCGAGAGCTCGCCGCCGAGCGCGGCGTTCTGGTTCTTCATCGTCTCCTTGATGAACGCATGGCCGACGCGCTCGCGGACGGGCTTGCCCCCGGCCTTCCGGATCTCCTCGGGGACGACGTGGCTGGAGCGGAGATCGTAGACGATCGCCGCGCCCGGGCTGCGGCGGAGCTCGGCGCGCGCGAGGAGCACCGTCACGAGATCGCTCCCGATCCGCGTGCCTCCGGGCCCGAGGAAGATGCAGCGGTCGCCGTCGCCGTCGAAGGCCACGCCCAGGTCGGCCTTCGTCTCCTTCATCGCCGCCTGGAGGTCCCGGATGTTCTCGTCCTTGAGCGGGTTGGGCTCGTGGCTGGGGAAGCGCCCGTCGGGCTCCCAGCAGAGGCGGACGAACTCGAGGGGGAGGTCGCCGAAGACCGCGTCGAAATGGACGCCCACCGCGCCGTGGGCCGTGTCGACCGCGACGCGGATCCTGGGCGTCTTCGTCACGTGGCGGCGGAGGTGCTCGCGGTACTCGCGGACGAGGTTCATCGGGGTGATCCGGGAGCCGCCCGCGGGCTTCTCCTTGCAGAGCGCCTCGATCTCCTTGAGGCCCGTCCTCTCGCCGATCGGGAACGCGCGCTCGCGGCAGATCTTGAAGCCGATGTCTCCCGGCGGGTTGTGGGACGCGGTCACCATGATGCCCCCGTCCAGCCCGAGGTGGCCCACCGCGAAGTAGAGCATCGGCGTCGTGCAGAGGCCGATGTCGACCACCTCGCAGCCCGCCCCGCGCGCGACGGCGGCGGCGATGGCGGGGGCGGAGAGGCGTACGTCGCGCCCCACCGCGATCCGCTTCCCCTTCAGGAAACGGACGGAGGCCGAGCCCACGCGTTCGGCCAGGTCTTCATTGATGTCGGTAGGGTACTTCCCGCGGACATCGTAGGCTTTGAACGGATGCATGGCGGTTGGGGAGAGGAAACGGGGTCAGGCACCGGACGGTTCGGGGCTCACTTGACGGGTTTGACGTACTTGATGCGGTCGATGCCGTTGAACGCCTCTTTCGAGTCCTCGCGTTCGGGGTATTCCTCCATGTACCTCTTGTACTCCTCGATCGCGTCGGCGTTGCGGCCGCAGTCCTCGAGGGACTTGGCGTAGCGGAGGAACGCATGGGGACGGCGCGGGTCTTCCTTGTACCGGTCGCGGAACCTGCGGTAGTACTCGGCGGACAGCTCGGGGCGCATGGTCTTGTAGCACACGTTCGCGCTGGTCATCTGGAGCCACTTGTTGAAGTCCGTGTTGGGCTCCTTGTCGATCCTCTTCTGGTAGTACTCCATCGTGCTGCTGGAGCAGAGGAAGACGGGAAGCACGATGATGCCGACGAAGATGAGCACGACGACGACCAGTTTCTTCATCGTGAAGTCCATGAGCACTCCTTTGTAGCCGAGGGGATTATATCATGCCTTCCAGAAGGTCGTCAGGGCCATCTCGAGGAAGATCAGGACGAGGGCCGCCGCGAGGAAGAGCGGCCGCCCGGGTCGGGGCTCGGGGGCGGAGGGGCGGGGAAGGGCCGGGAGTTCGCCCGGGGAGCCGAGGATCCTCCCGCCCGTCTCGGAGGCGATCCGCTCGAGGGCCTTCCGGTCGATGCCCAGCGCCTCGTACTCCGGCGCGGAGGGGATCGTGAGGGAGGCATGGGACGTCCCGCACTCGATCCACAGAGTCCCCGCTTTCGTCCGCGGAAGAGGCGCCTCCCAGACCTCGGAGAGGACCTGGCGGAATTCGATCGGGCCCGTCTGGCCGGAGGGTATCACGGTGTAGGTCGGATGGAGCGGGGAGGGATCGCCCCCGCGGGCCCTGACGACCGGCGGATTGATCGAGAGGAGCAGCCCCCCGCTCGACGGGCCGGCCACGTGGTCGATCGCCTGCGCGAGGAGCTTCGGGTGGGGGCGGTCGAAGGCGAAGGCCCCCACGCGCCCGCGGCCGGCCTGCCGGAACGCGACCGCGGGG
>CAZSCC010000185.1:0-7097 GCA_964604905.1 uncultured Planctomycetales bacterium
TGCCGGCCGACAGCGGGTCTCCGTCGAAGAGGAGCAGGTCCGCGTCCTTTCCCGCATCGAGAGAGCCCGCTCGCTTCTCGAGCCCCAGCATCTCGGCGGGAACGATCGTCACCGCGCGGATCGCCACGTCACGGGGCAGCCCGTACTTCACCATCTCGGAGACGCGGAAGAGATAGCTCTCGGCGGCCTCTCCGACGTCGGCCCCCGGGGCGAACGCCACGACCGCCCCCGCTCTCGCCAGTTCGGCCGCGGGGTTCACCCGGTCCCGCGTGAACGGCGCGAAGGTGAGGTCGGGCCGGAGGATCACCTGCGCCTTCCTCTTCCCCAGTTCCTCCGCGGCCTTGTACGCGTCGGCCGGGACCGCTAAGGCGATCCGGGTCTTGAATTCGGCGTAGGCATCCATGATCTGCCAGAAATGGAGCAGCTCCGCGGCCCCGCTCACGACCACGATCGCGGGGATCTCTCCCCGGAGGAACCGGACGACGGGAGGAGCCTTCTCTTCGGGCACCACCGGCTTGGGCGGCGTCTTCTTCTCGGCCTCGATCTGCCGCTTGGCGGCCTCCAGCGCCTGCCGGAGCGCCTCCTTGCTCTGGGTGTTCGCCTGGAGCGTGATCCGGAGGAAGGCGGACTTGTCGAGGACCATGCTCTCCTTCTGGAGGCCCACGGGCTTGAGGATCGCGCCCAGTCCGCCCACCGTGCCGCCGGTCGGCTGGACTCCGTAGGCCGTGACGCCCGACCGGAAGCAGTACGTGAACACGTCCGAGGAGGGATTGATCTCGTCGAAGGCGGCGTTGAGCGGCGTCGCCCCCGCCCCACCCCCGGCGCTGGCGAAGGGGTCTGTCCCGAGCCGGGAGACGGCGTTCACCATGCCGGGGAAGGCGGTCCATCCCTTGCCGTCGATCACCCGGGTACCCGCCGTGATTTTGACCTGCTTGCCCACCTCGACGATCTTCTCCCCCTTGACCAGGATCGTCCCCCCGTCGATCTCGCCCTTCGTGACCGTGATGATCCGGAGGTTCGTGATCGCGAAGGACTCCTCCTCCTGGGGATAAATCAAAGAGCTTGAAATGTCCCCACCCAGGAGCAGCAGCAGGAGCAGCCTCACCAGCCCCCCCCGAAGGTCACCCGCTTCTTCACCCGCTCGTCGTAGACCACCTTGCCGCCGATCATCGTCAGGAGCACCCGGTTCCGCACGTCCAGCGGGTTTCCGGTCCACAGCACGATGTCCGCGTCCTTCCCCTTCTCGAGCGATCCCAGCCGATGGTCGATCAGCACGGCCTTCGCCGGCTCGATCGTCACCGCCCTCAACGCCTTCTCCTCGGGGAGCCCCAGGCGGACCGACATGGCGGCCTGCACGATCAGCTCCTCCTGCGGCACGACCGGCGAATCGGTGTTCAGCGACAGGCGCTCAACCCCCGCCTCCCGGTATTTCTCGGCGATCCCGTAGCAGCGGCCATCGTGGATCATGATCGTCCAGTCGTAGGTGCGCGGCCCGATGTTCGCCGGGAGGCCCCGCTTGGCGATCTCCGGCGCGGACTTGAACCCGCCGAACTCCCCGTGCGACACGATGCAGGGAATCTTGAACTCGTCGTGGAACATCCGGACCGTGCCCATCACGTCGCGCGCGTCGGCGGTGTGGATGATCACCGGCCACTTCCCCTGGAAGAGGCCCCGCATGTTCTCCAGGCTCTCTTTCTTCTTCGGGACCGTCTTCGAGTCCCCCTTCTCGTAGGCGGTCCACGCCTCGTGGTACGTCCTGGCCTCCTGGAGCACGTCGCGGAGCCCCCACCACATCCCCATCCGCGACATCCCGAGGTCGCCTCCGAAGCGCTCGGGGTTCCACGCCTGCGCGACCTTCAGCCCCCCGGGGAAGCGGACGACGAGCTCCTCGATCGTCTTCCCCCCCGCGGTGTGCATGAGGGTCCCGAAGCCCGACATGTTCGTCCCGCTCCCGGGGATGTAGAGCACCGTGGTCACCCCGCCCGCGACGGCGTCCTTCAGCAGCTCGCTGTCGGGGTCGATCGTCGCCCGGGTCGACAGCTCCGGGTTCGTGGGATGGACCATGTCGTTGATGTCCCGGATCATCCCCCCGACATGGCAGTGCAGGTCGACGAGGCCCGGGGTCGCCCAGGCGCTGGAGAAGTCCAGCAACTCCGCCCCTTCGGGAACCTCGACGTTCCCGACGGCCTTGATCTTCCCCCCCTGGACGAGGATCACCCCGTTGTCGAAGTTCCGGTCGCCCGCCGTGAAGATCTTCCCGACCTTGATCGCCACCACCGTCGGGACGCGCGGCTCCTGCCGCGCGCTGATCAGGACGAGGGCTCCGAGGACCCATCCGAATCGTTTCATGGTCCCTCGTGGACGATCTTTCCGTCGATGATGACGTACCGGACCCGGCTCGTCATCGAGAATGGGTCTCCGCTGAAGAGGACGAGGTCCGCGTCGCGGCCCCGCTCGATCGATCCCAGGCGCGACTCCAGGCGGAGCATCCGCGCGGGACTCACGGTCAGCGCCTTCAGGGCGTCGAAAGGATCCAGCCCGTGCCGGACCGCGTAGGCCGCCGAGAGCGGCAGGTGTCGCGTGCCGGAGAGGGCCGAGGACGCGAATCCGATCGTGACCCCCTGGGAGGCCAGCGCCTCTGCCGTGTTGATCACCGCCCCTCGCTTCTCCACCAGGAGATCCGGGCCCACGGCCACCCCGGCGCCCCGGTCGAACAGGAGATCGCTCGCGAAGGCCACGTCCTGTGACCCGAGGACGACGCAGTCCAGCCCGAAATCCCCGCGGAACGCCTTCGCCGCGTTCTCGATCGCCGTAAGGTCGCGGGCCTCGACGATCGCGGGGATCTCCTTGGCGAAGAGCCTGCGATAGGGCTCCAGGGCCGGGTCCTTTTTGGGCTCCTTGAGCTCCGGCTTCGGCGCCGCCGACTCCCGGCGGCATTCGATCGTCCCCTTCCGCTCCGCGGTCTGCACCGTGGCCTTCCACGTCCCCTTCAGGTGGTCGGGCGCCACGAGCTTCATGGAAAACTCGGACTTGAGCGGTCCTTGCGCGCGCTGGAGGATCAAGTCTCCCTTGTCGAACGTCCCCTCATGGCTCTCCGGCTGGGCCCCCGGGGCCTGGGCGAGCACCATCGCCGTGACCTTCGTGCCGTCCAGCTTGAGTTCCGCCGTGAACTCGGTCTTCATCACGGGCTCGGTCGCCTCCAGCGCCCCCTTCCAGGTCCCCGTGATGGGGTCCCCCGGCTTGGGAGGCTCGGCGGCCGGCTTGAGAGGCTCCTTCTTCGTCCGCTCGTAGACCTCCCAGTCGTCGGCATACTTCTTGGCGGCCTGGAGCTGCTGCTTGAGGGCCTGGTACGCCGCCGTCCCCCCCGTCACCGTGAACTTGAGGGCCGCGACTTCGCGGACCACGGCGCCCTTCTGTCCCGAGAGCTTCACCACGCTGCAGACGCCCGACGAATCGGGCGCGAGCAGGATGCCCGTCACCCCCGAGGCGGCCGCGGCGCGGAACGCGGGATCGTCCGTCCGGATCAGCGTCGACGGCGGCACGGTCAGGGACGCCGGCGTGCCCCCCGTCCGCCCCCCCCTCGCTGCGCCTTCGGTGCGGTCCAAGTGGAAGCCCAGATGGGAGTCGAGGTCGATGAATCCCGGAACCACGGTGAGCCCGGTCCCGTCGATCACCTTCGCCTGCGGGGGAATCGGCCGGCCGCGGCCCACGTAGGAGATCTTCCCGTTCTCGATGAAGATGAGGCCTTCGGGGATCACCCCCTGGGTGACGGTCAGGATCCGGGCGTTCTTGATCGCCAGGAGATCCTTGCCCTTCCCCGAGGTGTCCCGGACCGCCCGGTACGTCTGGACGTCCGCCGCCTTGCGCTCGAACACGAATTCCCCGTTGATCATGACGCGCTGGACGAGCGACGCGGGCGCGAGCGGGTCTCCGTTCAGGAAGACCAGGTCCGCGTCCCGGCCCCGCGCGATCGAGCCCACCCGGTCGGCCACCCCGAGGATCTCCGCCGGCGAAACCGTGACGGACGCGAGGGCCTCGCGCTCCGAAAGCCCGCTTCGCACCGCCGCGGCGGCGATGAAGAGGAGTTCCTTCAGGTCGCCGTCCTCCGGCGCCTGCAGGGCGAACATCACCTTCGCTTTGGCCAGGGCCGCCACGCCCTCGAGTGATCCCGTCGGCTCGGCTCCCGGCCGGAGGTCGTCGGAGAGGTCCCGCCGCCCCGGGGCGTAGCTCGGATTGAAGATGACGGGGATCCCCTTCTCGGCGAGGAGGTCCGCCACCTGGGGAGCCTCCTCGGCCCCCGCCAGGATGATCCGGAGCTTGGCCTCCTCGGCGAAGAGGATCGCCTTCACGATATCGTCGGCGGCGTGGGCCGTCACGATGAGCGGCTGGCTCCGGTCCTTCAAGGGACCCGGGACGGTCGTCGCACGCCTGAGTTCGGCGAACTGCCCCATCCGCGACGACGGGTACTGCCGCCTCGCCGGCGTGAGCGGCCGGTCGGCCGAGGCCCGCGTGGGAGGGTTGAAGATCGTGGGAGGGTTCTTCGAGGTCTCGCCCAGCGTGACCCGGAGACCGTGCAGCGGCGCGATCGTCCGTTCCTTCGGCCCCCGGCCCGCCGTCTTCAGCACCGCCCCGATCCCCGAGACGAGACGATGCGACCCGGGCGACACATAGAGGGACGTCACCCCGCCGGAGAGCTGGCGCCGGTTCGACTGGTAGAAGTCGTAGCCGTCCAGGGCCCGGATATCCTGCGAGACCGACTCCTCCGCGTCCCGCCCCTCGTCCGCGACGGTCGCCTGGGAGTCGACGAGCCCGGGGATCACGACCTGACCGAGCGCGTCGATGACCGTCGCTCCGGCAGGGATGTCCATCACGGCGCCGACCTCGACGATCCGCCCGCCCTCGATCCGGATCATGCCGCGCTCGATCACCTCGCCCGTGCCCGTGTAGACCCGGCCGGTCCGCACGATGGTCACGGGGCGGGGTTCCTGCACCGCCGCCAGGGTCAGGATCGCCAGGACGGCTGCCCACTTCCTCATCACGGCCTCCGCAGGTCCATCACGCGCTTGAGCTTCTCGTCCTTCGCGCGTTCGTACACCACCTTGCCCTCGACCAGGACCGTGTCGACCCAGGTCTGGCCGTCGAGCGGGTCGCCCGTGAGGACGACGATGTTCCCGTCCTTCCCCTTCTCGATCGACCCCATCCGGCTGCCGAGCCCGATGATCTCCGCGGGCCAGAGGGTGATCGCCTTGAGGGCGTCCGCGCGCGAGAGTCCGTATTTCACCGCCGTTGCGGCCTGGTACCACAGGTAGTTGGACCCGAAGGCCCCGCCATCGCTCTGGAGCGCGAACTTGACCCCCGCCTTCGCCAGGGCGGCCACGCCGGAGCGGCGCACCTCCTCGTGGCGCTCCTCGTCGATCTCCCAATACGCGATCTCAGGAGACAGAACGACCTCGAGCTTGCGGCGGGCGATCTCTTCCGCGGCCTTCCATCCGTCGCGGCCCAGCACGAGCTTCATCCGGAACTTGTACGTCTCCGAGAGTTCGATCGCGCGATGCACGTCGGAAGCGGTCGGGCAATAGACGAACGCGGGGGTGACCCCCTTGAGCAGCCGCGCCATGGGCTCGCGCTTGATCTCGAGATCCGGATTCTTCGTCTCCTTCTCCTTCAGCGCCTCGGTCACCTCGTCGAACTCCTTGCGGAGCGCGGCCAGGTGGGCCATGCGGCTTGTGCCCGGCCGGGGCTTGAGCGAGATCTTGATCGCCACGTTCCGGGCCACCGCCATCTGTTCGGTCGTGACCCCCGTCGGACGCACCACGCAGCCCTGGCCGCCGATCATCGTGTCGTTGCCTGGGAGGACGAAGAGCGCCGTCTGCCCCTGGCGGAGCGAATCCTCGAAGTAGGGGTCGACGGGGTTGATCGAGTCGAACGTCGAGACGAACGGCACGCTCGCCAGGCGCTCGTTGGGCCGGTCCGTGCCGCGGGACGAGTGCGCCTCGATCAGGCCGGGCATGATGACCTTCTTCGCGCCGTCGATGACGCGGGCGTCCCAGGGGATCTCGAGGGTCTTCCCCACCGCCTCGATCCTTCCGCCCCGGATCAGCACGGTCCCGCCCTCGATTTCCTCTCCGCTCACGGTGATGATGCGCGCACCCTTGATCGCCACCGCGCCGTCTTCGCGGGGAACGGGTGCCAGCAACAGGAGCAGGGTCCAGAATGGCTTCATCGTTCGGGTCTCCCGTGGAACACCGTCTTCCCGCCGATCATCACGCGCTCGACCCGAGTGGTCGGGTCGAGGGGGTCGCCCGACAGGATCACGAGGTCGCCGTCCTTCCCCGTTTCGAGGCTGCCGATGCGGTCGGACACCCCGAGGATCTCCGCCGGCGTCAGCGTCACCGCGCGGAGCGCGTCCTCGCGCTTCGTCCCGTGCTTGACCGCCAGCATCGCCGCCCCCAGGAGCGACTCGGGATCGTCCGCCCTCGCCGGAAGGAGCGCGACGCGCACCCCCTTTTCGGAGAGCCGTCGGAGCGAGTCGAAACGGATCTCGCCTCCCTCGCTGCCGTCGGTCGATTCGAATTCGGGCCGGAGGACGACGGGGACCTTGCGGGCGGCGATCGCTTCGGCGACCTTCCAGGCCTCCTGCGCCTCCTCCAGAACGATCGTCAGATTGAACTCCTCCGCCAGCTTGAGGACCGTCTCGATGTCCGTGGCCCGGGAGGCCGCGATGCGCAGGTGGAGCTTCCCCTCCAGGGCATGGCGGAGGACGCCGCTGCCCCCCTCCCTGGCGTCGGCGAAGGCCTTCCGGAATTCCCAGGCCACCCCCATCCGGGTGGTCGGTCGGCGTGCGAAGAAGGTGGCCTGCGTCCCGCGCGGCGGATAGTTCCCCGACGCGGGGGCCGCTCCCATGGCGGCCTTGAGCGCCGCTCCATCCACCCGGGTCAGGTCGGCGCGGCTGGCGCCGGCCGTACGGATCACCGCGGCCAGGCCGCCGATCACGTTCCGGTTCCCGGGGGCGACGAACATCGTGGTGATCCCGCACTGCCGAGCGCGGGAGAGTTCCCGGCTCGCCGGATCGATCATGTCGAGGATCCTGAGCTCGG
>CAZSCC010000186.1:0-14599 GCA_964604905.1 uncultured Planctomycetales bacterium
GCCGCGACCGCGCGGAAGGCCGACGTCCTCCTGATCGACACCGCGGGCCGCCTCCAGACCAAGGAGAATCTCATGGCCGAGCTCTCCAAGATCAGGAAGGTCGCCGAGCGGAAGATCCCCGGCGCCCCTCACGAGGTCCTCCTCGTCCTGGACGCCACGACCGGTCAGAACGCGATCTCGCAGGCCACCCACTTCAAGGCCGCCACCCAGGTCAGCGGCCTTTTCCTCTCCAAGCTCGACGGCACCGCCAAGGGCGGCATCGTGGTCGCGATCAAGGACCAGCTCGACATCCCCGTCAAGTTCGTGGGCACGGGGGAGACCCCCGACGACATCGCGCGCTTCAACGCCGACGAGTTCGTCGAGGCCCTCTTCACGGACTGATGGCCGATCTCCGGGCCTACTACCGGGACCTGCTCGAACACTACGGCCCGCAGGAATGGTGGCCGGGCGAGACCCCCTTCGAGATCATGGTCGGCGCGATCCTGACTCAGAGCACGGCGTGGAAGAACGTCGAGAAGGCCATCGCAACCCTCAAGACCTACGGCCTTCTCGACGCGCGCAAGATCCACGAGCTCGACCAGGACACGTTGGCCCTGGCGATCAAACCCGCGGGCTATTTCAACGTGAAGGCGAAACGCCTCAAGAGCTTCGTCGAATGGTTCGTCACGAAGCACGGCGCCGACGTGGAGTCCATGAGGCGCGTGCCGCCCGATCGCCTCCGGGAGGAGCTCCTGGGGGTGAAGGGGGTCGGTCCCGAAACGGCTGACTCGATCCTTCTCTACGCGCTCGACCTCCCGACCTTCGTGGTCGACGCCTACACCCACCGGGTGCTCACACGTCACGAGATGATCGGCGAGGAGGCGACGTACGACGACATGAAGGAATTCCTGGAGAAACGGCTTCCCCGGGACGCCCCCCTCTTCAACGAGTTCCACGCCCTGATCGTCGCGGTCGGGAAGCAGTTCTGCCGGAAGAAGGCCCGATGCGAGGAATGCCCCCTCAAAGGCCGCCTCCCCCGCTGACCCCTCCTCATCTCCTTATCTCCAAGAGCCTCCGGGACGCGACCCCACCTCGGGTGTGCCCCGGTGCCCCTGGGCGAGGATCCGCCTATCTCCATAAAAAAACCCCCGGGTCTCGCGACCCGGGGGTGCTTTCTTTCGACTCGACCTACTGCACGGGCACCGCCGGGGCTCCGACGGCGCGCACCACGTTGACGGCCTTCAGACCCTTTTCATCCTTCTTGATCTCGAAATCGACGGCTTCGCCCGGGGTCAGCGTGCGGAAGCCTTCCATCTTGATCGCCGTGTGATGGACGAAGATATCCTCCGTCACTCCCTCCTGCTTGATGAATCCGTACCCCTTCTGATCGTTGAACCACTTCACCGTTCCCGTAGGCATCCCAGTAACCTCCCAAACACCGGACATTTACACAGGCCCGCCCGCACGGGCGGGCCACCTCGCCACCCGCACCCGTGGAAGGGGCTCGGGCGACAAGGGCGCGATTTTAGGTTGGAGGTCCGGGGTCGTCAAGCACTACTTCGGGATGAGGGAGATTCGCCGCACGGCGAGGCCGCGCTTCTCCGTCACGAGGCGGAAGTCGGAGCCTCCGGGCTGGAGGTTTCCGAACCGGGCGTCCGGAAGATCGAACTTCTCCGTCCGCCACTCCCCCGTCGCGGTGAAGCGGCGCTCGCCTGCGGACTTGACCGCACGGGGGCCCATCTCGAGGGCCTTGTCCCACGCGTCGTACTCCAGGGAGAAGACGCCCTCCCCCGAGTCCAGGAACTCGACCTCCACGTCGAACGAGCGTCGCTCGAAGAACGAGAAGCTGTCGTCGACGTCGAGGCACAGGAGCCTCCGCGCCCCCGCCTTCCCCTCCTTCGAAAGCAGCATCGCGATACCGCGCAGCTGGATGTACTCGAACGCGCCCTCCGCGGTCGCCACGGGGCCCAGCCCCTGCTCGTGCGGGTAATACTTCGCCGTGTAGAGCGCCTTCGGCGCCCCCGTCCACTTCCCTTTCGGCAGCGCCATCTTCTCGCCCAACCGGAACCGGCGGAGCCGGTTCTCCGTCGCCTCGAGGTATTTCCGCTGGTGCTCCTTGGATTCCGCGACGTCGGTCCCCTCCGCCGCGCCGTTCCACGTCTCGATCGCGAGCCACCGGGGCTCGAGGCGGAGGGCCACGTACCACGAGCGCTCGTAGAACTTCCCTTCTTCCCGCCGGCGCTCGGGCTTCGCAGAGCCCGGCCCCACCGAGACGATCGGAAGCTCGCGCGGTCCCGCGTGCGCGGCGCCCCAGGCGAAGACCCGGTCGGCCGGCAGGCCCTGCCACGAGACGTCGGCCACGACGAAGAGATCGCGGCCGTCGAAATCCGCCCGCGCGGAAGCCTGAAGCGCGGCGACGAGATCCTTGTCGTACTTCACTCCGGAGGGAGGAAGGAGCCAGAGGATCGGGCGGCCGTCCACGACCGCCCACGCGCGGGGCGGGACGCGGGAGTAGAAGCCGCGGATCAGACCGTAGAGTCGTTTCCGCCCCTGCTCGGTGCTGAGGTCCGCACCCTCGAGGGCGGCGGGGTCGATCGCAGGGGCGACTCGGGGGCGATCCCGTCCTTCTGTTTCCAGCTGCTCGAGGGCTTTGGCCAACGCCTCCATGGAAGCGGCGTCCCCTCCGAGAACCAGCGCGGTATCCACGCCGATCCTTCCCATCTCCTGGAGGTCGCGTCGGGCGTTGGACGCGTCCCTACTATAGTAATAGGCGCAGGCCATCCGATCGTCCCGCCCCACCCGGGAGAGCGCCTTCTCCGAGAGCGGCAGATGGGGCCCGTCCTGGCAGGTCCCAAGGAGGGCGAGCAGGGCCAGCGTCGTCATCACCCTATTATAGACGAGACGGCTTGCCATTTCGCCGCCGCGGGCCTAGCATGCACGAATGATCCTCGGAGTCGGCCTCGATCTCATCGAGCTCGACCGCTTCAAGGCCGCGATGAAGCGGCAGGGGACGCCCTTTCTCGAAAAGCTTTTCACCCCGGCGGAGCGCCGCTACTGCGAGGATAAGTGGAACCGGATCGCCCACTACGCGGCCCGCTTCGCGGCAAAAGAGGCGGTCCTGAAGGCGCTCGGGACGGGATGGTCCGGCGGCATCCGATGGACCGACGTCGAGGTCGTCCGGGATCCGGCAGGCGCCGTGACCGTCCGCCTGGCCGGCCAGGCGAAGAAGGTCGCGGCCCGACGCAGGATCCGCCGCGTCCACCTCAACATCACGCACGCCCAGAAATACGCCGCGGCGGTCGCGATCGCCGAGGGATAACCGCGCGGTCCTGCTACGCGACGTGGGTCCGGCGGCCCCTGAGGACCGTGCGGAGGTCGCCGAGGGTCGCGTCGATGCGGCGCGGGATGAGCGCCGCCTCGTCGGAGCCCGTCACTCCGAGCTGGATCGACGCGTCGACCCCCGCCATGTTCCGGACGGTCTCGGCGAGCCGGTGGGCGGTGCGCTCGGTGATCACGATCTGGTACTCGCGCCGGAAGTGCCTCATGAGCCTGTCCATCTCTTCCCCCCTCTCCTCTTCCCCGGTCCCTAGTTGATATCCTCGTCGCTCTCGAGTGCGTCCTTGAACTTGTCCAGGTTCTCGATCACGAGGCCCGTGCCCCGCGCCACGCAGGTGAGGGGGTCCTCGGCGGTCCGGACGGGAATGTCGATCTCCTTGCGGATGGCGCGGTCGATGCCGCGGATGAGCGAGCCACCGCCCGCGAGCGTGATGCCGCGCTCGGTGAGGTCGCCTGCGAGTTCGGGGGGCGTCAGCTCCAGCGTCTCCTTGATCGCCTGGAGGATGGACTCGAACGGCTCCTTCATCGCCTCCCGGATCTCCTCGCTCGTCACGGCTACGCGGCGGGGCATCATGCTCATCACGTCGCGGCCGCTCACCTCGAGGGACAACTCGGCCTCGAGCGGGAAGAGGGAGCCGATCTGGATCTTGATCCTCTCCGCCGTCTGCTCGCCGACCTGCAGGTTGTAGGCGCGCCGGAGGTGCTGGATGATGGCCTCGTCGAACTTGTCGCCCGCCACGCGGACGGACTTGGCGGCGACCATGCCGCCCAACGAGAGGACGGCGACCTCGGTCGTGCCGCCCCCGACGTCGACGATCATGTTCCCGATGGGGTCGAGCATCGGGAGCCCGGCCCCTATGCCGGCGGCCATCGGCTCCTCGATCACGAAGACCTGGCGCGCGCCGGCGCGCTCGGCCGAGTTGATGACCGCGCGCTTCTCGACGCCGGTGATCCCCGAAGGCACGGCGATCACGACGCGCGGCATGATGCCGAACTTCCGGTTGTGGACTTTCTGGATGAAGTAGCTGATGAGGGCCTCGGTGATGTCGAAGTCGGCGATGACGCCGTTGCGCATGGGGCGCACGGCGACGATGTTCCCCGGCGTCTTCCCGATCATCTCCTTCGCGGTCGCCCCCACGGCCTTGCCGTCCAGGAGCACCTTGTTGGTGCCTTTTTTCACCGCGACGACCGAAGGCTCGGAGAGGACGATGCCCTCTCCCTTGACGTAGACCAGGGTATTACAGGTCCCCAGATCCATGCCCATGTCCTTGGAGAAAAACCCGAAGCAGCGCTTAAGGATGCCCAGCATACGTGACCTCCGGCAACACGGGGAGCCTTTGGACGCGCACCTCGTTGGGCTTGAGCTCGCTCAACGCAAGCCCCTCGGCCCTGCTCAGGGCAAGCCGGAAGGTGCGGAAGTGGTGTGAAGCTCCCCCTCTCACGTTCCCTCTCTCCTCGGCGCGCATCCGCGCGTCGAGGGGAGTATACCCCGCTCGGAGGGGGAAACAAGTAAATTATAAAATATAAACTACAATATTCACAAAGTGAACGGACGGTTCAAGGGTGCGCGCAAAGCGGCGTGAAAATGAAAAGGCCCCCGGGGCTCCGGGGGCCTTTCCCGATCGGCTGTTCCGAATCTACTTCTTCTCGGGCGGCGGGGCTTCCGTCGGCTTATCCGCCGGCTTATCCGTCGCAGCCTCGCTCGTGCCGGTGGAGGGCGCGGTATCGGTCGGAGCGCCCGACGTGGCCGTCGTGCCTTTCGGCTGCTTGGTGAACATCCAGAACTGCACGTCGTAGTGCTCCCACGCCTCGCGGCCCGTCAGGATGCATCCCGCCAGGAACGCGCAGAACGTGAGGATCAGGATCGCCGAGTAGACGTTGCTCTTGGGCTTGGCCGAAATCTCGGGAACGAACTCCGTGGCGGCCGGCTGGGCCTCTTCAGCGCCCTCTTCGACGGTCTCTTCCTCGGGCTGTTCCTTGCCGCGTCGAGCCATGACCGCCTCCTATCTCCCGCCGCCCGGACGGGGCGCCGAGACGTAGATGTGATTCGAGACGTCGTCCGCCACGCGGGGATCGGTCTTCTTGAGCACCACTTTGCCGGCGGACCAGCGGCGGTCGGCGCGATCGATCTGGATCTTCGCCACGAAGTCGCCGCCGCGGTAGACCGTGAACTCGTCGCCCTCGCCCACGCCGTCATCCTTGCCGATCGAGATCACCACGAGGCCGATCTCGTTCGCCACGGCGGTGACCTTGCCCTCGAGGGGCTTCTTGGGCGCCACGTCGGTCTTCACGCCCAGCTGGTTCAGGTGGTTGATCTTCTCCTCGAGGTGCTTCTTGTCGCGGGCCATGTCGACATGCTTGCCTTCGAGCTCGGCCAGGTCCTGAGAGAGCTTCTCGGCCTGCTGCCGCGCGTACTGGACCTCGGCGACCGCGAGGGATTTCTCGTTGAGCGACTTGGCGAGCTTGCCGCGGTGCTCCTCGATCTTGGTGGTGAGCTCCTGGATCTGCGCGAGCTGCACCTCCAGCTGCCGGACGAACACCTGCATGTCCGCCTCGGTCTTGGTCTGGAGGGTGTTGGCGAAGTCGAGCTGCCTCTGGAGGTCGTTGATGCGCTGCGCCTTCGAGGAGTTCTCCGTGTCTAGCGTGTTGATGCGGTCCGTCAGGATGCCGATGAACACCTTGTTGTTCTCGATCTCCATCTCGCGGGCCGCGATCTCCGCGTTCTTGATCTGCTGGGTCTGGTAGTGGTAGTTCACTTCCTTGACGAACTTGTCCTTCCAGTCGACCTTCTGAGCGAACAGCGTCACGTCAACGCCCAGCTTCACCAGGGAGATGACGAACACCAGGATGACGAACAACTTCGACAGCAGGCTCATGGTCGACCCCCTTTAAGAGTTCCCCTCGCAGATCGCGCCCAATTTAGGCCGTACGTTTCTTCCTGTCAACGAAAATGAACCGGGCCATCCCCCCGGCCGTCGCCAAAACCGCCAGCCACGCCACCCCGTTCCCCAGCCCCCGGAAGAGGCTCGAGGACCCCGTCACCTTCACCCTCGCCGCCAGGACCCCTTCGACTTCCTTCCCGGCGATCGCCGTCTGAATCCGCCCCGTCGGCTCGATGAAGGCCGAGATTCCGGTGTTCGTGGCCCGGACCACCTGAATCCGATTCTCAATCGCCCGGAACCGGGCCATCGCGAGCATTTGGTCGAGCTCCGCGCTGTCCCGGAACCAGCCGTCGTTGGATATATTGACGGTGAAGGCCGCCCCGTTCCTTGCGATCTCCCGAGAAATTTCCGGAAAGATCGCCTCGAAACAGATCTGCGTCCCGTACCGCGTCCCGCCCGCCTCCCAGAGGGGAAAGCCCTCCCCCGGCCGCGCGTTCTCGAGCCGGATCCCGGAGAACGCCTTGATCAGGTCCCGAAGCAGCGGAACCGCCGGGACGTACTCCGCGAAGGGCACGAGATGCACCTTGTCGAATCGCGAGACGATCCCCCGCTCGGGATCGATGAGGACGGCTGAGTTCGTGAACCCCTCCTCCTTGCCTCCCCTCACGTCCATTACGAGAAGGCCGGTCAGGAGCGGGATGCCGGTCTCTCGAGCGGGAGCGAGCATCCGCGCGTGCCAGCGGGACTCGTAAAACGTCAGCGACGCCGCGTCCCGATCGCAGAAGACGCCCCGATAGATGGCCGCCTCGGGCCAGACGATGAGGTCCGGCTTCTCCCGCGCGACCTTCTTCGTCAGCGCGACGTGCGTGTCGTAGGCGCCCTTCGCCAGCTTTTCCCCCTCCTGCGGATTGAGGAACGCGTTCTTCAGGTCCTGCGGGATGTTGGGCTGGACGATCCCGATCCTCGGGCCATCGGTCATCTCGATCGTCGGAAGCCGGACCGCGCCGTATACGAACGCCAGCACCACCGCCGCCGCTGCGGCGATCTTCGGGGCGCGGCGCGGGTCGACGAGCGCGCCGTTCACGAACGCGACGAGCGCCGAGACGAGCCAGACGCCCCCCAGGTCGGCGATCTGGATCGGCAGGAGCAGATCGTGCTGCGTGTACCCCATCAGGAACCAGGGGAGCCCGCTGAAGAGATAGCCCCGGATGTACTCGAGCGCGACCCACACGACCGGCGTCCAGAGCGGCCCCAGCCTCCGGATGATCGCGACGAAGAGCGCGACGTAGAATCCCTTGTAGATCCCGAGGAGGTACGGCGCCGGAGGCACCGTGTACCGCACCCAGAAGAAGCACGCGCCGAAGCAGAGCGCCCCGCCCAGCCAGGCGACGAAGAACGCCCTCTTTCCCGACGCCAGCCTCGCGTAGAGAAGCAGCGGGACGAGCGACACCCACGCCAGGAAGCCCAGGTTCAGCGGATGGAAGGAAGCCCAGTAGAGGAGCGCGAACAGGAAGGGCAGCGACCACTTCAAAGCAGCATGCACTCGACGAGCGCTCCCTTCTCGACCGTCGCCTGGATGGGCACGACCACGAAGGCGTTGGCCTGCGTCACCGAGAACAGGTCCGCCGACCCGTGCCAGCGGAGGGTCTCGGCCACGTAGCCCCCCTCATCATACCGGACGCGCGCCGGCAGGTAATGGACGCGCTCGATCGCCCGGGTCACGGGCGTCTCGAGCCGCGCCCGGACGCGGGGGCGCGCGAGATCGGCCCCCATCATCCGCCCGAGGTAGGGGCGCACGAACACCTCGAAGATGACGAACGCCGAGACCGGATTCCCCGGCAGACCGAACACGCGCGGCGCGAAGCAGAACGGACGCCCGGGCTTGATCAGGACCTGGTGCATCCGTAGCATCAGGCCTTCCGCCTCGAGCGCCGGGATCACGAGGTCCCAGTCGCCCGCCGAAACGCCGCCCGAGATCAGGAGGAGATCCCGCTTCAGCCCCTCCCGGATCCCCGCGCGGATCGCCTCCCGGTCGTCACGGACGATCCCGAGGTCGTCGCACTCGAGCCCCGCCCCCCGGACCTGCGCGGCGATCGAGAAAGTGTTCGAGTTGCGGATCTGTCCCGCCCCGGGCCTCTCTCCGGGCGGTACGAGTTCGTCGCCCGTCGCCAGGACCGCGACGCGCGGCTTCGCGATCACCCGAACCCGGGTCCTCCCGATCGTCGCCAGCGTCCCGATCTCCGCGGCACGGAGGAGGTGGCCTCTCTTGAGGACGACGTCGCCCGCCTTGAGGTCCTGGGCCCGCGGGGCGATGTTCTGGCCCGGCCGGGCCGGCTCCAGCAGCGTCACGCGCGCCCCGTCGCGCCGGGTTTTCTCAACCTGCTGGACCGCGTCGGCCCCCTCGGGCAGCGGGGCCCCGGTCATGATCTTCGAGCACGTTCCCGGACGCAGCGGGCGGACGGGCATCCGGCCGGCCGGGATCTCCTCGATCACCTCGAGCCCCCCCGGGTCCGACGACCGCACGGCGTACCCGTCCATCATGGCCTTGTCGAAGGGGGGCATGTCCACGTCGCTCGCGCAGTCCTCCGCGAGGACGCTCCCGAGCGAGGCGGGCAGGTCCACCGTGACGACGGGCTGGAGGGGCACGTCGGCCAGGAGGAGGGCGGAGGCCTGCTCGACCGTGAGCATCGCTCACTCGGTCTCTTTGTCGATCCCGTACTTCTGGAGCTTGTAGCGGAAGGAGCGGAGCGACATCTTCAGGAGCTGCGCCGCCTTGGTGTAGTTCCCCTCGGTCATGTCCAGCGCCCGCTTGAGATAGCCCACCTCGATGCCGGCCATCGTGCCCTCGAGGTCGAGCCCTCCCTCCCCGATCGGCTCGCCCACCGGGACCGGGTGCTCCGCCTGCGGCGACGCCGTCTCCAGCAGGTCGCGGACGGTGATCTGCGCGCCGTCCGAGAGCGCCACCGCGCGCTGAACGGCGTTCTCGAGCTCGCGGATGTTGCCCGGCCACGGATGCTTGAGCAGCGCCTCCTTCACCTCGGGGGCGAAGGACTTCCCCGGCCGCTTCATGTCCTTCAAATACCGCACGAGGAAGTACTCGGCGAGGAGCGGGATGTCGTCGCGCCTCTCCCGGAGTGGAGGGATGTGGATCGGGATCACGTTAAGGCGGTAGTAGAGGTCCTTCCGGAACTCATTCTCCTGGATCGCCCGCTCGAGGTCCTTGTTGGTCGCCGTGATGAAGCGGATGTCGACCCGCCTCGTGGTGACGCTCCCGACGGGCTTGAACTCCTTCTCTTCCAGGAGGCGGAGCACCTTCACCTGGAGCTGCGGGCTCATCTCGCTCACCTCGTCCAGGAAGAGCGTCCCCGTGTGGGCGACCTCGACCAGGCCCATCTTGTCCACGACCGCCCCCGTGAACGAGCCCTTCGCGTGGCCGAAGAGCTCGCTCTCAAGCAGCGTCTCGGTCAGCGCGCCGCAGTTGACCGCGATGAAGGGCTTGGCCAAGCGGGGCGAGCCGTAGTGGAGAGCGCGCGCGATCAGCTCCTTCCCCACGCCGCTCTCCCCCTGGATCAGGTCCGTCGAATCGGTGGGAGCGGCGCGCAGGATCAGGTCCCGCACCTGACGCATCGGCTTCGAGTAGCCGATGACCAGCCCGATCTTCGCCAGCATGTCGTCGAAGCTCCTGGCGAAGTCGACCTGCGCCCGCCGCGACTGGAGGGCCCGGGCGATCGTACCCTTGACGTCGACCTGGGTGTCGAACGGCTTCTTGATGTAGTCGTAGGCGCCGAGGCGCATCGCCTCGACCGCGCGGTCCCACGTGGAGTAGGCGGTCATGATGATGACGACGGTGGCCTCCTGGATCTTCTTGAGCTCCCGGAGGAGCTCGATGCCGTCCATTTCGGGCATCTTGAGGTCCTGGAGGACCACGTCGAAGTGCTCCTTGCGAAACCTCTCCAGCGCGCGCTTGGCGCTCGTGTCCGCCACGACCTCGTAGCCCTCCTTCCGGAGCGAGATCTGCAGCACGTCGCAGATGGATTGCTCGTCGTCGACGATGAGGATGCGGAACTTGCCGCCGTCTGCCATGGTGTGAGGATTGTAGCATCCGAGGCGTCCGGGTCAATTTGGATCTCGGACGCCCGCCCGCCTCAACTCATAACATATAAATCATAATTTACATTTCCGCGTGGATATCCGTCCGGATCGGGCTATAATGCTTCCCGGATAGGATGGAGAGGGGGTTCGTATGCCTCCGCTGCGGAGGAGATCGTCTCTACTGCCGTTCATCGGCATCTCCCTCCTCCTCCTCGCACTCCCCTCCGCCTGGACCCGCAAGGTCCGCCTGGCCGCTCTCGCCGGCTTCAAGCCCCTCCACAGCACCGCGTTCGCCGCCACGGCCCTCCCCGGCCGCGTCCTCCCCTCCCGGGAGAGCTCCGAGATGCGCACGCAGAACGACTTCTACAAGGACCAGATCCAGAAGCTGCAGAACGAACGCGAGATCCTGAAGCTCAACCTCGAGCAGGTCTCCCAGCTCAAGCAGGCGTGCCGGGAGGAGAACTTCCGGCTCCTCCACGCGGGCGTCCTCCTCCCCACCGACACCTCGAGCTGGAGGAAGTCCCTGACGCTCAGCCTTGGCGCAAGGGGGGGGATCCAGAAGGGGATGCTGGTCCTCTATAACAGCCAGCTCGTGGGGCGGATCCTCGAGACCGGACCGTGGACCAGCATCGTCCAGCTCGTCACCGATCCGGGGTTCAAAGCCGGCGCTGTCGCCGTACCCAGGACGACCGCCCAGGGCGTCAGCTTCGACAAGCGCCGGATCGGACTCTACCAAGGGACCTCGGGGCAGAAGGGTCAACTCCTCTGGATCACCGGTGAGATGCGCCTCGAGCAGGACGGCTTCGTGATGACGACCGAGGATCCGATCAACGGCGTCCCCCGCGGCCTCATCCTCGGCAGGGTGACCGGGATCGCCAACGCGGGCGGCAGCTCGCCCCGAGCCGAGGTCGACCCGACCGTCGACTTCCGCGCCCTCGAGCACGTCATGGTCCTGGTCGGAGCCGGACCGTGAACCGCTACGCGACCGGGAAGCTCGTGGCCTGGGGCGTCGTGGCGCTCGCCGCGGAGGTGACGCTCCTCGAGTCCTGGTCGGTCAAGGGCGCGCGGGCGGAGGCGCTCCTCGCCCTCGCCTGCTTCGCCGCGCTCTTCGCGCGCGACTCGAAGCAGGGCCTCCTCGCCTGCTGGGGGATCGGGCTCCTGAAGGACGCGGGCAGCTCGGGGCCCCTCGGGCTCCACGCCCTCCTCTTCGCGGTGGCCGGCTGGGCGGTCCTCCAGGTCCGACAGGTCCTCTTCCGCGAAAGCCCCGTCACGCAGCTGGCGGTCGGATTCCTCGCGGCCTGCTGGGTCAACCTCGCCGCGGCGCTCTTCGTCTCGATCACCACGGGGAGCGTCCCCTTCGGCGTGCTGGCCGCGAAGACGCTGGTCTCGGCGCTCCTCACCGCCGCGCTCACGCCGCCGCTCCTCTTCTTCTTCAGCCAGGCCCGCTGGTCGGTGCGCTGATGGACCGCTCCCGCGTCGTCGTCCTCATGATCTTCCTGCTCCTCCCGCTCGGGGGGCTCCAGGCGCGGCTCGTCCAGCTGCAGATCGTGAACGCCCCCGAGCCGCAGGCGCGCACGCCCCTCAGCAGCTCCATCCAGATCGTCCGGCAGAGACGCGGGAACATCCGGGACGCCAAAGGCCAGTTGCTGGCGGAGGACACCCGCTCGTTCGATCTCCACCTGGTGCTCGAGGAGTACGAGAAGGCCCCCTGGAGCGTGGCGCCCCGGGTCGGCCTGACCGCCGAGGATTTCGAGCAGAAGTACGGCGAGATCTTCTCCCGCATCGAGAGGCAGGTCCGGCGCCGGCCGGCCCCGGAGCAGGCCCGTCTCTACCGCCGCGAGCGCCGGACGCCCTACCTCCTCTTCCGCGACATCCCCTTCGAGGCGGCCCTCGCCTTCGAGACCTCTCCCACGCGCTATCCGGGCGCGGTCGTGCGCGAGTCGCTCAAGCGCGAGTACCCCTTCGGCCGCGCGGGGGGCCACCTCACGGGATACATCCGCCGCATCACGGCGAACGAGAACGAGTTCCGCGACATGCTCCAGGACGGGAAGCTCTTCGACGGCTTCCAGGAGCTGATCGGGGAGGACGGCATCGCCCAACTCTACAACCGCGGCGTCTTCCACGAGGAGATGATCGGAGGGACGGCGATCGAGAAGCGCTACGACGACGAACTCCGCGGACGGCCGGGCCTCGTCATCTTCGAGCGCGAGCCGGGCACGTCCAGCAAGCGGATGGTCGAGCTCAAGGCCGCCGAACCGGGGCGGGACATCGAGCTCACCGTCGACATCGATTTCCAGAAGGCGGTGGAAGGGATCCTCGCCGGCCCCCGGCACATGGGCGCCGTGGTGATCGACGCGCGGACGGGGGCGGTGCTCGCGCTCGCGTCGACCACCGGCTACGACCCCAACCTCTTCATCCCGCCCGGCACCCCGGCGAAGAGGGCGGCGCTCGAGGCGACCCTCGCGGACTCCGGCGGACGGCCGCTCAACAGCTGGGCGTTCGCCCAGCACTTCCAGCTGGGCTCGATCTTCAAGATCGTGACCTCGGTGGCCGGGCTCGAGGAGAAGAAGGTCCGCGCCGACGAACTGCTTCCGTGCGCCGGGAAGTTCATTCCGAGCTCCGACCGGTTCCAGTGCCACCTCTGGCGCGAGCACCGGGGGACGCACGGGGAACTCGTCCTCTACCAGGCCCTCGAGCGCTCGTGCAACTGCTACTACTATGAGGTCGGCAAGCGCGTCGAGCTGGAGGGCGTGATCCGGTGGGCCAAGGCGATGGGCTGCGGCGCGCGGACGGGGCTCGACCTCCCGGGCGAGGTCCCCGGCGCCCTTCCCCGCCGCCAGGCCTCCGAGCGCGACGTCCTCTCCCTCGCGATCGGCCAGCACGAGCTCATGGTCTCGCCGCTGCAGGCGGCGGTGATGATGGCGGCGATCGCCAACGGCGGGTACCGCGTGACGCCCCACGTCCGGCGCGGGGCGACGCCCCCGCCGCCCGTCCCGATCGGGATCTCGAAGGAGACGATCCGCGAGGTGCAACGCGGGCTCTACTCCGTGGTCCACGAGGTCCACGGGACCGCCTACCACTCGGGCCTGCGAGAGTCCGCCGCCGCGGGGAAGACGAGCTCGGCCCAGTCGGGTGGGCCCGACTCCCACGCGTGGTTCGCCGGATACGCCCCGTACGACAACCCGAAGATCGCCATCGCGGTCTTCGTCGAGCACGGCGGCCACGGCGGCGAGGCGGCGGCTCCGGTGACGGCGAAGATCCTGAACCTCCTCTTCCCGAGGGCAAAATGATCGGGCGGGTCGACAAGACGGTCGTGGCGTGCGTGCTGCTCCTGGCGGGGGCGGGGCTGCTCTCGCTCTGGACGCAGTCGCCGGTGACGGACCTGGGCGGCGCCTCGATCACGAAGTCGATCTTCCTCCGGCAGGCGACGTTCCTGGGCGCGGCGATCGCGCTCATGGGGCTGGTGGCGATCCCGCACTACCACCACTTCCGGCGCGGCGCGTGGCTCCTCTGGGCGGCATGCCTGGTGGCGCTGGTGTTCCTCCTGCTGAAGGGGGCGAGCACGCGGGGCGCGCGGGGCTGGTTCCGCGTGGGGCCCTTCATGGTCCAGCCGGCGGAGTTCCTGAAGATCGCGCTCGTCCTGACCCTGGCGCGGGTCCTGATGTACACGCGGAACATCCAGACGTGGAGGGGGCTCCTCCTCCCGAGCCTGGTCACGGCGGTGCCGGCGATGCTCGTCGTCGTCCAGCCCGACCTGGGGACGACGGTCCTCTTCGTCCCGACGCTCCTGGCGATGCTCTACACCGCGGGGGCGCGGAAGCTCCACCTGGGGGCGATGGTCCTCCTGATGGTCCTCTGCGCCGCCCCCGGCTGGAAGTGGGGACTGAAGGAGTACCAGAAGAACCGGATCCTGTCGTTCCTGTTCCCCGAGAAGGTCTCACCCGACCAGCGGATGCAGCAGGAGAACTCGGTCAAGGCGTGCGCGTCGGGGGGCCTGCTCGGGCACGGCCTGGGCGAGGGGGGCGCGGCGCTGCCCTTCTACGTCCCCGACCGCCACACCGACTTCGTCTTCTCGATCATCGCGGAGGAGATGGGCTTCGTGGGGTCCACGTTCGTGCTCCTCCTTCTCGGGATCTACTTCGCGCGATCGCTGTATATCGCGCACCAGTCGCGGGAGCCGTTCGGCAGGCTGGTCGTGGTCGGCCTGACGGTCCTCTTCGCGACTCAGACGCTCATCAATCTGGGAATGACGCTCGGAGTGGCGCCGATCACGGGGGTGACGCTGCCGTTCGTCTCGTACGGCGGATCGT
>CAZSCC010000187.1:0-5163 GCA_964604905.1 uncultured Planctomycetales bacterium
CTGTCCCCCGTAGGAGCTAGGGCAAATTCCCATGCGAATCACCCTCGATTGCCGGTCGGTGCACCCCCAGATGGGGGGAATTGGGAAGGCTGCTGAGGAGCTTGCCCGAGCGGTGGCACGCCGACCGCGTGGGCACCAGCTTACGGTGCTTCTCGGATCCCAGGCGCCAGCAGACTTAGGAATCGAGGGCGCGGATGTGGTCCGAGTCGACGCCGCCATGATCGACGAGCGTTTCGAGCAGCTCCAGTTGCCAGTGGTCCTGAAGGAGCTTCAGACGGATCTCTATCTTAACCCCACTTTCTCGATCCCTGCCGTCAGGACATGCAAGCTTCAAATGGCCGTCATTCACGATGTCGTCTTCGAGGACCATCCGGAATGGGTCGAGCCTTGGCTGAGGAAATATCTTCAGCGCTGGTCGCGCTTCAGCGCAACAGAGGCGGATCACATCATCACCGTTTCCGACCACGCGCTCTCGCGCATCAAGAAGGTCTACGGGATCGGGTCAAGCAGGATCTCGCGGATCTACAACGGAGTTTCATCCGAGTGCTTCCTCCTGCCAAGCGATGGTGCATTGGAGCGAGTCAAGCTGAAGTTCGGGCTCGACCGTCCCTACCTTCTTTACCTGGGAAGCCTTGAACCCAAGAAGGGCGTCCCGGAACTCCTGGTCGCCTTTGCCCGCTTGGTCACATCAGGCTTCGGCGGAGTCCTCGTTCTAGCGGGGGGAAAGGGCGGATCGACGTTCGACCTCGAGGGCCTGATCGCGGCATCGGGCTGCGCCGCACAAGTGCGCTGCCTCGGGTACATCGAGGAGGACGACAAGCGGCCACTTCTGGCGGGGTGCGAACTTTTCGTCTATCCCTCCTTATACGAAGGGTTTGGATTCCCTCCCCTGGAGGCGATGGCTTTGGGCAGGCCTTGCCTTGTGAGCGACCAGACTTGCCTCCCTGAGATCACCGGGGGAGCCGCCCGAACCGTGGACATCCGCGTACCGGATTCATTCGCGAGAGCCCTGTTACAAGGGCTTCATGATGGGGCCTTCAGGGAGCATGCCCGCCTTCGGGGCCCGGAGCGTGCGCGAACCTTCTCCTGGGATGACACCGCAGACCAGGTCCTGGATCTCTGCCAGCGGATGAAGGCCGCTTGAATGCACATCCTCCACGTCTCCTCCGAGTATCCACCCCAGCAGATTTTCGGTCTGGGCCGATATGTGTCGGACCTTTCCAGGCACCTCGCCGTGCAGGAGCACAAGGTGCACGTCCTGACCAACAGCATCGGAGGGTCCGATCAAGACATTGTCGACCGCGGGGTCCATATCCACCGCGTGGATTTCCCGCCCCCTCCTAAGCCGATGTCGACCCGCGGTCCGGTCATGGCCTTCAACGTCCATCTGCAGCAGCGGGCGTATGCCCTGGGGCAAGAGGGCTTGGGCAATCCTGAGGTCGTTGTCTCGCATGATTGGCTGACGGCGCTTGCTGCTCACCGGATCGCGCGACGTTGGAAGCTCCCCCATGTCTGGACGGTCCATGACACCGTCTTCGGAAAGTTGGGAGGGAAGCCCGAGGGTGGCGAAGACCTGATTGTCTTCCAAATCGAGTCTTGGGCCGCCAGGGCCGCGGATTTAGTTCTCGTCAACAGCCGTGCAATTTCCGAGGAGATGGCCGGACCCTACGAGTGCGATCGCGGCAGGATCGATCTCCTTCATCCAGGCATCGACCCTGGATCATTCGAGTTGAATACCTCTCCCGAGCGGCTGGCCGCCTTCCGGAAGGTCTTCGCCGAACCAGAAGAGATTCTGATCACCTATTGCGGCCGCTTGGCTCTCGAGAAGGGGATTGACACGCTGATCAACGCATTCTCGCTCCTGAAGCCGCGCATTCCGCTAGCAAGGCTCGCCATCGCGGGTAGTGGCGCTCTTCAACCTCTCATCGAAGATCACGTCCGTCGGCTCGGTCTCGAACGGGAGGTCCGCCTTTACGGCTACCTGGAAGGAACGGTCCTCAGGCACTTCTACCGCGTCAGCGATATCCACGTGTGCCCCAGCCAGTACGAGCCCTTCGGACTCGTCGCCGCGGAGGCGATGGCTTCCGGAACTCCTACGGTCGTCAGCCTCACGGGCGGATTGACCGACATTGTTTCCTCCCCGGAGGTCGGCCGGTCGGTCCCTCCAAGGGATCCGGGCGCCTGGGCGAAGGTCCTGGTTGACTTGGCTTCCGATAAGGGTCTCCGTCGTCGACTGGGACGTCGAGGCCGTTCCCATGTGCTTGAGCAGTTCTCCTGGGACAAACTGGCCGGGAAGGCTGCTCGCATCTACTCCAAAGTGGTGTCGGGCAAGGAACGGAAGACCGCATGATCACCCTCCAGGAACGGGCGGTGCAAGCTCGCTCCAAGTCCTCGTCCGGCCCTGGGGCAAGGGAGATGTTGGAGAAGGTCCGTCACTCCTCCGTGCTCCTTCTTGGAACACAGTGTTCTTTGGCTCAATCGGACGTGCTCCTGGAACAGCTCAAGCAAGATCGCCCCGTCGATCGCCCGCTGATCCGGCTCATGGGGCAGTCGGAAATAGGACCGATTGACGGACCGTCGAGCCAGGAAACGAGAGCTTGGATCGAAGCTGGTGATCTGTTCGAGAAGGCGGCCACGCTTCACGCGGGACTGAAGCGCGTCGACTTCCTCTTGTTCCTGGATCCATGGGCTGCATTCATCCTGAGGCGAAACAGAGACCTCTGGCCGGATGCACAATGGGTCTACCTTTCAGACCTCGAGCATAGGAAGCTGGGCCAGGAGGGGGCCTATTGGGCCCAGGTAGAGGAATGGATCGAAGGCCTGCCTCTGGATCACATCCTCACCGTGGAATCCCCGGGGGCCCGCGTCCGGACCCCGAGGCGAGACATTGGCAGGCTCGCCGACTCCCGCGCCTACCGGAGTGTGTTCGCCGATCCCGGAGAGCTTCTTCTTGTCGCTCACTTGCCTCGGGAAAGCCGGTGCGACTTTGCGACCCTGATCGATGCCGCCAAAGACTCCGCTCGCTCGGGAAGACCGGCCCGTTGGGTGGTCCTTTCCGACGAAGTGCTTCCGGAAGACGCTCCTAGATTCGTCCACCGACTTGAGCTGACGGCTGCGCACCTATTCCCGGAGCTGGCGGGGATCGCCGATGCCGTTGTGCTGGGCGCCACTTCCCTGGTGCGGCTCCCGGCCGGCGTTCCGGTGCTATGTCCTGCGGATGCTGGAGAGCCCTCTCTGCTTGGAGCGACATTCTATGATCCGCGGTCCTCCGCATCAATCGTCGCGGCTCTCCGTCCGCATGTAGCCCTCATGGTCAAGGGCGAGGATGCAAGACCTGCCGCCAGGTCCAGCAAGAGGACGGAGGAGTTCATCCTCTACAATGACTGGGGCATCGGCGACGAGATCCTCCTCTCCGCCGTTGCCCGCGAGGTGGTCCGTGCATGGCCGGGGACACGCCTCTGGATTCGTTCCCGCTTCGGGTTCCGGTTTCCTTCGTTCGTGCGTCAAGACCCGCCTCCGAAGGAAGCGCGGCGAGTGGAGGCAATCTACCAGAACGCCACGCTCTACGGCCCAGAGGCGCACTCACCCTTCCCGGGTCATTTGGTGCAGCAGATGCTCGACAAGTTCTTCCTGGAGTCGGGCCTTCTCGTCGAAGCGAAGGATTTCCGGCCTGCGCTGATGGTCAGCGAAACGAAGCGCAGTCCCAGGACGGTGGTCCTCCACTCAAGACCCAACCCTCGGCTCCCTTCGAAGGATTGGGGTATCCCTCGATGGGAACGCCTCGCCGACCTTCTTCACGCGTCGGATATTAAGACGCTCCAGGTGGGCGCTTCCGATGAGCCTCTACTCCCCCACGCGGAGGACCTGCGCGGGGCTCCACTCAACGAGGTGCCGGAGATCTTGGCGCGGGCCACAGCCACCGTCTGCCTGGTCGGGTTCCTCATGCACGCAGCGGCCGCCACACGGACCCCCGCCGTCGTCATCTACGGAGGACGGGAGCACCCGGCCATTGACGGTTATCCGGACCACGTACACCTCTCCTCTGGTCCTCTCCCCTGCAGGGGACGATGGGGCTGCCACCTCGGGCCTGAGGTCTCCTGCCCTCATGGGATGCGCTGCATGGAGCAGTTGACACCGGAGTTGATTGCCGGGGAAGTGCTGAGAATCATGGGTCCCGCGCCCATGCAGGTGGCCTCATGAAGCGCCTCCTTGTCCTTTGGGACCCTCATAACCCGCTCACGCCCGTGGGGCCCGTCCTCTCAGCCCTACAGGAGCATGCGGAGGCTTCCGAGTGCACCTTCCAGGACGTGTCGCACCGTACGTTGCCCAACCGCGCTTTCAAAATCGCCCCTCACGTCGATCGCCTGAAGATCGACGCGCTCCTGTGGATCGAGGGAGGTCCACTCCCCGAGGATCTTGCAGCGGTGCGATGCCCAAAAGTGTGCTGGCTTCCGAGCGCCCACCTGGAGCCCACGCTGCTAGAGGAAGTCGGCTCCGCCTTCGATCTCAGCCTTACATCGAACCTGGATCTCTGCGCAGAAGAGAAGGCTCGTTGGCTCCCGCTCTCGGCCCTTCCAGGGGGGCAGACTACGCCCCCTCAGGGGATTTCCATCCTCATGGACGACCCGAAGCCCCCTCTCCATGCCGCCCTCGATCAGCAGCTCAGGCCGATTGTCGCAACCTTGCCCCGGCCGTCCCGCCCGATCGTCTTCTGTCCTGGACAAGAGGGTCAGGTCAACCCCTTGCTTTTCGAATGCATGCGCTCGGGTGCTGTGGTCGTCGTGGACCCCGGGAGCGACCTCCGCGGACTGGCTCATGTCGGGGAGCATCTCGAGGTTTATCCAGCCCTTGGGGAAATGGGGTCGTTCGCAAGGGATCTCGCGAATGACGGCTCTCGATTGGAACGGCTCTCGGCCCGCGGTCCCGAAATCGTCGAGCACCTTCACACTCCCAGGATCCGTGCTCGACAGCTCGCGGATGCCCTTTGGCCCAGGGAGACCCGATGGGGAGGGCAACCGGTCAAGCCCCAAGTCTCGATCCTGGTCATGTGTTATCGCTATCTAAGGAGGTTTCGCTTCTGCCTGGAAAGCCTGGCGCGTCAGGAGATGCCTCCTGGAAGCATCGAGGTGGTGGTTGCTGACCCGGAGAGCCCCGACGGCCTCG
>CAZSCC010000188.1:0-17876 GCA_964604905.1 uncultured Planctomycetales bacterium
GGTCAAGCCCGTGGCGACGGGGACGGCGGAGCAGTTCGGCCTGGAGAGGCGCAAACGGGACGAGCAATTCGGGTTCCGCTTCACCGGCTTCCTCGAGGTCCCGAAGGACGGCGTCTACACGTTCTTCACCGTCTCGGATGACGGCTCGAAACTCTTCATCGGCAAGACCGAGGTCGTCTCGAACGACGGCCTCCACGCCCCACAGGAAGCGGCCGGAGAGATCGCGCTCAAGGCCGGGAAGCACGCGATCGCGGTGACCTTCTTCGAGAACTCGGGCGGCGAGCAGCTCGACGTGCTCTGGGAGGGCCCCGACCTTCCCCGGCAGAAGATCCCGCCTTCCGCCCTCTTCCGCTCGACCCCATAGGCCGCCGCAGAGGCGCCAAGTCGCTGAGAAGACTCCTGCTTATCGCCTCGGATTCCAGCCCAGGTCGACCTTGAGCGGGGGCGAGAACTTCTCGGCGATCGACTCCCAGGGCACGAGCTTGTAGTTCTGGTTCCCGCCGGGATTCGTGCCGTCCTGCGCCACGAAGAGCCCCTTCGGGAAGGCCGGGCCGAGCGGGGCGCTCGTCACCTCGATCCCGTCGGTGTCCGAGCAGCCGTCGATCTTCCCGTCGACGATCTGGAAGGTGCCGACGTAGCGATTGTCGCCGGCCCGGTCGTAGATCACGAAGCGGTCGTTCCCCTGGCTCGAGGCGATCAGGTATCCCGTCTTTCCCGGCGCGGCGTAGATCGCGAGGCCCTCCACGTCGGCAGTGAGGTGTCCGCCGGCGCCGGTCTTGTCCACGCGGACGCGGGCGTCGCCGCCGTCGGGCTCGGCGGCATACTTCCAGATCCCCACGTTCTCCTCGCCGATGTAGAAGTGGCCGAGTTCGTCGTCGGCCACGCAGCCCTCGACGACCGAGCCCAGCTTGAATTCGCGGACCTTCGTGCCCGCCACGCCGCCCTTCCCGTCGTCCCGCAGCTCCCACTGCTGGGTCGTCCCGGAGCTCGCGTTGACGAAATAGTGGAACTTCCCCGTCTTCGCGCTCCGGTACATGCAGGAGCCGTAGGGAGTCAGGCCCAGGCCGCCGACCGTCCCCGCCGGCTCCAGCCTCCGCGCCGCGGGGTTCAGCTTGTAGAACGAGATCGATCGGTCCGTTTCGTTCCCCACTCCGACCAGGTCGACCTTCTCGTGGACCGTGCCGTCGGCAAACCGGCCCGCGAGGGGGAACCCGTACCGGAGGTCGACGTTGTTCAGGTCCTTCGTCCCGTCGATCTCCTGGAGCCGGGCGCCGTCGAGGGAATAGACGAGGAGGCCGCCCTGCTTGTCGTCGCCGATCACGAGGCTCAGGGCGGGATCGGAGGGGTGGACCCAGATCGCCGGGTCGTCGGCCGCGTCGCCCGAGTGGCGGACGGGGGCGGTCTCGACGGTCGCCGCGACGCGCGCGACGGGGTCGCCCTGCGGGGCCAGCGCGCAGGCCAGGAGGATCTTCACCAGTCTCATGCCTACACTATGGCCCAGGTGCTTCCGAGATGTCATCCGAAACGGTATGATGGGGCGCCCTGATGGCGAGCTCCGCAACGTTGCCCCGGCCCTCCGCGTACGCGCCCTTCCTCCACGGCGACTTCACCCTCTACCAGTTCGCGCGCATCCTCCTGATCATCGGCGGGCAGATGATCATCGTGGCCCTCCAGTGGCAGGTCTACGAGCTGACGGGGAGCAAGTTCCACCTGGGGATGATCGGGCTGGCCCAGTTCCTGCCGAATCTGATCTTCTCGCTGCCGGCGGGTCACGTGGCCGACCGCCGGAGCCGACGCGCGATCGTCATGGCCTGCGCGCTCGCGGTCGGGGCCACGTCGTGCCTGCTCGCGTGGGAGTCGGGACGCCCGCAGCCGTCGCTCACCGTGATCTACGTCGCCTGCGGGCTCTTCGGCCTGATCCGGGCCTTCAGCGCTCCCGCGGGCCATGCGTTCCTTCCCGCCCTCGTGCCCGGCGCGATCCTGCCGAACGCCATCGTCTGGCATCTGACCGTCTTCCAGCTGGCGACCGTCGTGGGCCCCGCGGTGGGCGGCTTCGTCTACGCAGGGAGCCACCCCTCGCGCGTGTACGCCGTGGCCGCCGCGTTCTACGGCGCGGCCTTCCTCGCCTTGGCGCTCCTCAAGGCCCGCCCCGCTCCGAGCCCGAGCGCGGAGCCCTTCGAGCGCGCCGTCAGCGCCGGCGTGCGCCACGTCTGGAAAGACAAGCGCCTGCTGGGAGCGATGTCGCTCGACCTCTTCGCGGTCCTCCTCGGCGGCGCGACCGCGCTCCTCCCGGCGATCGCGAAGGACGTCCTCCACAAGGGCCCCGAGGTGCTCGGGATCCTCCGGAGCGCCCCCGCGATGGGCGCGGGGATCATGGCGATCGTCCTCGCCTTCCTCCCGCTCCGCCGCCGGATCGGAGCGTGGATCCTGATCGGGGTGGGTGCCTTCGGCCTGGCCACGGTCGGCTTCGGCCTCTCGACCAGCTTCTGGCTCACCGTGGGGCTGCTCGTCGTCTCCGGCGCGGCGGACATGCTGAGCGTCACCGTGCGCCACACGCTCATCCAGGTGGCGACGCCGGACGAGATGCGGGGCCGCGTGAGCTCCGTCTCAATGGTCTTCATCAACACGTCGAACGAGTTGGGCGAGTTCGAGTCGGGCCTGACGGCCCACTGGTGGGGGACCGCGCCGGCGGTGATCGTGGGGGGAATCGGCACCTGCGTGATCGTCGTCCTCTGGGCGATCCTCTTCCCCGCCCTGCGCCGGGCGGACCGCTTCGAGAAACCGGAGGAGGCCGCGGCGAGGAGTCCCTGAGCGGCCGCCTACTTGGGAGCGGGGAGGTCGATCGGGCGGATCGAATCCGAGAGGACCTTCCCGGGACGGACCTCACGACGGTGCTCGAAGGGGTCGGTCGAGCCGACCGCTGCCGGAGGGGCGCCCGCCCCGACCGTGGGCGCGGGGAGATCGCCCGGGCCCACGCTCCGGGAAAGCTTCACGACCTGCTTTTCGGGGTCCGGAGCGGCGGCGGCTGCCGCCGGGACGGGCGCGCCCGACGCCACCCGCAGGACGAGCGTCACGGCGCTGCCCTCGGCGGGCAAGATGTTCTTCGCCGTATCGATCTTGATCATCCCCTCCTCGCGCATCGTGAGGCTGCTCTGGAGGACCACCTCGTCGGTGACCGGATAGAGCGCGATCAGCGTGCCGGAGACGTCCGCGCCGAACTTCCCCTCCTTGAGCGCCGACCCGGTGAAGCGCCACTTCACCCGCGGCAGCGGCTTGCCGGTCCGCTTCTCGACGAGCGCGCTCTCGATGGGGATCTGCCGCGCCGGCGCCTTCCCGGCCGCCGGCAGCTCCAGCAGCACCTCGAGCTCGGGTCCCGAGCCCATGTTTTCGCCCCGGCCGGGCTTGCCCGGCTTGAGGCCCAGCGATTCGAGCGCCTTGTGCACCTCGCTGGGCGCCACGTCGAAGACCACGACCGTCTCGTGCGCCTTCTGCCCCTTGGGCGCGGGAAGGGTCGCCACGACTTCGATGGGATAGATTTCCGGCAAGTTCGGGAGCTTCCGTGGCGCGATCTTGCACGCCACGCGGACCTCCTTCTTCGCGGCGTCGACCGTGACTCCGCCCTGCGCGAGAAGCGACGCGATGATTCCGATCGCTAAGAGGCTCATTCTATTTTCCCTCGCCGATGCACACGATGACCGTTTCCCCGCCCGCGGCCTTCCCCTCGAGGTTGCAGGTCGCCACGTAGAGCCGCCCGCCGTGCACGACCGGCGAGCCGTAGACCATGCCGGGCGCCTTCACCGCGGCGTCCGCGGCGAGATCGAGCTTCCAGCGGGGCTTCCCGTCCGCCAGCCCGACCGCGTGCACGACGCCCTCCAGGTCGGCCGCGTAGACCGCGTCGCCCGCCAGGGCGGGCCCCGCGAAGAACGGCGCGCCGACCTTCGAGGTCCACTTGGGCTGGCCGGTCTTCGCGTCCAGCGCCTGGATCTGGCCGTTCGTATCGCAGATCACGATCGCGTCGCCGGCCGACGCCGCGGTGGCGAGCACCGCGCCGGAGGTGTCGCGGCGCCAGGCCACGCTCCCGTCGGAGGCCTTGAGGGCCACTACCTCCCCCTTCGCCGCGGGGAGTTCCTTCGGGTCGTAGCGGATCGTGCTGCAGGGGACGATCACAAGCTCGCCCGCCAGGGTCGCTCCCGCCCAGGCGTTGAACCGGAGCGGGGCCTTCCACACCTCGGCGCCGTCGGCGGCGTTCAGGCAGGCGATCGCCCGCTCGCCCAGCCGCTCCTTCTCGAGGTAGGCCGACGTCACGTAGACGCGGTCTTTGGCCACGAGCACCGGGGCGTCCACATGCCAGGCGCCCTGGCCCTTCTGCCAGACCACCCGTGGCGACGGGCGCGGGAGCGACGCCTCGGTGGGCGGGATCGCGAAGTCGGGGTCCTTCTTCTTCTCGACCTCGTACTTGTCCACGAGGATCTTCCACCGCTTATCGATCTCACCCTCCGCTTCGGCGAGGCCCATCTCCTTGCCTTCGAGGCTCACGCGGTCAAGCTCCACGCAGAAGACCCCGGCGTTTCCGGTTCCCACGACGACGCGTCCGGCGGCGATCGACGGGGAGGCCTCGATGTGGACCAGTTCGCCCGGCACCTCCAGCCGCCACAGCGAGCGGCCGTCGGAGGCGCGGACGCAGTGGAGCGAGGCGCCGTCGGTCTGGTGCATTCCCTCGCCGAACACGATCTTGCCTCCGGCCGCCGCGGGCGAGCCCACGGTCGGCATCCGGACGAGCGGGGCGCCCTTGCTCCAGGCCGGGGGCTTCCCCTCGCCCAGTTCGAACGCGCGGAGCGCGCCGGTGTTGAAGGCCCCCATGACGCAGACCAGCAGCCGGTTACCCCCCACCGCGGGGGAGGCGATGAAGTGCTCCTTCGAGCGGTGGACCCAGAGCACCTTGGGCTTCGCGGGCCCGGGTTTGCCGTCGACGTTCCCGGTCCGGGAGGAGCCCCCGCGATGGCCCGACCAATCCGGGTCCTCGTAAGAGGCGCTCACCACAAAGACACAAAGAACACCAAGAAGAACCCTGAATGAAGATTCCCGGAGAGTGCTCATAAAGTCCGTCTTTGTGCCCTTTGTGTCTTTGTGGTGGAACCTCCGTCCGCAGGTCATCGATTGGGGTCTCCCAGGAGGATGAACGGATCCTGTCCCTCGTTGTTGAAGACCACGTCCATCACGCCGTCCTTGTTCACATCCCCCGCGGCGACCGCCCTCGAGTTGAGCACCCGGCGGTGCAGGCCGACCTCGCCCGTCGCCTCCTGGAACTTGCCGGCCCCGAGGTTGCGGAAATACCGGTTGGGGCTGCCGATGCAGGAGACCAGCAGGTCCGGCCTGCCCTTCTTGAAGAGGTCCACCCACGCCCCGTCGGTGGCGTGGGCCGCGAACTTCGCCAAGTCGCCCGATTGGGCCGTGACCTCGGTGAGCTTCCACTGGCCGTCGTTCCGGAAGAGCTTCGCCCCGTTCTCCTGCGGGACGAAGAGATCGATGTCGCCGTCGCCGTCGAAATCCCCGAACGCGGGACGGACCCCGCCGAACTTGCACTTGAGGGAGCCGCGGTCCAGGGTGAAGCCGTTGGGAGTGTTCCTCAGGAAGGTCCCCTCCGGGGTGCTGTAGAAGAGGTCCTGGCGGCCATCGCCGTTCAGGTCGGCGACCAGAAGGTGGTCCCCCTTGAGGCGGCCGACCGGGCCGTCGGGGCCCAGACCCGCCTTCTCGGTCACGTCCTGGAACGGCGTGCCGGCGGCCTGCTCGGGCTCCTTCGCGGCGAAGTAGAAGCCGTACTCGCCGCCGCCCTGGCAGATCTTGATGAGGAGCACGTTCTTGCCTGCCTTGAGCGGAAGCTTGGCCAGATTCTGGTCCGCGGCGGCGCCGCGGCCCACGTTCTCGGCGATCAACTTCTGGCCGTTGCACCACACGGTGAGCGTGTCGTCGCTCCCGAACGAAGCGGGCACTTCGCAGGCCGCCTCGGCCTGGATCTCGCGGACCAGATAGGTCGCGGTCTCGTTGTGGAAATGGGCCGGCAGCACGGGCAGGAAGCTGTGCACCTGGCCGTCGGGGAAGTTGCCCGGCTTCCACTCCGCCTGCTGGCCGCCGCGGGCGGGGTACTTCGCCTTGAGGTCGATCCCCTGCTCGGGCGGATAGGCCTTCTCGAAGCCCGCCCCGCCGGCGTTGTCGAAGCCGCCGATGAAGGACCACGGGCCGAACTTGGGCGGCTTGGGGGGCGCGGCCGCGGCCTGCGCGGGGTTCCGGTAGAGCCGGAGGCCGAGGAAGCCATTGGCGAGCAGGATGTCGGGCTTCCCGTCGCCGTCGTGGTCGAACCACGCCGCCGCGGTGACGTTGTAGTAGGGCTCCTTGGGGAGGAGCGCGCTGTCGTCGCGGAAGGACTTCCCGAGGTTCGTCAGGAGCTTCGGGCCGGTGGGGGCGCCCAGGAGGAGGTCCGGCTTGCCGTCGCCGTTGTAGTCGGCCCACGAGGCCGAGCGCGCCCCGCCGGCGTAGGGGAGCGCCACTTCGTTGAGCGCGCCCCCGTCCACCTGGACGAGGATGACCTTCTTCTCCCCGTAGAGGAGCAGGTCGGCCGCGCCGTCCCCGTTGGCGTCGGCCGCGACCAGGCCCCGCGCGTCCGGGTCGACGCGGGTGAGCGAGGCCAGGTGGCTGAACCCGGGCATGTTGGAGATGCGCCGGAAGTCCTCGCTTCCCCAGCCGATGAAGTCGCGCGCCTGATTGTAGTCCATGAGCTTGAGGCTGGCCCGGAGTCGCTGGACCTTGGCGGTGCGGAGATGGAGCGTGTTCTTGTCGCCGTCCATCATCGCGGGGACGATCACCTCGCGGTTGGCCATGATCTCCTCGACCACCATGGCCAGCTTCTCGGGCTTGCCGGCGTAGCTCCGGAGGAGGAACGGCTCCGCGTGGCTCATCGCCCAGTCGGGGCCGGCGCCGTAGGCCTGGTACCAGTACATGTCGATGCAGGTCTCGCTGGCCCCGCCGTTGTAGCAGAAGATGGCGAGCTTGCCGGGCTCGGCCCACGCCATCACGTTCTGCCACTCGCGGGGATGGAATCCCGCCTGGGCGATGTTGTGGCGGAGCACGTCGCTGGGGTGCTGGCCCTTGATGTCCCGGACCTTCCTATAGAGGATCCGGTTGGCCTGCTTGTCCACCTTCTCGACCTGCATGACGAGGATGTTGGTGGCCTCGGCGACCAGGCGGCCGAGCGAGTAGGGCGCCTCGATGTACCGGGCCGCCGCGGGGGCTCCGGCCCACAGGAGGACGAGCAGGGCAAGCACGAAGGGTTTCCGCGTCATTTCTTGACCTCCTTGAGAAGGCGGCTCGAGGGCTCCGCCCATTCGCTGTTCGGGTGATCTTTCAGGACGGTCTCCAGGATCTTCGCGGCCTCGGCCCCCTGGTTGGCCGCCTTGAGCGCCGCCGCGTGATGGTACCGGAGGAGCGGGACCCAGGCCGCGCGGGCCGGATCCTTCTGGAGGGCCGCCTCGTGGCGCGTCCGGCACTCGGCCAGGACGGTGAGGGCCTGCGGAATCTGCCCCGCCGCCCGGTAGAGCTGCGCCTGGCGCAGCAGCGCCAGCGGCGCGACGGACGCGCTCGCGAACGGCTCCGCGCGGAACCGCTCCAGCTTCTGGATCGCCGAGGCCGTGTCACCGGCCAGTGCGTAGCAGTTGGCCCGCTCGTACTCCGCGACGGGCCGCATCGGGTGGTTCGGGAACTGGGCGCGGAACCCCTCGTACAGCTCCCGCGCGGAGTTGGCCGCCTGCACGCGCTCCTGGGGCTCGGCCAGGAGGGTCGCGATCTGCTTGAGGACGTGGCCGAGCTTCAGGGTCACCTCGGGCGCCTGGCTCCCCGCCTGGCCTATGGACTTCTGGAGCTGGCCGGCCGCCTCCTGGAGGTCCTTGAGGAGCTGGGCGGCGGAGAGGGCGTCGGCGGCCTCCTCGGCGGGAGGCGCGCCTCGGAGGATGCACTCCGCATGCAGGGTGGACGCGCCGGCCAGATCGCCCGCGCGGTCGCCGTCGGGGATCGCGCGGAGGTTGGTCAGGGCGTCGGCGAACTTACCGAGCCGGTACTGGGCCACGGCCATCCGGTAGCGCGCCGAATTCGCGGTGGCCCCGGCGGCCCCGCTGAGGACACGCTCGTAACCCTTGATCGCCTCCGCGAAAAGCTCCGGCTTCCCGGCCACCTGCGCCTCCGCGAACCCCACGTCGGCCCGACGGAGGAGGACTTCCGGAAGGAAGGGGCTCGCCGGGTATTGCTTCTCGAACTGGACGGCGGCGGCCTCCGCCTCGCGATACTGCTTGGCGGCGGCGTGCGCTCCCGCGAGCCTCGCCAGCGCCTCCTCCCCCTGGAGCGACTTGTAGACCTCGACCGCCTCGGCCGGGCGGCCCGACCGGTCGAGCGCGTCCCCCAGCGCCAGGAGGAGTTCGACCTTGCCGGGACCGAGTTCGCCTTCCGCCGCGGCCGCGGCCTTCTTCAGATGCTCGACCGCCTCCGCGGGCTTGGCGGACGCGCGGGCCATCCACCAGAGCGCCGCGCGCCCGAGCCGGGGCTGGTCCTGGAGGGGCTGGAGGACCTTGATCGCCTCCGCGCCCTGGTTGAGCCGGACCTGGCACATGCCGGCGCGGAGCCGGGCCTCCTCGACCCAGGCCGGACGCTTCTCTTTCTGGATCACGAGCATGAACCGCGGGAGGGCGTCGGGGAAGGCCTTCTGCTCGTAGAAGAGGATTCCGAGATAGAAGACCGACTCCTGGAGATAGTCGGGCGGGGGTCCCTTGACCAGCGCCTCCAGCCGGGCCTTCTCGGCCGGCTTGTCCTTCAACGCCGCGGCGTTCTGGAGCGCCTGCTTGGCGCCCGCCACCTGCTTGTCATAGGAGAGGGGAACGGCCTGGTAGTGCGCCTCGGCCTCGGTCCATTCCCCCGCCCGGTGGTGGATCCGCCCGAGGACGTACCGCGCGTGAGCGGAATAGACGGGGCCCTCGAACGGGGCCAGCCGGCTCAGGTACCGCCCAGCCCCGAAATCGTCGCCCAGCGCGACGGCGGCGCATCCGGCATAATAGTGGATCCGGTCACGCTGCGCACTGGCGGCGAGGGCCGGGTCCTTGAGGAGTGGCTCCAGCATCGCCAGGGCGTCCTTCGGATTGGACGCTTCCAGGAGCGCCGCCGCCTGGTTCCCCTTGGCGAGGAACGGGTCCTCGGGAGCGCCCTGGGCGAGCGCCCGGCCGGCGAAGCCCGCGAGGAAGACGAGGATGGAAAGCGTTTGAGCCACTCGATGACCCTCCGTGTCCTTGGGATTATAGCCCATGTCTCCCCGACCGCTTCGCCTTAACGGAATCCTTACCTTGAGTGACCCGTGAGGCGCAGGCGTTTCAAGGATAGGGCTGGATCGTCCGGGCTACCGGGGGGAGCTATCGTTGACGAAGCCCCGGAAGGGCTTGCCGTCCTTGTCCAGGAATCGGGCGCAGACGGCGGAGGGGTTGGCCTTGTTGTCGGCGATCAGGATCAGGACGTTGCGCCCCTTCTGCAGCGTCAGGGCCTTCGAGCGGACCTGGTCCTTCGCGAGACCCCGCGACTCCTCGACCCTGGCGATCTCCTGGCCGTTCAGCCTCCAGCGCGACCCCTCGTCCGACCCCACGGCCAGGGTGAGGTCCGCGACGTCCTGTTCACAGAAGACGTAGGTCACGCCCACGAAGAAGGACTTAGCCGCGTCGCGCCCGGTTTCCGAGGCGAAGGCCGAGAGGTCCGCGAAGTGCTCGACCGCCTGGTGGGCCTTCCAGGCCGCATCCGCCTGTTTCTCGCCCTCCTTGGGCGCGCCTTCGGGCCACCTCATCTCGAGCTCCTGGGGGAACGGGCCGGCCAGGAGCCAGTACTGGAAGAACCCGTCCGGGTCCGGGGCGAAGGTCTTCTCGAGCTTGAAGGCCCCGGCGGCTCCGAACTCGGGCCACTTCTCGCCCTCCTTGGGCGGGAGCGGAAGCGCGTCGAGGATCGCGCGCGTCCAGGGCTTGAGCTGCGTGTTGGGCGCGGGCGCCTTGCTGCGGCCCGACAGGATCTTGAAGACGAGGTCTCCCAGCTCCTCGGAGGTCCCGTGGAAGACCCGGTTCATGCCGAGCTCGATCTTCGAGAACCGCCAGGCCACGTCGTCGCCCTGGACCGTCATGAAGAAGCGGTTGGCGTAGATCATCGCGACCGCCGCCTTGTCCGAATTCTCGGCCTTATGGTAGAAGATCGCGACGGGCGATCCGGCCGGGAGGTGGCGCATCGCCGCGTCCGGATGCCATCCCTCGCCCGCCCCGATGTCGATCTTGATGCGCTCGTAGGCGGTCTTCCCCTTGATCGTCTTCCCCACGCGGAGGATGACGACCTTCTTCTCCACGCTGACCGCGTCGACCGTCCCCCGGGCGACGACGTCCGATTCCTGGATCACGCCCTTGAGGGAGGTCAGGGCCTCGATGTACGCCGGGGCGGGGAGCGCCAGCGCCAGCACGACCGGCGCGATCAGGAAAACCCGCTTCATGGGAGCCCTCATGGGGGAAAGAATACCTCGCCCGTAACAAAAAAGACGGTCTTTTTTGTTACGACGACAGGGCGGCTACCGGGTTCCCAGGAACATCACCAGGTCGGTCGGGAGGGGCTGGGCGCCCAGTTGGCGGAGCAGGGTGGTCACCTGCCCCCGGTGGTAGGTCGAGTGGTTGACCATGTGGAGGACGAGCGCCCCGAGCGGGTACTCGAGCGTCTCGCCCTTGGTATTCTGGTAGACCAGGTCCTTCGCGAAGGTCGCGTCGGTCTGCGCGGCGACGAACGCCTCGATCTCCGCGTGGAGGGCCGTCCAGCGGTCCTTGAGCGCGGCGAACGTCGGGAACTCCCCGGCCGTCCACATCGCCTTCGGCGACGTCCCCTTCCAGCGGCTCAGCCAGATCCACTGCGCGGAGACGACGTGCGTCAGCGTGTCGTGGACCGACTTCAGGCTGCTCCCGAGGTCCTTCCCGTACTGCTCGGGCGTGAGCTTCGCGACGGCATCGAACGCGCGGGCGTCTGCCCACTTCGTGTAGTCCCACAGCAGCCGGATCGTCTTCGTGTCCATGGGAGGGCGATGATACCCCCCCTCGAGCGCGAGTTCGAGGAAATGGCGCCCGGGATCGGGTATCATAGGGGGACTGTAGCGAAGGAGGCGACCATGCGGACGACGGCGAAATGGGCGGGCGTCCTTGCCCTGGCGCTGATCATGGCGGCGCCGGCGACGGCCCGGCAGGCCAAGAAGCCCTGCCCGATGTCGAGCCGCGAGCAGGGGCTCTACTGCGAGCGCTGCTCGGTGGTGCTCAAGAAAGAGGAGATCAAGGACGGCAAGTGCGCCAAGCACGACACCGAGGCCCTCAAGGCCGAGGTCTGCGTCCGGAGGCACTTCATCTGCGCGACGAACGCCTGCTCGGAGAACAAGGCGATCTCCGGAAAGTGCAAGTGCGCCAAGCCGATGCCTCTCAAGGAGGACGTCAACCGCACGATCATCAGCCACACCTGCCAAGGCTGCGGCGGGCAGAGCACCGCGAAGGACAAGGTGACGCACTCCAAGGACTGCAAGAAGAAGGACCTCAAAGCCGCCTGCGGCCACGGCTTCTAAGGGACCCTTCCGCCGCTCTTCTCCGGACGGGCTCCCTCAATACCTGGGGTGCTCGTACGAGGCGGGATTGCGCAGCGCCTCCTGGCAGCGCGAGCGGACCTCCGCGGCGACGGGCGCCAGGCGCGGATCGAGCGCCATCAGGATCCCCGCCCGCTGCCGCAGCGTCCGGACCGCCCAGCGGCACTCCCCCACCAGCTCGTCCTGGTTGTCCCCCACCTCCACCATCGCGGCGGTGAGCTTCTTGCACGCGGCGAGCGCCTCGGGGCCCTCGGCGTCGAGGACGCTCTTCCGGAACTCGTCGCAGACCGCCTTCACGTGGTCGGGCGTCCGGATCTTCGCCTCCCGCGCGGCGTAACGGACGTCGATCTCCGCGGCGATCTTCTCGAGCGCCGCGATCGGCTCCTTGAGCTCGGGCCGGACCTTGGCCTGCTCGGCCAGGTACTCGCGGGTCTTCCGGGCGAACTCCTTGTAATGGGTGATCCGGCTCCGGATGTGGGTAACGAAGACGTGGACGTCCCCGAGCAGCTTCTCGATCTCCTTCCGCTTCGCCTTCTGCTCGCCCTTTCCGTAGATCGCGTTGAGCGCGTCCCGGGTGTCGCAAGTGCCGAAGCCCTTGTACACCCCCTTCTGCCCTTCCAGGTCGAGGATGTATTCGCACGGGCCGACCCCAAGGCTGTTCCGCATCACGTCCACCACGGTGAAGGCGTCGAGCGGCGTCTCCGCCACGCGGTTGATCGGGTAGATCAGCGCCGGACCCGCAAAGGCGAGGGACTCGTGGTTAAGCGGCTGGAGGTGGCCCTTCCCCTCGGCGTCCGACCAGCACGGATAGCGGAAGCTCCCCAGGACGGGCGCCCAGCGCTTCCGGTCGGCCTTGACCTTCTCCGAGCCCTGCCCGAGCCAGCTCGGCTTGATGAACCCGCTCCCCTTCTTGTCGGGAAGGAGCATCTCCCAGCTGTCGATCAGGTCGTCCATCCGCGTGAAGTCGACGCGCCACTGCGCCGGGAAGGGCATCTTCCAGTCGAGCGGGAGGGTCTCCTTCCCGTTCCCCTTCCTCACGTCGAGCGCGTGCCAGATCCCGGGCGCCTCGAGGAGCGCCACCCAGATCCGCTTCCCTTTCCCGAAGGCGATCTCGGACCCCGTGATCGCGCCCTTGTCCAGCGTCAGCCGGACATCCTGCTCGCGGCTCTCGAAGACGCAGAACCCGAGCGCGTCGCCCTTCCCCGCGAGGTGCAGGAGGAAGTTGTCGCCGGGGACCTCCGCGGAAGCGAGCGGGATCTTCGCGGCGTCGATCACGATGTCGTCGGCGAAGAAGTCCGGGAGCACCGCGAACCGGGAGGGGCATTCCACGCGCAGCTTCGACGCGCCCTCGCCCGGCGCGCATTCGAGGGAGACGTCCCCCCGCTTCAGGCGGAGCTTCACCGCGAGGCCGGCCCCGTTCGCCGTCTTGCAGACGACGTCGAGCGATGCGGCTCCCTTGCCGCTCTCGGAGACGGTCACGGATTGCACGCTCGCCGCGCGCTCACCTCCGGACGAGAGGAAGACGAGCCGCGCCCGCGCCCCGCCCGGCGCGGAGACCTGAACCGACGCGTCCTTCCGGGAGAGGACCGCCGAGAGGCGCCCGTTCGAGAGGGTGGGATCGCCCTGGTCCGAGACCGTGACCCCCGACCGCTCGGCCTGCGGGGCCGCGAGGAGGAGGGCGAGGAGCGCGCCGACGGTCGTGTTCATGAAAGCGTGACACGGCAAGGGACCCGGTCTCCCCCTAAAAGGCTGCTGTAGAACCGTTATTGGCCACGGAGGCACAGAGGCACGGAGCAGACTTCCCATCCACAGAATGTCCCCACTTCGCCTTCGAACAGGAACTTCAAGAAAGAGATCTTCTCGGTGTCTCTGCGACTCTGTGGCCCATCAGGGCGGGTATAGCACTGATCCCTAAGTTACTCTTTGTGTGCTTTGTGACTTTGGGGTGCACTCTGTCTCCACGAGTTCACTGGGACTGACTCAGCTCCGGAATCGGTCGAGCCCGAAGAGATCGATGGGATGGCGGGTCTTCCCCGCCGTCACGAGGTCGGCCAGGATCTCCCCCACCACGGGGGCGAACTTGAAGCCGTGGCCGGAGCAGGGGGAGGCGAGCACGACGCCGGAGGGGAGCGTCCCGATCGCGAAGTGCTCGTCGGGCGTGTTGGTGTACAGGCAGACCGCCGACTTCCGGAGCGGGCCGTCGAGCACCGGGACGGTCTCCCGCAGGCGTCTCCTCATGTCCTCGACCTCGGAGGCCTCCACGTCCCGTCGAAGGCGATCCGGCGCGGTGATCTCCCCGCCGTGGTGGAATGCGACTTTGACGCCATGGTCGCGGATGTCCGGGATGGAGTAGAACGGCCGGCCGTCCCGGTCCCAGATGAAGAGCGGGATGCGGTTGCGGTCGGAGAGCGGATCGAACCAGTAGAGGACCTGGCGCTCGACCTGCAGGGCCGGCATGAGATCCGACGCCCACGCCCCCGCGGTCACGACGGTCTTCTTCGCCGACAGCTCGCCGATCTTCGCCCGCTCGCCGAAGCGGAGCTCCGCCCCGTGCCGCCGGGCCAGGTCCTGCATCGCCAGTACCGCTTCCTCGGCGAGCAGGACGCCCGCGTCGTACTCCTCCAGCGCCACTTCGTCGTCGCGGAACCGCATGAAGGGGAACCGCTCCCGGAGCTCTGCGACCGCCAGCATGCGGTGGCGTAGCCCGTGGGTCCGGGCGCTCTCGAGCGAACCGCGGACGATCGCGCTGTCGGGCCGGCCGATCATGAGGCCGCCGGTCTTGCGGAAGAGCTCGCGCCCGCACTCCTTCTCGAGCTCCGCCCAGAGCTCGTAGGACCGCAGGACGAGCGGCACGTAGGCGGGATGCTCGAAGTAGGCCTGGCGGATGACGCGCGTCAGGCCGTGCGACGAGCCCCGGTCGTGGGCGGGAGTAAACTGCTCCAGGCCGAGGACGCTCAGGCCGCGCCGGGCGAGGTGGTACGCCGCGGCGCTCCCCATCACCCCCAGGCCGACGACGGCGACGTCCGCCAAGGGCTACGCCAGGATCGGGGTCACGACGTTGCCCGCCACGTCGGTGAGGCGGAAGTCGCGCCCGGCGTGGCGGAAGGTGAGCCGCTTGTGGTCCATGCCCAGCAGGTGGAGGATCGTCGCGTGGAAGTCGTGGACGTGGACCTCGTCCTTGGCGACGTTGGCGCCGATCTCGTCGGTCTCGCCGTGGACGATGCCCCCCTTGACGCCGCCGCCGGCGAGCCACGAGGAGAAGCAGCGGCCGTGGTGGCTACGCCCCTTGGGGCCGTCCTTGGTGGGCGTGCGCCCGAACTCGGTCGTCCACACGACGAGCGTGTCGTCCAGCATCCCGCGACGCTTGAGATCCCGGATGAGGCCGGCGATCGGCTGGTCCACGTTCTTCGCGAGAGGGATGTGGGTCGCGACGTCGCCGTGCGCATCCCAGTTGTTGGACGCCCCCACGTCGATGAGCTCGATGAACCGCACGCCCCGCTCGGCGAGGCGGCGGGCGACGAGGCACTGCCACCCGAACCCCTCGGTCCTGCCCCGCTCTAGGCCGTAGAGCCGGAGGGTGTCGTCGGACTCCTTGGACAAGTCGAACGCCTCGGGGACCTCGCGCTGCATCGAGAACGCCGTCTCGAAGGCCTTGATCCGCGCGGCAAGCGCCGTGTCCGCCTCGCGCTGCCCGAGGTGCTCGCGGTTGAACGCGTGCATGAGGCCGAGTTCCATCTCCTGGATCTCCTCGCTCGCGGTGCGGCGGCGGAGGTTGGCGATCGGCTCGGGCCCGGGCACGACGCGCGTCCCCTGGTGGTACGCGGGCAGGAAGTCGTTCGAGAAGACCTGGGCGCCGGCGTACGGGAGCTGCGGAGCGATCACCACGAACGACGGCAGGTTCTGGTTGAAGGTCCCCAGGCCGTAGCTGATCCACGACCCGATGCTCGGCCGCGCGAATGAGACCGAGCCCGTATGGATGCCGAGCGTCGACTGGAAATGGTCGTTGTGGTCCGAGCGCATCGAGCGGATGAGGCAGACGTCGTCCATGACCTCCCGGATGTGCGGGAAGAGGTCGCTCACCATCGTCCCGCAGCGCCCGCCCGGCTTGAACTCGAAGATGGGCTTGAGGATGTTCTGGGCGTTCTTTACGTGCGGTCCGAGGGTGACGGTCTTCCCGTCGAGCGCGAAGAGAGCGGGCTTGGGGTCGAAGCTCTCGAGGTGGGAGACGCCGCCCGGCATGAAGAGGAAGATCACGCGCTTCGCCCGGGCCGGATGGTGGGAGGCCTTGGGCGCCAGCGGCCCGCCCTTCTCCTCGTCCGCCAGGAGCTGTCCGAGGATCCCCGGGAGGAGGAGCGAGCCGCCGACGAGCGACCGGATCGCGTCGCGCCGGGAGCAGCCGCAGTCGTTGAGGTCTTCCATGTTCAGTTCAATCCACCGTGATGAATTCGTTCAACCGGAGGAGCACGCGGGCGTAGCTCTCCCACGCCTGGGCCGTCTTCTGGTCCTCGGCGGTCCCGGCCGCCAGCTTCGAACGGACCTGGCCCAGGTAGGCGAGCCCCGCCTCGCGCTCCCCGGACGCCGGCGTCCGGCCGAACGCGAGGAGATAGGCGAGCTCGATCCGCTTCGCGTCCTCCTGCCTCCCGGCGATCAGGCGCAGCGAGAACTTCCGGGCCTGCTCGTGCACGAACGGGTCGTTCATCATGAAGAGTGACTGGAGCGGCGTCGTGGAGGAGACGCGCGAGGCGGTCGTGGCGTTCGTGTCGGGGCCGTCGAAGATCCCGAAGAACGGGTGCTTCTTGATCCGCTGGGTCATGACGTAGACGCTCCGGCGGTCGGTCTCGTAGACGTCCATGAACTGCCGGTGCTGCGTGTAGCTCCACGTGCTCTGATGCGGGAAGGGATGGGCCCCGCCCGGGGTCCGGTCGAGCGCGCCGCTCACGGCGAGCATGGCGTCGCGGACCGCCTCGGCCTCCAGGCGCCGGCGGCCGAACTTCCAGAGCCAGTCGCTGCTCGGATCGGCCTTCGCCTGCTCGGGGAGACCCGAGCTCGAGAGCCGGTAGGTCCGCGAGAGGCAGATCAGGCGGTGCATCGCCTTGACCGACCAGCCGCTCTCGACGAACCTCTTGGCGAGGAAGTCGAGGAGCTCGGGGTGGGTCGGCGCCAGCCCGCGCACGCCGAAATCGCTGGGGGTCTGGACCAGGCCCTTCCCGAAGTGGTACTGCCAGATCCGGTTGACCATGACGCGCGGGGTGAGCGGGTTGCGGGGGTCGACGATCCAGTCGGCGAGCTCGAGGCGGCCGCTCCCCTTCGCGTCGCTCGGGAGCGCCTGTCCGCCCAGCACCTCCAGGAACCGCCGGGGCACCTCGGGGCCGATGTTCTTGGGATCGCCTCGCAGGAGGACCTTGGCGTTCCCGATCTCCTTCCCCTCCCAGACCGCGAAGGCCGACTCGACCACGGGGATCTGCTTCGCGTAGTCGTCGCGCTGTTTCTGGGCGGTGCGGATCGAGCCACGGAGATCGTCCAGCTTCTTCCGGGCCTCGGCGACCTTCTTCTCCCGCTCGTCCTCCTCGGCCTTCCGGACGAGCGCGACCGTCTCCTCCTCGAGCCTGCGGATCTCCCCGTCGACGAACGCCCGGGTCTTCCGCGCCTGGTCGAGCCGCGCCTGCAGCTCCTCGAACTTCCGCTTCGCCTCGGGGTCGGCCTCGACGGCGGGAGTCGGCTTGCGGACCTCGTCGGCCTTCTTCGGCTCCTCGGGCGCCTTCGCCTTGCGGGGCGAGGCCGCCTTCTTCGCCTCCTCGGCATCGGAGACCACCTTGGTCGCGAGCGTGCGCTCCATCTCCTGGCGCTTGAGGTCGGCCTCGAGCTTCGAGAGCTGCTCGCGGTAGGGCTTGAGGACCGCCTCCACCTGCTCGGCCGGAACGAGGGGCACGAGGTCGCGCGGAACCTTGTTGAGTTCGATGCCGGGGAACGGGTACCGGGTGCTCTGGAAGAACCCGGTGAGGGCCGCGTAGTCCTCGTTCGAGATCGCGTCGAACTTGTGGTCGTGGCAGCGGGCGCAGTTGATCGAGAGGCCGAGGAAGGCCTTGCCGAGGTTGTCGATCGTGTCGTCGATGATCAGGTGCTGGGTGCCGTTCTCGCTCGAGGCGAACCGCCGCGTGCTGGCCAGGTAGCCGGTCGCGATGATCTTCTGATGCCGCTCGGCCTCCGT
>CAZSCC010000189.1:0-3768 GCA_964604905.1 uncultured Planctomycetales bacterium
GAACACCCCCGTCTCGAAGCGGTTGTCGATGTAGACGCATCCCAGGACCTGGTCGCGCACGCGGAGGGGGACGCAGAGGAGGGACCGGAGCTGGAGTTCCGCGACGCTCCCCGCGGGGGGAAGCTGCGGGTCGTTGAGCGCGTCGGCGGAGAGGACCGGCGTCCCGGTGCGGAGCACCTTCTCCGCGATCGAGTGGCTCACCTTGAACTCGGGCCTGCGGATCGATTCTCGGTCGAAGTTCCGGGCGACCTTGATGACGAGGTTCTCCTTCTCGCGGAGGATGAGGAATCCGCGCTCGGCGCCGGCCATCTCGATGATGGAGTCCATGATCAGCTCGAGGAGCTTCTTCTGGTTGTGCTCCGAGTTGATGAGCTTGTTGATCTCCATCATGCGGTACAGATTGTCGCGCTCGATCTCGAGCCCCTCGAAGAGCGGTCCGCCGGCGTGCTCCTGGTGGAGCTGCTCGAGCAGCTGGCGCGCGGCGTCGAGCGCCGCGGCGGCGCCCTGCTTGCCGACCATGGACGTCAGGACGTTCCGGAGGTCGTCGTTCGTGAAATCCTGGGCGGTCGCGGGGGCGGGGGGCGTAAGCCGGCGGGCGGGGAGCGGCCTCCCGCGCCGGCGCGGGCGGATGATCTCGATCCGCGCGGTCTTGTAGGCGTCGGGGCCGGGCTCCTCGTAGCGGATGCAGGTCTGGCCGACCTGGATCTGGTCGTTATGGGCGAGAAAATGGGCGTTGACCTTCTTCCCGTTGACCGACGTGCCGTTCTTGGTCTCGAGGTCGACCAGCTTGAACTGCCCGTCCAGCGTGGACTCGATGAGGCAGTGCTCGGGATCGGCGGCGGGCTCCTCCAGCTGGACGGAGTTGGTCTGCGCGCGGCCGAGGGTGATCGTGCCGTCTTCGAACTCGAAGAGGCGTTCCTCCAGGTTGGGACGGGTGACGGTCAGGCGGGGCACGGAACTAACATAGACGGGGGTCGAATCCGGTGTCAATAGGCCGCCGGGTTCGCGGGTCTGGGAAGAAAGGATGCAAGTCCGGGGGAGCGGGGCGCGTCGTATACTCTATCGGGAGGAGGACATCATGAAGGGTTCCAGCCTGGCCGATCTCGCGGCGCAGTACCGGCACCGGACCCTCATCGAAGACCCCGTGCGCTTCGGCGTGCTCCTCTCGATCGCGGCGCTCCTCTTCATGCCGGAGGTCCCCTTCATCCTCACGCTCCTCGTCGTCGGCGTCTCGCAGCTCGCCCCGATCATGATGGCGGCGCGCGCCATGGACGAAGGCTGGTCGCGGCGGTGGGGGCCGAAGGTCCACGGCGCGGTCTTTGCCTCGAGCCTCTCGATGGACTTCACGAACCTGTGTGCCTGCTCGGTGAGCGGCGCGATGCTGCTCGTCCGTCACTTCAACGGGTCGGAGGTCCTCCGTCCGCTCGCCATCCTGGGCGCCGCCATCTGCTTCCTGCCCGACGTCCGCGTGTGTCGGCTCCTCCTGGCGGGGGAACCGGTCCAGGCGACGAAGCAGCTCCAGACCGGGACGTCCTTCCGGGACCCGGTGCTCCTCGGGTCGATCCTCGCCACCGCGGCGGTGTGCCTCCTCGACAGGACCTCGCTCTACTTCGTCATGCTCTCGCTGGGCTTCCTGCAGGCCAACACGCTGCTCGTCTTCGTGGACAAGTACCTGCCGGAGATCGAGGTCCGCCGCTGGCGCGGCTGGGTGGGGATGCTCCTCGAGAGGGAAGGGCGCCGCTTCTGGCTGTGCCTGGCGCCTCTGGCGCTCGTGCCGGTCCGAGTCTTCCTGGGGGATCGGGCCGCGGGGTACGGAGCCGCCGCGATCGGGATGGTCGTCTTGGTGCCGGGATTGATCCAGTTGCTGGTCGCCGGATGCGTGCGGGTGGGACAGATGTTCCGGGTGACGCCGCCTCCGCCTCCCCAGACCTACGTCGTCCTCCCGAGGATGTAGCCCAGTTCTTCTTCCAGACGCCCGTCTGTTTGTACTCGTCGACGCGGCGCATCCCTTCGATCAGCAGCCCGACCGTGTCCATCTGGACCTGCTTCTGGGACTGATCCTTCCTCACGGGCTCGAACTGGAACTGCCCCTTCGCCCAGCTCAGGAACTCGAAGAACGCCTCCTCGCCCGACGTGTCGCCCATCGTGACCTCATGGATCTGGCCGTCGTGCAGGTAGATGGTGAGTTTTTTGTCGGCGCTCTCCACGAGCAGCATCCCGGTCTGGCTGTTCACATTCATCGCCTGGATGAGCTCGGCGGGGGAGATCAGGTCCAGCCGGCCCTTCATGCCCTTCTTGAGCTCCTCGATCACGCGGCGGCTGGTTTGGGTGAGCCGACTGGCCAGGATGCGCGCGAGCGTGATGGCCACCTCGGGGGCGATCCCGAGCATCGCGTAGAAGTTCTCCTTGGACATGACCAGGACGGTCGCATCGTCCTTCGCCCGCACCGTGGCGGTGGCCGGCTCGCCCGTGATGAGGGACATCTCGCCGAAGCACTCGCCGGGGGGCAGCGTGACGAGGATGCTCTCGCGGCCGTCCTCGTCCTCCTGAAGCACCTCGGTGTTCCCCTCGAGCACGATGAAGAACGCCTCGCCCGGCTTGCCGCGCTGGACGATCGCCCGCCCCGATGGCACGCGCGTCCCCTTGATGAGCTTCACGATCCTCATCAGCTTGGTGGCGTGGACGCCGCCGAAGATCCGCATCCGGGAGATGCTGTTGAGGATGAACTGGCTGGCCGCGGGAGAGAGGGTGGACACGGTCTCCTTGACGATCGGCATGAAGCTCCACCACGCCTTGCCTGCCGGGCAGCCGCCGCAGAACGTCCGCGCGTGGTTACCCGGCGGCTCCCCCCCCGCGATCTTCGCCGCCGCCGCCTGGAGCGGCGCGACCGCGACGGCGCAGACGGGGAGGCCGTCGAGGCCCGCGATGGTCGGCGGCGTGGTGGTGAAGTCCAGCTTGGAACCGTTGGCGTAGAGGGGACAGCCCTGCACCTCGTCGCAGACGGCGGTGATCTTCAGCATGGGTGGATGAAGTATAGCACGCCTGGATCGGGAAGCCCGCCGCTCAGTCGGACGTGGAGCGGGCGGCCGCGGCCCAGACCTCGTCCGTTTCGGCGCAGGAATGCATCTGTCCGGTCTTGAGCACGACGTTGCCTCCCTTGCCGGGACCGTGGTTGCCCGCGCGGTCGGCCAGGATCGGCTCATCCGGTCGCATCTGCGGCAGGGGACGCGCCGGCCCGCGGTAGTCGATCTCGCGCTCGCGCGAGGGCCCTTTCACCGGGCAGCTGAAGTCGAGCTCCCGGGACTCGTGGGTGGGCCAGCGGGCGGAGTTCGAGAGGAAGGCCCGGCCGGTTCCCATGTCGCCCCACTTCGGGGAGTTGGGGTGCTCGCCGGACCGGATCGTCGTGTAGATCGTCCTGAGGTTCACCGCGCACATCTCGCCGTCGGCGCGCTTCCGCATCGTGGCGTAGGAAGCACCCAGGAGCGCCACGATGACGACGACGGCCAGGCCGCCGACGATCCATGCCACCGGCGGGATCCGTGCGGGCTCCATCTCGCGGGGCGGCCTACTTCTCGACGGCCGGCGCCGTGAGCTTGGCGAAGGACTCGTACTCCTTCACGCCCTTCGCGTCGATCTTCCCCGCCTTGCACGCCTCGAGGATCCCGCGCTGGAGCACCACGTCGGTCTGCACGTCGATGTAGAGCGGCCGGCCCTGGTCGTCGGCCACGCGCTTCCGGATGAACTCTCGGACCAGCTCGCGCACCTCGT
>CAZSCC010000190.1:0-8835 GCA_964604905.1 uncultured Planctomycetales bacterium
CCTGGGGATTGGACGCCCGCACGCCCCCGGAGATCAGCTGCACCGTGGTGGCGGCGCTCGCCCTCATGGCCGGGGGCAACACCGAGCGCGGCGGGCCGGACCCCGAGTCCGTGGAGGCCGTGCGGAAGGCGCTCGCCTTCATCCTGCAGCGCGCCCGTCGCATGAAGGGCAACATCTCCGGCGGCGAGGTGACGCTGGTCCAGAACAAGCTGGGCCACCACGCGCACACGTTCTTCTCCTCGGTCTTCCTCACCCAGGTGTACGGGATGCGCGGCACGTGGGTGCGGTCCGAGGACGTGGAGGAGCTCAAGGACCACCTCACGAGTCTCACCTCCCAGATCGTGAAGTCTCAGGAGCCCGACGGGAGCTGGCACAAGGAGACCTTCGGCAGCCTGAAGGCCACGTGCATGGCGTGGCTGGCGCTGCGCGCGGCGTCCTCCTCGGGGCTAGACGTGGAGCGCGCCTCGGTCGAAAAGACCATCAAGTTCATCAAGGCGCAGTGGAACCCGCAGACGAAGCTCTTCGACAAGATGACGGGCCACGGCAATTACCAGACCATCTACGCCACGGCGAGCTGCCTCCGCGTCCTCTACGCCATGGGCGAGGGCAACTCCCCCGAGGCGAAGGGCGCCACGGAGGCGTTCATGCAGTTCGTGAAGACGGGCCAGATGGGCGCCGCCTTCCTCACAGTCGAGGGCGAGGACTACCTCTCCGCGGCGCTCTTCACGCAGGCGCTCCTCATCGAGCAGGACAAGCGGCTCTCGGACTGGTATCCCTGGATCACGAGCGAGCTGATCAAGCGGCAGAGCCCCGACGGGAGCTGGACCACCACCGCGTGCATCAGCGGCCGGACGTTTGCGACGGCCTGCGCGGTCCTGACCTTCCTCGCCCCCCAGCGGATGCTGCCCATCCTGGAACAGTAATGCGGCCCGTCGCGATCCTTCTGGCGTGCCTCGCGGGCTGCTCGAAACCCCCTCCCCCGCCGCCCGCCGCGCCGCCGGCCCCCTCCACACCCGCGTCGCGCGCGGTCGACTATCTGATGTCGCAAGGCGCCGAGGGGCTCTGGAAATCAAAGGACAACAGCGCGCTCGGGAGCGGGCAGGCGCTCACGCCCTTCGTCCTCTACGCGCTCTCCCACGCCCTGCCGGAGACGCTGGCGCGCCACCGGCCGGCGATCGAGAAGGCGCTCGACCGCCTCCCGATCGTCGGCGGCGAGTACCCCGCCTACTCGATCGCGCTCTCCATCCTCGCCCTCAAAAAGCTGCGCCCCACGAAGGACGTGGGCGGTTTGTGCAAGGAGCTTAAGTCCATGCAGCTCGCCGAGGAGCTCGGCTGGAGCGAGGCCGACCCCGAGTACGGCGGCTGGGACGAGGGGGTCATCACGGCTCGGAAGCCCCAGTGCCAGCGGCCCAACGTGTCGGTCACCGCGTTCGCCTGCGAGGCGCTGGGGGGGGACGAGAAGGCGAAGAAGTTCGTCGAGCGCTGCCGGGGGGCCGAGGGCGGATATCTCTTCACGCCCAACGCCCTCTGGGCCCATCAGAACAAGTCTGGAAAGATGGGATACGCGACCGCGACCTTCGACGCCCACCGGATCCTGGGAACGCCGCCGGTCACCAAGATCTCCGATCTCCCCCACTTCCTGGACATGCCCGAGAAGTGGGGCCGGTCGATGGTCTACTACCAGGCCTTCGCGGAAGCCAAGGTCCATCCCAACCGGACGATCGCCGAGATGCTCCTCGCCCTCCAGCAGAAGGACGGTTCCTGGGTCAACACCAGCCCCCTCATGAAGGAGGACGAACCCCTGATCGCGACCGGGCTCGCGCTCGTCGCGATTTCGCTCTCCCGCTGATCCCCATTATATAATGGAGGCATGGCGAAGAAGACCCCCGAGTTCGAGAAGGCGGTCTTCACGGACTCGAAGAAGCTGACCCTCCGCGCCCGGTGGGTCCTCCTCCTCTTCACCCTTTTCTTCCTGGGGATCGTCTACTGGGTGGTCCGCGACGTCGTCTACCATCGTTTCGTCTACGACTACGCCCAGCGGATCTTCAACGACCTGGCGAGCGCGGCCGTCGAGAAGATCGGGGACATCGACATCGACCGCCAGGGCGACATCACCCTCTACCGCGCCGAGGCGTACACCCACCGCCACGGGGCCCGGCGGCTCTTCTTCAAGACCGACGAACTCCGCATCACCCTCGACGGCCTCCCGCTCCGCGACACGAGCATCCGGGTGATGCGCGTCGACCTCTTCCGCCCCGAGATCCACGTCCGCCGCGAGGTGGGCGGCGAGTGGAACCTCGAGTGGGCGCTCCAGAAGGCCCCGCGCGCGCCGGACGCTCCCGGGCCTACCCTCCCGGACGAGGCCACCCGGTTCGTCCCCTACCGCGACCCCGACGAGGGCTTCCCCAAGAACGGCGTGCACATCCACAACGGCACGGTCCACGTCACCTTCGTGGCGAAATCGGGCCGAGAGGTCACCTGGAGCGTTCACTCGGTAAACGGCGAACTGAAGCGGGACGGCGGGGTCCTCAGGCTCCAGCCCTTCACGGGCGACTTCTACGGCGGCCGGATGACGGTCTACTCCGAGATCCCGCAGACCAACCCGCTCCTCATCCGGCAGATGAAGGTCGACGTGCGGGACGCCGACGTCTCCCGGATGACGGAGCGCGCCTCCTTCACCACCCATCCGATGAAGGGGAGGTTCAACGCGGTCTTCGCGCTCACGGTCGACCCGAAGCTGGCCAACAGGCGCCCCATCACCTCCGGCCATTGCGAGATCACGGACGGCGACCTCTGGGAAGTCCCCGCCTTCTCGGGACTGATCGATCTCCTCACGCTGACGAAGGCCGCGGACCGCCGGATCGACACGGCGATCCTCGAATTCACGGTGGAGGAGGACCGCTACCGGATCGACAAAATGTACTTCCTGGGCTATCCGGTCAGCATCTTCGGGGACGGCTCGATGAGCCTGACGGGCGACCGGATCGACGTGACCTTCATCCCGAGGCTTGGCAAGAAGGACTGGAATAGTATACTACCGATCGTCGGTGCTGCGTTCGACCTCGTTTCGAACATCTTCAAGGGCATCTTCGTGCCGGTCTCGCTCACGGGCTCGTTCGAAAAACCCATCTTCAAGGTCGGCCAGAGCGGCCCCCCGAGCGCCGAGATGCAGAAGCTGATCGAGGAGAAATCCCCCCGGTGAGCAAGACCGCGTCCAAGATGGAGCCTTCGGCGCAGGCGAAGAAGATCGTCGAGCAGCACGTCCAGGCGATCGACCAGGCGGGAGACGAGGCCACGAAGAAGCTGAGCTCGGCGTCGACGGTGCTCGGGGCAGTCTGTTCCCTCCTCAACCACCGGCAGCGGTACTTCGGGACGACGGGCGAGCACTTCAGCGTCCACGAGTACGAGGGCATCCAGGTGATCGACCAGCTGGACGAGCGCCTTCTGCGCCGCGTCCGCGCGATGCTCCAGGCCTATGTCGAGCGCGCGCGGAAGAAGCCCGACCCGAAGGCGATCGCGCTCCTGGTCGAGAAGCTGATGCCGGGGGCGAGGGAGATGCCGCAGTACCCCGTGGGCTACATGGTCCACTACATGATGGTCGATGCGTTCCGGACCTTCGACCCCCTGCTCGAGGAGGGCCACGGCTTCGAGACGCCGGCGCTCGAGATCGCGATGGCGCACCATCTGCTCGCGATGCTCGACAAGTACGTCCAGACGCGCGAGAAGCCGGTGATGCGCCACTTCAGCGACGTGGCGCGCGAGTACAGCGTGGTGATGCGGCTCAAGTGCCTCTGCGGGGTCGAGAAGTTCGACGTGAAGCTGCAGGCCCTCTGCCAGACCGCGGCCGGCGAGCCGTTCGACCGGCTCGACCTCCAGTGCAAGCAGTGCGGGGTCCAGAGGTCGATCACCTTCGACCTGCCCCACTTCAAGGACATGTACCAGATCTAGCTGGAAGCTGGAAGCTGGAAGCTGGAAGCTGGAAGCTGGAAGCTGGAAGCTGGAAGTCGAGAACAAACGGCCGCCGGGGTCGTCTTAATCCTTGGACTTTAGGGGGAGTAGCCCATGCTCCGGATCGCCGCACTCGCGCTGCTCATCCCGCTCTTCGCGGGGTGCCTCGTCGTGCACGACCACGACCGCCCTCATTCACCCCCGCCCCCAGCTCCACCGCCGACGACCGTCACCGTGACCCATTCGTACGGCTGGCACCACGTCCGCTACGTCGTCTGGCGCGAGTACTATTCGTGCGACGACGAGGAAGTCTACTACCTGGAGAACTGCGGATACGACGACGACGACCTCCTCGTGATGTGCTTCATCGCGCGCAGGGCCCGCGTCCCGGTCCGTCACGTCATCTTTGAGTACGACCGCTGCGGCCGCAGCCTCTTCAACCTGGCGCTGGTCTTCCGGCTCGATCCCTTCCTCTTCTACAGCCACGAGGTGCCGCGCGGATATGCTTGCCCACCCGCGTACGCGCGGGCCTACGGCTACTACTGGGCCGGCGACCGCCATTACCTCGCGAACAGCGAATGCCACGCGCTCCTCCATCTCCAGATCGGCATCCGCTACTACGGATACAATCATGCGGTCTACTTCCAGGAGCGCGAGCGGTACGTTCAGCGCGCCGAGCCGCACCCCTTCCGCGCGATCGCGCTGCGCGACTACTCGAAAGCCGGCACGGGCGCGAAGACCTGCGACGACCGCGTCGTAGTCAAGAAGGACCGCCCGTGGGAGGCGCGGGACGTGAAGGAGTGGGACCGGCGACGCGAGCAGGAGCGCGAGCGCGTCAAGGTCGTCGTCAAGGCGAAGGAGCCCGAAGAGAACGAGAAGGCCCGCCGAGCGGCCGAGAGCGACGACCGCAAGCGCGCCCACGAGGAGACCCGCACCCAGGTCCAGGTCCTCAAGGAGAAGCGCGCGCAGGACGATCGGGTGCACGCGGAGAAGGAGAAGGCGCAGCCGGCGGCGAAGCCGCCTTCCGCGAACCCCAAGCCCGTCGAGCGCAAGCCCGATCCGCCTCCGCCGCCGAAGCGTGAACCCGCGCCTCCTCCGCCCCCTCCCCCGCAGAGGAAACCGGACCCGCCCCCGCCTCCCCCGAAGAAGGCGGAGGATCCGCCCAAGAAAGGCGGAGAGTCCGAGGACAAGGGCAAGAAGAAGTAGCGAACGGGGGCTCTTCTTTACACCGCCGGGCGGGTGTGTTACGATCCCGCCCATGAAACGATTCCCCGGCGGGATCGCTCTGCTTCTCCTCGCCGCGTGCGGGGAAAGCGCGGCGCCGCCGGCGCCCCAGCCCAAGACGGCCGAGGCCCCGAAGCCCGCGGGGGTCTCCGCCGCGAAGGGGCCCGTCGACAAGAAGGGCCGCTCGAAGTCCCCCGAGCTCTTCAAGAAGTTCATGGCCATCATGGACGAGAACGGCGAGACCAGCGAGTCGATCAAGGAGGACATTGAGAAGAAGAAGTTCGAGTCCACGATCAAGCCGAAGATCCTCAAGCTCCGCAAGAACGGCGAGGCTGCCAAGGAGCTCCACTACCGGAAGGATGCCGATGAGGACACGGCCCTCTCCACCGATTTCGATCTCTTCCTCATGAAGCTGAAGAAGCTCGAGGAGGCGACGTGGACCGAGGAGAACAGCCACAGTCTCCTCGAGAACCTCAACGGCCGCTGCGTCACCTGCCACGACACCTTCCAGTAGGACCGCGATGGACAACCGGGAGATCGCCTCGATCCTCCAGACGATCGGCCACCTCCTGGAGATCCAGGATGAGAACACGTTCAAGGTCCGTGCCTACCACAACGCCGCGCGGGCCATCGAGGGCCTGACCGCGGACGTCCGCACCCTCGTGGAGGAGGAGACGCTCGGCGAGGTCCCCGGGATCGGCGAGGCGCTCGAGGAAAAGATCACCCAACTCGTCGCCACCGGGAAGATGGAGTACTTCGAGAAGCTGCGGAAGCAGGTGCCGTCCGGACTCCTCGAGATGCTCGACATCCCCTCTCTCGGCCCCAAGAAGGTGAAGGTCCTGTGGAAGGAACGGAAGATCACTTCGATCGAAGAGCTCCGGAAGGCGTGCGAAGCTAATAAACTATTGGACCTCAATGGGTTCGGAGAGAAGACCCAGAAGAAGATCCTGGAGGGGATCGCCTTCAAGAGCCGGAATCAGGGCCAGTACCGGCTCGACCAGGCGATGCCGGTGGCGAGGAGGCTCCTCGAGCACCTGAAGTCCTCGAAGCACGTCCAGCGCTCGAGCCTCGCCGGCAGCATCCGCCGATGGAAGGAGGTCGTGCGCGACGTCGATCTCCTGGTCAGCTCGAAGAACGCCGTCTTCGTGATGGATCACTTCCTCCAGGCGGAGGGGATCGCGGAAGTGCTCGCGAAGGGAGAGACCAAGACGAGCGTGCGCCTTCGGGACGGGATGCAGGTCGACCTCAGGGTCGTCTCCGACGAGCAGTTCCCCTACGCGCTCAACTATTTCACGGGGAGCAAGGAGCACAACGTCGCGCTCCGGCAGGTCGCGCAGAAGAAAGGCCTGAAGCTGAGCGAGTACGGGATCTTCAAAGGTTCTAAACTAATTGAATGCAAGGACGAGGAGGCGATCTACAAGAAGCTCGGCCTCCCCTACTTCCCTCCCGAAATGCGCGAGAATACCGGAGAGCTCGGACTTGAGGAAACTCCACAACTAATTTGCTTCCAATCACTTAAAGGCGTCTTCCACACCCATTCCACATGGAGTGATGGGACGGCCGAGATCGAGGCGATGGCCGAGTCGGCACGATCGATGGGGCTCCGCTACCTGGGCCTTTCGGATCACAGCAAGGCGGCGAGCTACGCCAACGGGCTGGACGAGGCGCGGCTCGCCCAGCAATCGAAGGAGATCGACCGCTTGAACCGGAAGTGGAGCGACTTCCGCATCCTCAAGGGGCTCGAGTGCGACATCCTTCCCGACGGCGACCTCGACCTCTCGCCGGAGGTCCTGGGCAAGCTCGATTTCGTGATCGGCTCCGTCCACTCGCGGTTCGACATGCCGGAGAAGGAGATGACCGACCGCGTCTGCAGGGCGCTGGCGAACGAGCATCTGGACATCCTGGGTCACGCGACGGGTCGCCTCCTCCTCAGCCGGGAAGGGTACAAGATCGACCTCGACCGCGTGATCGATGCGGCGAAGAAACACGGGAAGATCATCGAGCTCAACGCCTATCCCAACCGCCTGGACCTGGACTGGATCCATTGCCGACGGGCGAAGGAGAAGGGCGTGATGCTCTCCATCAACCCGGACGCCCACTCGACCGCCGATCTCCTGAACATCGAATACGGGATCGCCACGGCGCGCCGCGCCTGGCTGGAGGAAGAGGACGTGCTGAACACGCGGGACCTGGATGCTGTCTGTCAGATCCTCAAAGTCTGAACGGGCCGCGCGGATCGTCGCCCTCCTCGGCCGCACCTATCCGGAGGCCGAATGCGCGCTGGTCCACTCCAGCGCTCTGGAGCTGCTGGTGGCGACGATCCTCTCGGCGCAGTGCACGGACGTCCGGGTGAACATCGTCACGAAGGAGCTCTTCAAGAAGTACCGGAGGTCGATGGACTACGCCGCCGCCGACCCGAAGGCGCTGGAGCAGGAAATCCGCTCGACCGGCTTCTACCGGAACAAGACGAAGAGCCTCATCGGGGCGGGGAAGGTCCTCGTGGAGAGATTCGAGGGGGAAGTCCCGTCTACGATGGAGGAGTTGCTGGAGCTCCCCGGAGTGGCCCGGAAGACGGCGAACGTCGTGCTGGGCACCTGGTTCAAGAAGGCGGAGGGCGTGGTGGTGGACACGCACGTCCTTCGCCTCTCGCGCCGGCTTGGACTGACCCGCCGCGACGACCCGAAGAAGATCGAGCAGGACCTGATGAAGCTGATCCCGGAAGGGGAGTGGATCGACTTTTCCCACCGGCTCATCTGGCACGGCCGCAAGGTGTGCGGCGCCCGGAAGCCCCTCTGCGATCAATGCACGCTTGCCTCTTGCTGTCCCTCGGCGGGGAAATTATCCTAGTGACGAGGTCTCACGATGAAACTGAGCGACATCAAGGCTGAGGACGTGCTGGCGGGGAAGAGTTGGCTCCTGGAGTCGGGGGGCGAGGAGGCCAACCCCAACGTTCGGGAGACGATCGGGTACGCCGGCGACGACGTCGGCTTCTTCTCGGCCGTGGTGAAGATCGCCGACGGGAGCGAGCACGTGGCGCTGGTCGTGAAGTCGTTCCCGCAGGGCGGCGACGACATCGACATCTACATCCACACCAAGTTCGGCTGGATGAACATCCATTCGCCGGGGTTCATGAGGGCCCTGGGGAAGTACAGCCACGACATGTTCCCCTTCGACTACTTCCTGGCCAACCCGTGGAAGGGGGGGAAGCAGCCCGAGCCCGACAAGGCTTCCTCCCACGGCAAGATCTTCCGGGAGACGGCCGTCCGCATCAAGACCATACCGACGGGCAAGAAGTAGCCCCCGCCTGTTCCACGTGGAACAACTGTTCATCTGGGCATCGGGTGTCCAGATGAACAGTTGCTAGAGGACCCCCATCCGGCGCAGGATGTCCGTCAGCTGCTTGTCGGAGCCGTAGGGGATGACGATGGCCTCCGGCATGATCTCCACCCTGACACCGACCTTGTCCATCAGCTTCTGTTCCAACTCGGCCAGCCAGGGCTCGCGGCGTGGATTGGTCTTGAGCACGGGGGCGGGGGGACGCCGGGTGAGGTGTTTCTCCACCTCCCGGACCGACAGATCCTCCTCGATGATCCGCCGGAGGAGCTGGAGCATGGCCGCCCGCTGGGGAATGGCCAGGAGCGCGCGGGCATGGCCCATGCTGAT
>CAZSCC010000191.1:0-3118 GCA_964604905.1 uncultured Planctomycetales bacterium
AGATCGAAATCGAAAGGTCGTTGGCGTCGACTGGCAATTCACCAACTCCAAGGCCCGCATCAAGCTCAAGCATCTTTACCCTGTGATTCAATGCTGAAGGGACACTAGTCGATCGCATCTTGACCCTCGAAAGAGTCATCGGAATCACCCATCTGGAAGCATTGCTGAAGCTGAAGGAGGTGGCATGAACCAGGACAAGACCCAGATCAAGACCCGGATGGAGACGCGCATGCCGGAGGCGAACCCGCCGAAGGCGCAGAGCGCCCCCAGCACGGGGACGCCCCCTCCGGAGACGCCGGCCAAGATCGAGATCGACCCGGCGCTCTTGTCGTACAGCCTTGCGCGCGACCTGACGCGGGTTCCGCGGGAGGAATGGGCGAAGATCGAGTCGATCGCGTGCCGCGTGGGATTCACGCGCGACGTGGCGGAGGGCGTCCGCTTCGTGGACGCCGTCGCGAACGTCATCAACCAGCAGGGAGGGCTCTTCGACTCCCAGGATCTCGACAAGCGGCACAACCTGGAGCAGTGCTCGCGAGAGATCGTGGACGCCTTCCGCGGATTCATCCTCACCACGGTCCAGGTCGCGCGGAAGCTCCGCCTTACGAACATCCTCGAGCGGTATTGGCGCCTCCTTTCGATCTACGGTACGCCCCCGAAGAAGGCGGACAGCCCGAGAGCCGCGCCGAAACCCGAGCCGGCAAAGCCGGCCAGCGGCCCCGCTGAGGCCGCATAGCTAGAGCCGTACCCGTTCTCTGACAATCTGACTTCTTTCCCCCTTTCCCCTTCCCCCCTTTGAGGGGCTCGTCCCGTCTTGCACGGGACGAGCCCCTAGTTTGTAAAGCCCTCCGGGCGGCCTCCGACACCCGATTGCCGTCTCCCGGCCCCCCTTCTGCGGGGCTCCCGGATTCTGGAGCCACACGGAAGTAATCCCATCGGCCCTCCTCTCATCTCCCGATTTTCTGGAGCCGCGACCCGGCTCCAGAATCTCGGGGCCCCGCTGGAAGGCGGGGCTGGGGTACGCAACGGGCCACTGTCGGAGAGTAGAACCATGGCCAAACGGAGGGGGAACTGCGGCGGACCTGGGAGGCAAAGGACCCAAGGGCCCCGGAAGTGCTGTCCGAAAGAAGCGCTGCTATGCCCCGAAAGATACAGCGATCCTCTTCTTCGGGAGACGGCGGTGAGACTCAACGTCATCCTCGCCCGGTCTCGGAGGCGTCACTTCCAAGCGACCGGGTTCCTGCTCGACCTCTGGCGGACGATGGCACGGATGTCCCTGAAAGACGTGCTCAACGGTCGGCCGCCCCAGGATCCGCGGCGGGCGTAAAGACTTCCCCCCGGCCCCCGTGCCGGGGGGATTTCTGTGCGCCCTGTGAGCCCCCTATCTATGGATGAATGGAGAGTCGACTGACGTGAAGAAACTGACATGGGTTGTGGGCCTTCTCCTGGCTGTTGTCGGACTGGTTCTCGCGCAAGACATCCGTAAAGCGCGCGGGGATACCGACACCGAGCTCGCGTTCTTCTTCTCGGATTCCACCCCGGATCTGGAGGCCTCTGCGCGCGCGCTGGGCGGCCTCCGGACGAAGCATCCTTCGCTACGCATCCGGCCCGTCTTTCTCGCCCAGGACTTCACTTCCATCGCCAAGCCGTCGAAAGAGTTCGCCCTGGGCATCCGCGAACTCAGGTATGCCATGGGCGAGCAGTTCAGCCTGCAAGTCTATGACGAAGAGGGACTCGCCCTGGCTCGGCAGCTGAAGCTTGATCGCCTCCCCGCCTACGCCCAGATCGTGAACACGGGAGAACGCCGGAAGGCCTTTGTCGCCTACGGAACGAAAACCAATCTGGAGGAACTGCTGCGATGCGAAAACTAATCGTCGCCGTCTCCCTGATCCTCTTCGCCGCCAAGGTTGCCGAGGCAAGGCAGGACGCTCCGGCGAGACCTGGATTCTTCGCCGAGAAGCGCGTCGATTTCTGGCGGGACGGGAATCCTGGACGAACGGCCCCGGACGACAGGAAGGCGGGCGTGTCCGAGTCCATCTGGGCCGAGCCCATCCGCTTGCCGGACGGACGCTATACGACCTACGTGCCCCCACGCCCGGTCCTCGAATTCATGGAGAACCCGACTCGCGAAAACGCCCGGAAGTACCTGGAGTGGCAGACCGAGCGCCTGGAGAAGATGCGCAAGGCCGCCTTGATGCTTGGGGAGATCCAGCGAGAGAAAGCGGACAAGACGGCGAAGATCGACGGTCCCCTCCCGGACGGCCTTACCCTCACCTACTTCAAGAAGGCAGGCTGACCCGCCTGCGCCAAACAGGACGTCGTCCTGTCGGACCTGAAAGGGAAGTTCCCCAATCTGGTCATCAAGCCCCTCGAACCCGGTCAGGAGCCTGAGCTATGGAAGCGCCTGGGCGTCACGGCCGTGCCGGCGCTCCAGATTGGCGTGGAGGGGCATGGCCCCGTCATGCTGCGGGGGTACGCGGAGGCGGCCAAGATCCTAAACGCCATCGATGGAGTCTCTCATGAAGGCAAGTAACGCGATCCTCATCGGGTGCGCCATGGGGCTTTTCACCGCGCCTGCGGCCTTTGCTCAGGATCTCTTTGAGCGATCAGGTCGTCCCGGCGCGAGCGACGCCGTTTCGACCGCCGAATACCGGGGCCGGGATCGTCTGGATCTTCAGCTTTCGGCGGACGCGACGCGCTTGGTCAGCGCCAGTAATTCCAGGTCCTCCCGGGTAGGGGTATCGGGCACCCTCGACTACGACTTCGCCTGCGGGCGCTTCGACATGCGCGCGAATATCAAAAACCTCCTGGGGAAGGAAGTGAGGGAGGAGTTCCTCAAGGACACCATCGAAGGCCTCCTGGGCGAGTTGGTGCACAACACGCTCGTTCTGGTCTGCGAAACCTCGCCTACCGTATGCCAAGCCCTGCAGCACTACCGCATCTCGGCCAATGCGATGCTGGGGATGCAGTACGACTGGTGCCAAGCGGTCGAGTCCGCGGTGGACGACGCGGGCCGGAGTACGCGAGCCAAAGCGATCAAGGACTGTATCGAAGGAAAACGCGCTCAAGGGAAATCGCTCGATCAAGCTCGAAAGGAATGCGAGCACCCCGACAAGATCCG
>CAZSCC010000192.1:0-4995 GCA_964604905.1 uncultured Planctomycetales bacterium
CAGCCAGCGGGAGCGCGAGGAAGGCGGCCAGGAGCGGGAGCGATCGGATGAGCCCCATAAAAGATCCCTCCCTATTGCATTCCGCGGGACGACTCCCGTATTATAATGCACCCGAGATGGGTTTATTCTCCCGCGAGTCGAAGAGGGGGGAGGCGGAGGCCACGGACCTCCCGATGCGCCGGGCCGACATCGAGGCCCTCCTCGAGGACCTGGCCGTGGGCGCGAAGTACCAGCAGGTCCTCCTCCCGCAGGTCACCCCTCCCCTTTCGGACTACGATTTCGCGACCTACAGCCGCCCCGCCCGGACGGTGAGCGGCGACTTCTTCGACCTCCGCCCGCTGTCCGACGGAAAGCTCGGGCTGGTGATCGCCGACGCCTCGGGGAAGAGCATCCCGGCGGCGCTGGTCTCGATGATGTGCCACCTCCTCTTCCGCGTCCAGCCGGAGCCCGACGCGCCCCCCGCCCGGGTGCTTTCAATCGTCAACCGCCTCCTCAACGGAAACATCAAGCGGGGCACGTTCGTCTCGGCGATCTACGCCTGGCTCGACCCGGCCGCGCACGCCCTGACGATCGCCAACGCCGGCCACCTGCCCGTCGTGGTCTGGCATTCCAAGGCGAAGGTCGCGACGACCCACCGTCCTCCCGGCCCCGTGCTGGGCGTGCTCGGGCCGGAGGCCTACGACCGGGAGATCCGGGAGGAGGCGGTCTCCCTCGAGCCCGGGGACCGCTTCGTCCTCATCACCGACGGCGTGAACGAGGCGATGGCCCCGGGGGAGCGCGAGTTCGGGATGGAACACCTCCGCCGTCAGTTGAAGGCCGAGAGCGACGCCCCGAGCGCCCAGTTCCTCAAGGGGATCACCGACAAGATCGAACTCCACCGCGGAGGCGGCGACGCTTCCAACGACATCACGATCATCACGGGCCGCCGGCTCGCGTAGGAGATGAGGAGATCGGAACATCTCCGCATCTCCGGTCTCGCCGGGTCTCCCTAGGCCCGGAGCGTGATCACCCGGGTGTTCGTCGCGAGCCCAAGCGCCGAGAAGACGGCCACCAGGAGCGGCCGCATCCCCCCGGCGCGCGGGATGAACCCCTCGGGCGAAAGGCTGTTGAGCCGGGCCTTCATGAGCGGATGGGCCTCCAGCACCTCCTTCGACCGGGCGCAGGTGGCGATCACGGTGCCCTGCCCCTCGGCGCGACGGGCCGCCACGACGGCCAGGACCTCGTCGGGCACGACCCTGGAAGGGCTGAGGTCCACGACGGTGAGGTCGGCGTTGTAGTGGTTCGCCATCATGACCGCGTCCTTCCCCCAGCTGGCGAGCCGGGCGTCGATCCGTTCGTTCCTGCCGAGCTCGAGCTTGAGCATCCCGGCGAAGAGCATGTCCTCGCCGAGGATGAGGACCTTCTTCTTCTTGACCTGCCGCGAGGAGTCGGCGTGCCGGGTGCGCTTGACCCAGCGCTCCAGCTCCTCGGAGTCGACGGCGTACTGCCCGGTGTTCTGCCGGAGCCGGGCGAGGAGGAGCCCGTCCCGGATGGCCCCGAGGAGCTCCTCCTCGGTCGCGTCGGCCGTCCGCGCGGCCTCGCCCAGCGTGTAGATCCTCTTCGTTCCCAAGGCGCCCTCCCGCGTCGGCTTGATACCCATTACATATGCATTAAACGCATGGTATAGACGCCGACGCCCCGGCCCCTGTAACACAAATTCGTGAACGGAATTCGGGAGGGCGCTAGAATGGGCGCCATGGACCTTCTCCTCATCCACGGGTTCCCCCTGGACCGCCGGACCTGGGAGGCGCAGCTCGCGGGCCTGGCGGGCCGGGGCCGTGTCCTGGCGCCGGACCTGCCGGGCTTCGGGACCTCTCCCCTCTCCTCCCCGGCTCCCGCGTCGATGGACGACTATGCGCGGGCGGTCCTCGCCTTCGCGGACTCCCAGGGCGTGAAGCGCTTCGCGGCGGCGGGCCACTCGATGGGGGGCTACATCCTCTTCGCGCTCCACCGCCTCGCGCCGGAGCGGCTGGCGGGAGCGGTCTTCGTCTCCACGCGCGCGAAGGGCGACACGGACGAGGGACGCCGGGCGCGCGAAGAGACCGCCCAGCGGGCCCTCCGCGAGGGACCGGCGTTCCTGGCCGACTCCATGCCCGCCCGGGTCAGCGCTCCCGGAGCGTCCGCCGCCCTCCTCGACCGGCTCCGCGCGATCATGCGGGAGGCCAACGGTCCGGGCGTGGCGGCCGCCTCGCGAGCCATGGCCGCGCGCCCCGATGCCACGGCCCAGCTCCCGACGCTCGGCGGCCCCACGGTGGTCATCGCGGGACGCCACGACCGGATCGTCCCGGCCGCCGAGTCGGAAGCGATGGCGCGGGCCATCCCGGGCGCGCGCCTCGTGTGGGCCGAGGGCTCGGGCCACATGCCCATGATGGAGGAGCCGGGCCTCGTCACGGACGCGATCGCCGCGATCCTGTAGGATCGGCCACGGAGGCACAGGGACACCGAGAAGATTCCCTTCTTGAATTCGATGTTCGGAAGCGAAGGAGGATCGAACATTAGAGGGGCGTCTGCTCCGTGACTCTGTGCCTCTGCGGCCAAGGACGGTCTTGCGACAGCCTCTCAGCGACCGGCTTCGTCGAACAGGGCCTTGATCTCCTCCGCGGTCAGCGCGCGGCTGTAGAGCCGGACGTCGTCCACGGACCCCGCCAGGTACTGACCGTTGCCGCGCCGGCCGATGAAGAACGAGGAAGACCCCGCCCTCGAATCGCCCTCGAAGACGGTCGACCGGACCGCCTCCTTCCCGTCCACGTAGAGGACCGAGGCGCGCCCCTTCTGGTACACCCCGGCCGCGTGGTGCCACTGGTTGAGCGTGACCGCGCCGCCGGCGACGGCGGCGTGCGTCGTTCCGTTCGGGTTCCAGAGCGTGAACTCCAAGCGGCCGTCGGCCCCGAGATACAGCGCATATTCCCAGGCCGGCAGATCCCCCTTCGCCGCGAGCGGCGTCCGTCCCTGTCCCTCCCGTGAGGGGAGCTTCGAGACGCGGACCCAGGCGGCGAGCGTCATCTCCCCCGCCGGGCCCGTCTGCGGACTCAACCCTTCGATCTCCTTCACGATCACACCGTCGTCCGCTCCGTCGAACGCCAGCGCTCCGCCCATCCGGCCGGTCGTCCGGGAAGGCCCGTTCGAGAGCTCGCCCGAGTGGCCGTTCCCCGTCGCATCCTCCGCCGTCCCCCCGGCGGCCTCGTCCAGCTTCCAGTGGGCCGCGAGCGTCACGCGCCGGAGGAATTCCTCCCGCAGCTTCTCCACTTCCCCCCGTCGGCGGCCCGCCTGGTTCAGGGCCGAGGAGATCATGCCCTCGATCTCCGCGCGCCGCGGGGCCAGGCGGCGGCCCTCGGTCACGATCTCCCGGATCTGGGTGAGGAAGCGCTCCAGCTGCGTCGCCTGGTCCTTCTCCTTGCGCGCCTTCATCTCGAGCTCCACGTCGGGCCCGCGCGGCGCCGTGACCGGTTTCGCCGGAGCCGGCTTCGAGGGGACGGCCGCGGCCGCGGGTTCCGACGGACGCGGGGGAGCGCCCCCGCCGGAGGTCATCGCGGCGATGCAGACGACGACCAGCAGGGCCGCCACCGTCCCGCCCAGGACGAGCGGCTTCGACGAGGCGGGCGCCCGGGCCGGCACGGCCGCGCGACGGGACGTCGGGGGCGGCACCGGCACGCGGTGGCTGGAGGGCTTCTTCGTCCGCGTCTCTGGGACGGACTCCAGGGGTCGGCAGGCCGTGCAGAACGGCAGATGGTCGATCACGTGCGCCCGTCCCCGGACGAACTCGTCCTCGGGTAGGCTCCGGCCGCACTGGCCTCAGTAGACGATCGACTTGCCCATCCGCCTCCCGGCAGGTTCTACGAATATTATATGCGCCCGGAGCAGGGCCGTGACGGGGAATCGGAGGGGCCGCGCGATTCAGCGAGGGATCATGACCGCCATCGACGATCCGCCCTTGGGGTTCGTCGCGGCGAAGATGCGGAAGGAGGCGCCGCACTCGCGGCACTTGTGGATCTCGCGGTGGAACTCGCCCTTGAGCGGGAGGTCCGCGCCGCAGAAGCACGCGATCCTCGAGTTCTCCTCCCCGGTCACGATCTCCTGCGCACCGATGTCTCCCTTCACCATCATGAGGAGGTTTTCCTTCGCCGCGGCGGCGGAGGGCGCGGAGGAAGGAGCGGGGACGGGAACTCGAGTCGGGGCCGCCTTCGCCGCGGGCCTGGGGGCGGCCGGAGCCGGCTTGGCGGCGGGCTTGGGCGCCGCGGGAGCCGGGGCGGCCTTCGGGGTCGGGGCCTTCGCCGCCGGCTTCTCCGCCATCGGCATCGCCAGCACCGGCCGGAGAACGAGGGCGCTCACGGCGCCCGTCCTCCCCTGCTTGAGCGAGGCCGTGTACTCCGCGTCGCACGCCGAGCACGTGTAGATCGTATCCGAGGATTTGTAGATGATCGTCAGCTGCGCCCCACAGGTGCACTTGACGGTGTGGACGTCCTCCTTGGGTCCACCCCCCTTGGCGGATTGCCGGGGCGCCATGGAGGCGGCCTTGACGAACATCCCGATCCGCCGGGCCTTCGTCCGCGGATCGACGGAGACCACCACCTCGAGCAGCTGCCCGCAGTCGGGACAGCCCACGTCCACGGAGGCCCCTCCCTTGAAGTCCACTTCGAAGGTCGCCCCGCAGGGGCACGACACGGTGTCAGGCTTGGAGCTCATAGCGGGATGATAACCGACGGAGACCCGCGATGAAAGGGATCGCGTGCCGCCCGCCTACGCCAGGATGTCCTTCACCACGTGCCCCTCCACGTCCGTGAGCCGGAAGTCCCGCCCCGCGTAGCGGTAGGTGAACTTCTCGTGGTCGAACCCGAGGAGGTGCAGGATCGTCGCGTGGAGGTCGTGGACGTGCACCGGCTTCTCGGCGGCCTTGAAGCCGAACTCGTCGGTCGCGCCGTAGACCGTCCCGCCCTTCACGCCGCCGCCGGCCATCCA
>CAZSCC010000193.1:0-21970 GCA_964604905.1 uncultured Planctomycetales bacterium
CGTCCGGAGTCCAGTGCTCCGTTGTCTGCCACGGCTTCGCAGCTGGCTGAGAATGGACTCCTGCAATTCTCTCAGGCTGAACGGCTTCCGGAGGAAGGCGTCGGCCCCAGCCACCATCATTTTCTGCCCGATTCTCGGGTCGCTTGACATTCCAACAACGCGCACCTTCCGCATTGCCTTGGCTTTGCGGATGAAGGCAAGGGCCTGATCGCCTCGCAGCCGATCCTCAGCGAAAAAGTAGTCGAGCACGATGACATCGGGTTGAAACTGTATGGCAAGGACGATCCCATCCTCGACGTTCGACGCGGTTCTGATCTCGAATGGGAGCCGCGAGCTCCCAGCGCCCTCTTCCATCATGAGTCTGATCGGCCGGTTGTCGTCGATGAGCAGCACTTTGGCAAGGCTCTTGCCAGGCTTTTCCCACAGGCCAGGGACGGACCGCTCCGACTCCCGGAGCAATCGCACGAACTCCCCGCGGGGAATGCGGTATTGCCCCATTTTCGAGGTCCGCGTCACGCGACGGATCTTGCCAATCCGGAGCCACTGGTGGACCGCCTGCACCGTAACGCCGAATACACCCGCCAGCTCCGTGATCGTGAATGAGGTTCGCTCCTCAAGACGTGGGAAGACTTCGTCAACCGACACGCCTTTGGTTAGGTCCATCCGTTTCGCCCACGAACTGGTCTACGCCATTCCCTGGCTACCTTGATTCCTCTCTAGGCTGGGGCGCCAGCCCGGAGTTCAGGATGCGCTGCACGACTAGAGATGCAGCCTCCCCGTATCGCCTCCCGATGGCGGCCCGGAGGGCCTCCTTGGTCCATAGCCCGTATCCGTGCGTGCGAAAGTAGCCCTGACGTTCCAGTTCGCGGACGGCATCTTCGATCTTCTCGCGAGTCCAAATGACCCGGCGCCGGTGTTCCTCGGGAGGAACGCCCGCCGCCGCCCGAGCTGCCTTCCAAGTCCCAAACCGAAGCCTCGCGGCTCTCAGGAGACCCGAGAATTCTCGCTTGAGGTCGCTTGAACGCAGGGAGAGACGTTGTTCCAGACGTTCACGGATCACTTTGTTGATCGCCTCCAGCGTCCATCGTCGGGGAGGCATTCCCTCCGGATACTGAAATCCAGCGGCTTCGACCGCCGAGCGCCAAGTCCCGAAATGCCGGTGGCCGGCCTCAGCCAGTTTGGGGTGAGTACGGCGAGCCTCTCTGAGGCGGATTCCCTGGCCCAGGCGCTTAATCTCCTGAAGCACCCGATTCCGAGTCCAGGATTCCTGTCGACGGTAACGCACAGGATCGAGTCCCGCCGATTGGAGGGAAGCTGCCCACGAGCCGAAACGCGCCACCGCCGCATCCGCGAACCCCGGATCCTCCAGCACGGCAGCCCGGTAGGACAGGGGCCTTCCCTCCCGGGCGCGCCCTTTGAACTCTTCAATGATCAAGGTGCGATCCCAGTAGCGTTTTCTCCGGACCAGTTCGGGCTGGAACCCCCCTGCACGGAGGAGGGCATCCCACCCGCCGAAGAGGTCCTTCGCCGCCTCGGGGGCCGAGGGAGCGTCGCGGATGACCGCGGCATGGTTCAAGGGAAGCCCGACCTTCGCGCGCTGCTTGATGAGATCGAGAAGTCGACTTCGATTCCACTTGGGCCCGACTCGCCTGAAGCGCCTTCTCCGCTCCAAACGGTGGAGGTGCCGCGTCTTCTCGCAGTCAGGCGAGCGGAGTCCGTTGCGCCGCGCGTACTCGAACCTCGGATGGGCGGTCTTCCGCCCATGAACGAAGAAAAGGTGCGAATACGAAATGGCTCTGAAGGTCCCTCCGCAAAGCCTGCAGGTGTGCCATCCAACTCCCTCACCCGACTTGACGCGTTTGAGGCGTGGCATGGGTACTTGTCTGACTTACGACAGCCCTTTCCGTTCTAAACCGTACGTGTGGTTACTCGAAGTCGAACTGGTAATCGATGATCTGATCGCCTCGCTGCACTTGGACCGTGAGGCGGTTGCACGCCTTGATCTCATGGACCAGGTTTACCGCTCGCCCCATCGTGCCGATCGGGGTCCCGTTGACCTGCAAGATTAGGTCGTCGATTCGGAAACCGGCCGCGTACATGGGGCTGCTTTCAGCGAGTTTGCTAATAGACAAGTGTGTCACCGGGCCATTCTCTTGAGTGCGCACGGGCTTCAGCATGATTTGCTTCGTGACCCGAGCGAGATCGTTTAGGTACGCATCCTTCTCTGGACGCGCCACGACCCAGCGGTTTCCCTCCACCCTCTGTGTGTGCACAGGATCTGCCTTGCCAGGATCCCGCGGGAACGGCGAACGAAAGAAAAGGATTCCCGCCAAGAGGAACGCCAGGGCCGCTATCGGAAGCAGTGCGATTTGAATGAGCCTACGAACGCGGCTCATGAGATGCGTACAGGGGTCATGGTTTTTCGAGTTTCCCGCCCATGTCGGTGAGAATGGCATCCGCAAGAGACCTCAGCTTCTCACTGCGGGACTTGTCTTGCGCGAGCTTGGATAGTTCCTTACGCACGACGGGGTCCCCGCGCCCCATGATATGAAGGGCTTCGACGACGACCGAGACGAACTCTTCGTTCTTCTCCCTAAGCGAGGCCACTAGGGCGGGGATTGCATCCACCCCCCAGTACTTGAGCAGCTCGAGCCCCTCTACTGATGTGTCAGGGACCTTGGGAAGTAGGCTGTCAAGCAGGGCTGGGAGTGCCCACCGTCCATGCTTTTCGCGAAGTGCTTTCGCGGTTGACCGAGCGTTGCTGACTCTTTTTCCTTCGTTGGGCGGAGACACCTCGGGAGCAACATCCTTTCGTGCCTCGGCAATGCGCTTTTCGGAATGGCCTTTCGGATCGTCCGGGTTCTCCGCCGTTGCCAGGGCCATGAGCGCATCCTGGAGCCTACCCTCGCCGAGCAAGGCGTCCGATTTTAGGACCCAGAGGCCTTTGATTACGCCCTGGATTCTGAGACGGGTGTCCGAATCCTTCGCGTCCGGAAGAAGCTTGTCCAAGGTAGCCAACGCCGAAGGTCCGATGCGCTTGAGTTCGTTCTCCGCCCGTTCGCGGATTTCGGGCTCGTCGGACGAAAGGTCTCGCACATGGCTCCGAATCCGCTCAGGGAGTAAAGTGTCAGAATCCTGTGCGAGGCCACCTAGAAGGACGAGGACACCCAGTATTCCTACCATGACTTCCTTTATACTCCGGATTCCGAGGGAATGCTATTTCGGGATTTGGATGCGCGCCGAGCTAATGGCTGCGTTGGGGAGCGATAGGTCCACTTCCCTATGCTGTTTCACAGTGTTGCGAAGCAAATGAGTCCACTCGGGAAGGCCGTTGTAAACGGACTTGAGATAGTCGATTAGTCGAGTACGAATGCCCACGTCAGTAATTTCCACCTTTCCAACGCCGTCGACGTTCACTCCGGAGTTCAGCGCCTTCATGAGAGTAGTGTATTCCTTCCGCAAGTTCTTAGTCGCGTCCTGAAGGTATGCATAGGAGGACGTCGTGTCCTTTAGATTGCCGCCAGCGTCAGGGAGCTGTGACCCCCACGTAATCTTTGCCAAAAAACGAGACTAAATGGCCAGAGGAATTCGCCTCCTCCTAACCTCCAAAATGCCGTACGCAACAAGCGCACGGCTGATTGCCACGCGATACACCGCGGCCCGAGCCGCGGGGCCGAGATCGAGTCCTGGCAAGTAACCCTGTTCCACCCTCGCCTCCCCTGCAAAGTCCGCGACCAGTTCGCCGAAGACCCTTTGATCGTCCTGATCAATGGGACGCCGCTGGAGCCACGCTTGGTCAGGCGTCCAACCCGCCGCGCCCCATGGACGGCCTGTCTGGTTCGCCATCAGCCGCGCCGCCTCCACGTCATCGCACGTCCATTCACCAGGACGGTCATTCCGGGCCGCTTCGTGGTGCGCCCGCGTCTTCAGGCCACCGATCCCCGCCTCGCAGGCCCCGTTGTACTCCGGCGTCCCCGGCGGCGACAGCAACTGCAGCACGCCCCACGTCGCCAGGAGCCTCTGACTCTCCTCCGCCACGAAGGGCGACCCGTTGTCCGACTTGATCACCAAGGGGACCCCATGCTCCAGGAAGAGCGCCACCAGCGCATCCCGCACCGACTTCGAGGTTTCCGCCTCCACAGGCAGCGAGAGCAGCGTCTTCCCGCTCGAGAGGTCCCTGACCACCAGGATCTTTACGTACTGGCCCTCGATCGGCGTCGGCGGCTCTGTAAAGTCCATCGCCCAGACCGAGCCCGTCTTTCGCCACCGCAGCACGTGCACCAGCATGCTCGTCCGCGTCAGGTACACATCCCGGTACCGGCGGAGCATGTCCTCCAGCTCCCGCCTCGCCGTCTCGGGAAACATGGACTGGAGCGTCCGGAGCCCTGCCCCGGGGCCCATCAGGTGAAACATCGCCACGATCGTGTCCCTCATGCTCTGGTCGGCCCTCTCCGCGGGGCGCCCCCGCGGCTCCACCTTGAGCCGGTTCGTCAGCCACCCCTCCTGCCATTCCCGGAGCGTCCGGGGCATCAGCCCCAGGCAGGCCGCGGATCCATCCGTCCCGAGCCCGTACTTCAAGGCCCATCGGCTGAACGCCACCGCCGTCCTCCGCACCGCGTGCTCCAGCTCGCGAGATCCCTCCTGGCCCGCGAAGCCTCGAGGCTGCGGGCCCTCGAGGCCCTCCAGATCCCACGCTCCCCAGAGCCGCCTCACGTGGGCCTCCTCTCGTCTCCGGAGGGCCGCCGCCCGAAGATCTCCTGGGAAGAGTTCTTGCCCGTCGTTTTTTTTAGATTGGACGGCCGGGGCTTTAGGAGGTGCGGCATCACCACCGCGATCTCCTCTCGGATCTGCGCCGCCCGCAGGCCCACCCGCAGTTCTCTCACCTCCTCCTCGAGAGCCTCCACTTTCGGGTCGTGGTGCACCTGCGTTGGCGGCCGGCCCGCGGGCCTGGGCTCCAAGCCCTCCACCGCGGACTGCAGCGCCGCCCACTCCAGCTCGTGATACCGAGCCTCGCTGATCCCGAGCTCTTCGCAGGCGGACTTCACCGTCCGCTTCTCCGCGATCACTTCCAGGATCACTTTCAGCCTCCTCTTCGCCTCGTCCGACCCGTCCATGCGTCCCGCCTTTTTCGGCCCCAACGTACGTCGCCCTCTCGCCATCTGTCCCTCCCCAGCGTTTCACCCCGTCTCCAGGGCCAAACCGCGCCGTGGAGGGCCTCTCCACGGTGGCCTGGCTGGCGACCGGGGTTTACGTTACGGTTTCCTCTCTCGTGACTTCCTGGGGTGTCAATCGGGGTGTCGGTTCCGATCGTAGCACCTCCGCCGCCTTCAGTGCACGCACAACAGGCTTGCGCCTCCGCCTGCCCTTGGCCGCTTTCGGCTCAGGGAGCGCGAGGCCCACCGTGCGCTGCGCGGCACGGACCAAGGCCTGCTTCCGCTCGCACTCGCGGCGGAGCTGCTCCACCTCGCGCCGGAGGACGTGGAGCTCCTTGTCCGGCGAGGCCACGCGGCCTTTCGGCCGCGCCTCGCACGCCTTGACGAGCCCTTCGATCGCCCGGCTCTCGAGGGCGTAGTAGCGCGGGAGCGAAACTCCCACCGCGACGGCCGCATCCGACGGCGTCCGGACCCCGCCCAGGACATCGAGGATCGCCGCTGCGGTCCGCCGGGCGTCGGAGCTTCCTCCTTCGACCTGGGGACCGACCGCGTAGGCTCGCTTCTTCGCGGCCTTCACGGGTTTGGCTTCGCTTATCGTGGTCGTCACTCCTGGCCTCCTTCCTGGGGAGGCTTGGGAGGGGTGAGATCATCGATCGGCGACAGACCGGGCGGCATCGGCTCTTCGTTGCCCTCTTCCACTCCGAGGGCCGCCGGGGCCGCGTGGGGGCAGATGGCGTCGGGGAGCTTCGGTGTTTCCGTGGCCGCAGGAGCGACGAGGTCGATCTCCTGCCGGGCCCCGGCATCGCCGGTCAGAATGACACGCTCGCCTTCGGCGTGGACGCTGAAGGTCTTCCCGCCTACCTGGCCGGTCATGTAGAAGGGCTGCTTGGGCACTCCGTTCCGGGCCAGCTCAAGGGCATTCTCTGCTACGCGCGCCTGGAGCGTCTTCTTCATCTCCGGGGCCGCTCCGAAAAACCGGTCCGCCGGCACCAGGCCCTCGATCCCCTGATGAGTGCGCTGGAAATTGTAACTGTCGATGAAGAGCCCGATTCGTTTGCGGGCGTCTTCCAGGTCGATGAAGACCGCCGTCTCGACGCACTCCCGCCACAGCGTCCCCCAGAACCGTTCCACCTTGCCCAGCGTCTGGGGGCGGCGGGGACTGGCGACGACCTGCTGGATGCCATGCTTCTCGAGCTCGCGCGTGAAGGCGCTCTTGCCTCGCCACGTCACGTACTGACTGCCGTTGTCGGTGAGGATCTCCTCCGGGGCCCCATACGAGGCGATGGCCGCGCGGAGGACTTCAAGGACCAAGGCTCCCGAGGCGGTCGCGTAGAGCCCGTAGCCCACGAGGAACCGGCTGTGGTCATCCATGAACGCGGTCATGTGGACCCGGCGGTTCTGGCGCTTGAGGATGAACGTGAAGAGATCCGTCTGCCAGAGCTGGTTGGGCTTGGCCCGCTCGAATTCCCGGGGCTTGTCGGGATGCCGGTGACTGGGCTCTTCTTCGAGCGTGTAGCCCGCCTCGTGCAGCACCCGAGCCACGGCTCCGGGACTCGCCGGGAGAGCCGGGCCACGGGCCAGCATGTCGCTGATCCTCTGGCAACCCCATGCCGGGTTCTGGTCTTTGAGCATGAGGATCGTGCGCTTGGTGATCTCTTCCAGGCGGCTTCCCCTGGGTCCGCCCCGCGGCCGGTCCATCAGGCCCGCGGGTCCCTCCGCTTCGAACCGTCTCTTCCAGTCATACAGGGAATGCCGGGCCACCCCCACCAGCGACGCGAAGTCGTTCGCCGGCAGGCCGCTGCGCTTCCACGTGTCCAGGAGGAGCAGCCGTTGTCCCGCCGTGAGGGTCGTGGGAGCAGGGGTCTCCTCCTCTTTCTTCTCCAGCCGTCGACCCTTGCCACGCCCGGCCAGCGCGGGCAGGGGCACGGCATCGTCGGGGACGACGATCGGCTCTGGAGGGAGGGACGGACTGGGTCCTCCTCCTGCCGGGGTGCCTTCATGAGGGATTGCTCCCTCGGGTGCGAGGATACTGGACATGACTCCTCCTTCCGGGCGGGTAGTCCCGCCCTCTGCGGAGGAGCGATTTCCTCTACCTATTTCTCGTTCAAATCAGGCAAAGATTTCGGTGCGGGGGACAAGGGGCTAACCCCGGAAGAGATCAGGGTCAGGCTCGGGCTCAAGAAGGTGTCGACCGTGTGGTCGAATCGCTGCAAGGCGGTCGCAAAGCTCGGGAAAAACCCGAAATTCCGCGAGCCCGAGTGACTTTCCAGTGCATGCAGGGGCCTCCTCAAACCTCGAACTTGTAGAGGGGGAGAAATCCCCCCTCGAAGGAGCTGGGATGGAAAACATGAAAGATTTTGCGGGAAAGGCGGAATTTCGCGAACCTTCGCGGGCCTGGACGGTTATTGAAGGTGGAAGCGGCCGAGATCGACGCCTCGAGCCTTTGGGGGCGTCCGCACAGGAAGGGCCACCCGACGAAGCACATCCCCTCCAAGAACCGATCCATTCCACGGTACATCCTTCGTCGGCTCGTCGCCGGTCTCGACGGGGCCGTGCGGCGTACCGCGTGGAAGTCGTACGCCTCGATAGGCTTCCGGTCAACCGTGAAAACCCGTACTCCTCCGTTTCGACTCTCGAGCGGTACGGGTGCGCGATGAAGCGGATGGCGGAAATCTGGAGCAGCATCTGTGGGAGTCGGAAGACGGCCCTGAAAGCACCCACGGAACGGAAACTGGCGGCATAATGGAGGACTCTATGAAAAACGTTCGTTGTGTCGGGTACGCGCGGTGCGGCGCGCTTCCTTGGACGAATGGCCGGCGCACTCCGCTTGAAACGCAAGCCGACGCGATTCGAGAGGCAGTCGCGCGTCGGAGCGCGGAGGGCAAGCGACTCCAACTGGTTGGAATCCTCTGCGAAGGCGGCCGCTCGGCCGCGGATCGGGGTCGTCCCGAGCTTGAAAAGCTTCTCCAGAGGGTCCGGCGCCGTGAGGTGGACGCGATCATCGTCACGCACATCGACCGACTCACCCGATCGGTGGAGCACCTGGGCGACCTGCTCAGGGAATTCGACCGTCGGCAGGTCGGGCTCATCTCGCTGGGGGATGGCATCGACACGACGACCGCCAGGGGCAAGGCGAAGCTGGACGCGATCCGAGATCTCTCGCAGGGTCTCGGCGGTGTCTCGTCATAGGAGGAACGGATGAAGGAAGCCAAGATCGTCCGCTGCGGCGGATACGTCCGGGTCTCGACGCTCAAGCAGGCGGATCTCGAGCACGGGTCGCTCGATGCCCAGGGCGACGAGATCCGGCAGTACCTCAAGTTCCGGCAGACGCCGCAGGCCAAATTCGAGGTCGAGGAGCTTTTCCGGGAAGAAGGCCGCTCCGCCAAGGATACCGACCGGCCGGAACTCAAGAAGCTCATGGCGGCGGTCCGGCGCGGCGCGATCGACGCGGTCGTCGTCACCAAGATCGACCGCCTCACGCGCTCGGTCAAGGACTTCTATGACCTCTGGGGCGTCTTCCAGGAGTTCAACGTCCAGCTCATCTCGGTCCGCGACCAGTTCGACACCACGACGCCCATGGGCAAGGCGATGGTGAACATGATCCTCACCTTCGCCCAGCTTGAACGGGAGATGACCGCCGAGCGGGTGAAGAACAAGATGCTCTGGCAGGCCGAGCAGGGATTCTGGACGGGTGGTCGGCCGCCCGGATTTCGACTGGACCCGAAGCAGAAGGGCATCCTGTCCCCCCATCCCGAGGACCGGGGCTTGGTGGATACGGCCTTCAAGAAGTACCTGGAACTGGGGAGTGCGGGCGAACTTGCCAAGTACCTCGCCCGGCAGGGCATCAAGACGCCGGCCTACACCAGTCGCCGGGGTCGGAAGATGGGGGGACACCCCTTCTATATCTCGAGCCTTCTCAACATGCTCCGGAACCCGGTCTACATCGGGAAGATCAAGTATGCGGGGAAGGTCTTCCAGGGAAAACATGAGCCCATCATCTCGGAGGAGCTTTTCAATCAGGTGAACGAGCACTTGAAGGTCCACGCGCCGCGCCGGAAGAATCCCCGGGCGCCGCGCGAGCACGTCTACCTCCTCCAGGGGCTTGTTTTCTGCGGTCAGTGCGGGTCCCACATGACGCCGAAGGGCTGCACGGGGAGCAAGCAGACGAACTTCTACTACCAATGCACCCGGAACAACCATTCGCAGGGCCTCACCTGCACGATGCGGTATGCGCCCGCGGAGGCCCTCGAGAAGGCGATCCTGGAGAAGGTCCGGGAGATCGCTCTAAACAGCGAGGAAATCGAGCGGATCGTCCGGGACGCCAACGCGCACTCCAGCGAGGCGCTTCAGGAGCTGGCGGAGAATCGTCGGCGGGTGGAGGGTGTTCTTCAGGGGGTCACCGACAAGGCCCAGAAGCTGGTCGAGGTCCTGAAAGAGCAGGGAGCGGCCGGTCTGGCGATCGTCGGGGCGGAACTGAGAAAGCTCGAGGCCGAGCGCGCGACGCTCACGACGCAATTGGCCGAGATCAAGCAGGAGGCGAAGCTCGTCGAGACCGAGTCGATGGATGGGGCGGTCATGGTCACGAGCCTCCGGACGTTCGCGGATATCGTGGACGGGGCGACGCCCGAGGAGCTGAAGAGCCTCCTTCCCATGTTCGTGGAGCGGCTGGTCTTCCATGATCCGGATGAGAAGGGCCAGGGAACGATCCAGCTTTCGCTCTACGAGCGACCGGTCAGACCGGAGCCCGGCGCGGCTAACCACCTCGTCTCCGTGAGCGCTGAGTGTAGCGAGTGGTACCCCCGGCGCGACTCGAACGCGCGACCCTCGGTTTAGAAAACCGATGCTCTGTCCAGCTGAGCTACGGGGGCCTATATCCAGAAACGGGTTGAGCGAGCCCCGTTTCCCGAGGGGGGTCGCCTGCGCCGCCGGAGTCCTTGAGAGCGGATTATCCGCCACAGAGTTGGCCTCGTCAAGGTCGCCCTGGTCCATGGGACCGCGATGGGTCCGCTCTGAAGATGACCTGAGCTTGTGGTAAGCTTTCATCGTGGACACGAGCACAGGTGCGCTCTTCCTTTCATTGTTGATCGGCGCCGCGGGCGCCGGGCTGTTCATCTATGGGAAAAGACAGGCACGCTGGCCCCAAATGATCGGGGGCGCGCTGCTCGCCTTCTTTCCCTACTTCGTCCCGAACGTGTGGCTGATGTCGGGGATCGCGCTGGGGCTGGTCGCCGCCGTCTGGATCACCGTACGCTTCGGCGCTTGACCCCGGCGCACCCTCCCGCCTGAGGCCTCTATCGACCGCCGCTCAGGTGGGCCGTGTCGTTCCAGAGCGCGATTGCCGGCTCCTCCCTCGTGTGCTCGTAACCGAGGATGCAGACGCCGCCGGCGCTCAGCATGAGCTGATGCGTCACTTCGAGCGGGATCCCCAGCCACCGCGCCGTGAGCGCGCGCAGCAGATGGCCGTGGGCGAAGACGAGTGAATCGCCCTGCACCGCGCGCAGCCTCGCGACCACCCGGTCCGCCCGCTCGATCACCTCGGCGGGCGATTCGCCCCCCGGGCAGCCATCCCGGAAGATCCGCCAGTCAGGACGTGACTCCAGGATCTCCGCCTTCAACAGTCCCTCGTACTCCCCGTAGCTCCACTCCATGAGGTCGGGAAGGACCTCGGCCGCGTCGCGGAACCCCGCGAGCTCGCAGGTCCGGAACGCGCGCTGGAGCGGGCTGCTGTAGACCTTGCCGAATCGGAGGCCGCGAAGGCGCTCCCCCACGTCGCGCGCCATCCCCTCGCCGCGCGGCGTCAGCGGAATGTCCCGCCGGCCGGTGTGCTGGCCGCTCGCCGACCACGCCGTCTCGCCGTGGCGGACGATCGTGACCGTCGGGAGCCCCCCGCTCATTTCTGCGTGGAGAAGCGGTGGACCATCCCGTGGCGGTAGGTCTCGCCGGGACGCAGGATGGGCGACGGCCACTCGGGGTGGTGCACCGCGTCGGGATACTTCTGCGTCTCCAGGCAGAAGCCCGCGTGCTTCGCGTAGGTCGCGCCCTTCCCCTTCACCGATCCGTCCAGGAAGTTGCCCGTGTAGAATTGGACGCCCGGCTCGGTGGCCAGGAGTTCCATCACGCGTCCGGACGCGGGGTCGACCGCCCGCGCAACCGGACGGAGCTCGCCCGCCTTCCCGTTCACCACGAAGTTGGTGTCGTAGCCGACCGGGTCGCCTCCCGTCTTCGCCAGGTCCTGCCCGATCTTCTTCGCCTTCGTGAAGTCGTAAGGCGTGCCCGCGACCGGCTCGATCGTCCCCTTCGGCACCAGCGTCGCGTCGCCCGGCGTGTAGCGGTCGCAGAAGAGCTGCAGCTCCTGCCCGAGCACGTTCCCCGAGCCGTGGCCCCCGAGATTCCAGTAGGTGTGGTGGGCGAGGTTGACCAGCGTCGGCTTGTCGGTCGTCGCCGTCATCTCCACCTTGAGCTCGTTGGCTGCGGTGAGCGTGTACGTCACCGTCGCCTTCAGCGTCCCGGGATAGCCCTCCTCGCCGTCGAAGCTCGTCCGGGAGAAGCGCACCCAGCCGTCCCCCGTCTCGGCGTCCCACACGTACTTGTCGAAGCCCTTCGCCCCGCCGTGGAGCGTGTGCGGGCCGTTGTTCTTCGCGAGCGCGTACTCCTTCCCGTCGAGCGTGAACTTGGCGCCGCCGATCCGGTTGGCCACGCGGCCGGCCGTCGCGCCGAAGAAGGGATGGCCCTTCACGTACTCCTCAGGCGTCGCGAAGCCGAGCACCACGTCGGCAGTCTTCCCAGACCGGTCGGGCACGTGCAGTTCGGTCAGGATCGTCCCGTAGTTGGTCAGTTTCGCGACCATGCCGCCCGCGTTCTTGAGCGTGTAGACTCGCATCGCCTTCCCTTCCTGCATTCCGCCCTCGACGACCGAGACCTCGACCCCCGACGCGCACGACGCGAGGCCCAGGCAGAGCGCCCACTGGAGTGTTTTCATGGCTTTCTCCCTCGTCGCGGCGAGTATACCGGGCGAGTGGTCCAGGTCGAATGATTTTGTACACTACGGGGCATGAAGGTCCTCGTCGCCGGAGGGGCGGGCTACATCGGAAGCGTCGCCTGCGAGGCCCTGCTCCGCGCGGGCCACGGAGTGGTGGTCTTCGACAGCCTTGCTCAGGGCCACCGCGCCGCGGTTCCCCGCGAGGCGGAGTTCGTGCAGGGAGACCTCGCCGATCTCGCGGCGGTCCGCGCGGCCTTCCAGCGCCACCGCCCCGAGGCCGTCCTGCACTTCGCCGGCCACGTGCGTGCGGGCGAATCCATGAGAGAGCCTTTCTCTTATCTGGACGAGAACGTCCGCGGCGGGCTCAACCTGATGCGCGCGACGGTCGAGATCGGCGCGCGGCGGTTCGTCCTCTCGTCGACCTCCCACGTCTTCAGCCGGCCCGCGCGGGTCCCCATCGTGGAATCGGAGCCTCCCTCTCCGGCGACCCCTTATGGAGAGGCGAAGCTCTATCTCGAGCGCGCGCTCGCGTGGCTCGAGAAGACCCACGGGCTGCGCTCGACGGCGCTCCGCTACTTCAACGCCGCGGGCGCGACGGAGGAGCGCGGCGAGCACCACGCTCCCGAGACCCACCTGATCCCCCTCGCCCTCGCGACCGCCGCGGGCCGCCGCGCGAAGCTCACGGTCTTCGGCACCGACTACGACACGCCCGACGGGACCTGCATCCGCGACTACATCCACGTGAGCGACCTGGCCGACGCCCACGTGCGCGCGCTCGCCCCCTGCGGCCCCGTCTACCACCTGGGCAACGGCGGCGGCTTCAGCGTGAAGGAGGTGATCGAGTCCGCGCGCCGCGTGACCGGCCGCCCGATCGCCGTGGAGACAGCCCCGCGCCGCGAGGGCGATCCCGCGCGGCTCGTCGCCGACGCCTCGCTCATCCGGAAGGAGCTCGGCTGGTCGCCGCGGATTCCCGAGATCGACCGCATGGTCGAGAGCGCCTGGCGCTGGATGCAGGCCCACCCCCTGGGTTACGAGCGATAGCCTTTACAATTGGATCTGCTCTGCGCCTCTGCGCCTCTTCGGCTGTTCTTCTTCTCCTAGAACGGAAACAGGATCCCCATGTCCCGCAGCTTCTCGAACTTGCGCGCCTGGAAAGAATAGAGTTTCGCCGGACGACGGCCCGCCGACCTCGACCGCCCGGTGGCGCGGACGATCCCGAGCAGCCCGATCTTCCGCCGGAAGTTCCGCTTGTCCAGCCGTTTGTCCAGGATCGTCTCGTACACCTGCTGGAGCTCCGAGAGCGTGAACTCCCGGGGCAGGAACTGGAACCCCACCGTCGTGTATTCGAGCTTGTTGCGGAGACGCTCAAGGGCGTACTCCAGGATCTCCGCGTGGTCGAACGCGAGCGGCGGGAGCGACTTCATCGGGTGCCACCGCGCTTCTGCGGCGTCCGATCCGCCCCGCACCGTCCCGGCCGCGATGAGCGCGAAGTAGGTGACCGTGACCACGCGGCCGCGCGGGTCGCGCTTCGGCTCGCCGAAGGAATACAGCTGCTCGAGGTAGACGTCAGAGACGCCGGTCTCTTCGACCAGCTCGCGCCGGGCCGCCTCGTCGAGCGATTCGTCTTCCAGGACGAACCCTCCCGGGATCGCCCACTTCCCCTCGAACGGGGCGACGCCGCGGCGGACCAGGAGGACGTGGAGCCGCCCGTCCAGGATCGTGAAGATCACGATGTCGACCGTCACGCGGAGGTTCATGCGGCGGCGCCCGTCACGAGATGGGCCTTCCGGGCGGCGGCGCGGATCACCACCCGCGCCCCGGAGTTGAAGGCGAGCGTGTCCGCCTCCACCCCGTCGCTGAAGATCACGCCCCCCGAAGGCATGAGGGACTCTAGCACCAGTTCCCGCCCGGGCTCAAGGATTCCCGCCACGAGCCCGGCCCGGGAATGGCGGCTGGCGTACGGCTCGCGCACCACGAAGACGAGGCGGGGGTCCTCCCATTCGAGCGCCAGCCTCGTCATCCCGCCCGACCCCAGGAACCGCCCGATCCCGGCCGCCATGTTGAAGACCGACGAGAGCCAGCCCGTCGAGCCCGCGCCCGTCGAGACCAGCACGCCGCTCGACGACTGCGGTTCCGACCGCTCACCGAACGTGATGCGGTATCGCGCGGAGACGTGGGACCTCGCCCCGATGAAGAAATCGTTGAAGGCGAGGAGCCGCTGGCCGTCGTCCAGCGCCGCCTCCCCGAGCGTCACCTTCCGCAGCGGCGCCCTGCCCCCGAGTGCGCCTTCCACGGCGCCCCTCGCCTCTTCCGGGCGAAAGCGCAGGAGGATGCCGTCGAAGCGCTCGGGATCGGGGTTGACCGCGACGATCGGCTGCTCCCCCACGTACTTCGCGGTGTTGGCCACGAGACCGTCCTGCCCGATCGTCACGATCAGGTCGGTCGGCGCAAAGACGCAGGTCGGCACCAGATCCCGGTCCAGGAAGTGCGTCTTGAGGCCGAGATCGAGAGACCGGCGGAGGACCTCGAGCGATCTCCGGTACGCGTCGTCCTCCCGCTCGTAGTCGCTGAAGTCGCCTCCGGCGTGCTCGAGGTAGAACTTCGCCTGGCCCCGGCTGTTGAAGCGCTCGATCAGGCCCGCCAGCCGGGTCTTCCGCGTCACGACGACGATCTTATCGAACGTCACCTCTTGTCCCCCGGCGCGAGGAGCGCCTTGAGGAGGTCGGGCGTGATGTTCAGCTCGCCGATCTTCTGCGCGTTCTCCGCCAGCTCCCGGAAGGCGAGCGCGATCATCATCTTGGGGTCCGCCCCGCCGCCCGCGACCGCCATGAGCGTCCGCCAGTCCATGTCCCGCACGTGCTTCAGGACCGCCTCGAGCGCATAGCCGCGGCTGTCGGCGTCCTTCCGGTCGGTCTCCACCCGGCGGCCGACCCAGACCGCCCGCTGCTCCTCGACGGCGATCTCCGCCGCCATCTGGGTCTCGCGGATCTGCCGCTTCTTCTCCTCGATGGCGATCTCGGTCTGGAGCTCGCTCTCCTTGATGCGCCGCTCCTGCTCCACCGAGGCGTTCCGACGCGCGTAGATCGCCTCGTCGGCCGCCTTCTGGAGCCCCTCCCGCGCCTCGGCCTCCAGGGCCTTGGCCATCTCGGGGACCGCCTTGATGGAGAGGATCGACAGCTGGAGGATCTCGAGGCCCATCATCGTCACCGCCTCGGCCCTCCGGAGCGCGGGGAGGACCTCTCCCGCGATCCGCTCGGAGGCCGTGAGAACCTCCCGAAGCTTGAGCCGGTGGACCGATTCCCGAGCGAGGACCTGGGTCGCATGGACCAGCCTCTCGCGAAGGACCTCGGGGTCTTCCGTCACGTACGCCTCCCCCGGCCCCACGCTGTAGTCGAGAAGCCCGGCGAGTCGCTTCGGGTCGGCCACCCGGTAGGTCAGCTGGCCCTGGAGCGTGACCGCCTGGAAATCGGCCGCGATCTCGTTGAAGGCGAAGGGCACGTCGGCGCTGGCCATCGGCACGAGCGCCAACGTCGACGCGGGACCCCAGTAGAAGAAGGAAAGCCCCGCTCCCTCGCGCTTGAGCCGTCCGTTCGAGGTGTGCAGGACGTAGGTCGTGGGGGACGCCTTGAGGTACCGGATTCCGAGCATCGTCTGCCTCCTTAAGTGTCTGTAAGACACTTAATGAGGTGCCGCCGTTACACGGAATCGGTCAGTCGACGCGGCCCTCGAGCGATCCGGCGGGAAACGTGACCCGGAGGGGGTCCCCGCGGGGGATGCGAAGGCTCCGGAAGCGGAGGTCGTAGACGGTCACCGCGCCGCCGGGCTCCAGGCTCCAGACCGGGGCCGCCATGAACCAGTCGAGCTTCCGGCCCCGCGGCGTCGCCCGGACCTCCGCCACCCGGGGCGAGGTGAGGTCCACCGGGTGGATCCCCCTGGCCTCCACCGCACCGGTCAGCGGGTTGCAGAGATAGACCGTCCACGCCCCCTCCTGGAGCACCGCCGCGCGGAATCGATGAGGTCCGAGGGGTTCCGGGAAGACCTTCACGGACGCGGGCGATACCGCCACCGCCCGGATCATCGACTCCGCCCGCGCATGGCCCGCGACGCAGAGCGCGACGTACACGCCGAGCGCCACGAGAGAGGCTCGATACGCACGCAATCGAGCCCCTTCCGACTTCAGGAACCGGCCGGCCACCATCGGTCCGATCGTGAGCGCCCAGATCGTCGGATCGATGATGAAGACCGACGCCAGCTCGAACCGCTCCCGCGAGAACGGCCACAGCAGCACGACCCCGAACGAGTTGACCACGTCGAAGAAATCGTGGAGCAGAAGGCCGAGGAGCGAGAGTCCGAAGAGCGCCTTCCACGGGATGTGCCGGAGCCGCGGCCACAGCACCACCGTCAGGAGCCCCGCCAGCACCGGCATCGCCACCAGCGCGTGCGTGTGGGTCCGGCGGAGCAGGAAGCGGTCCCATCCGTCCCAGATCGCATAGAGGGCGTCCACGTCCGGGAGATTCGAGGCGATCGCCAGCGTCAGCGTCGTCCCCTTCCCGTACTTCCGGGACAGCCCCGCCCGGGCGACGCCGATGCCGATGAGGGTGTGGGCGAGGTTGTCCATCCGCAGACCATGGTATCAAGGGGCAGCTGGAAGCTCGAAGCCAGAAGAGGCGCCGACGGCCCCGAAAAAAAATCAGGGTGGAGGCGCGCAAGCGCACGCCTCCACCCCGGAGCGGGATCTATGCCTTGTCCCACCCCTTGCGAGGCGGGACACATCCTCATAGCGCGAGCCGGCCGTTTGTTACAAAATCCCGATCATCGACGCGACGCTTCGGCGATCTGTTCGCTCGAGAGCGCCTTCGCGTAGATCCGCACCTCGTCGATCGTGCAAGCCCCGAAGGCGAGCGGCGCCGCCGAGGTCGCCGGAAGCCCCGTCCTCCCCCGCGCCGCCTCGGGGATGCCGTCCACGTACACCGTCCCGTGGCCGCCCCGGACGATCGCCCCGACGGTCACCCATCGACCTGCCGCGAGCGCCTTCGGAGGGGAGATCGAGAGCACCGGCCGGCCGGAGACGCCCGATTGCTGAAAGAGGATCCGGTTCCCGGGAAGGAGCCAGAGGGAATAGTTCTCCCCCTTCCCCACGATCAGCGACTTCTCCGCCGGCGACGCTCCGACCTTCAACCGCACCAGGATCGTCAGGTCCCCTTCGATCCGAAGGTTCGGGGCGTCGGGGACGTCGGGCCCCGGCTCCTGGAGTCGCAGCGAGAGCCCCGCCTCGGGAGGCGCCGCCGCCGCGACCGGCAGGTCCGGCTCGCGTGACGCCTCCAGTTCCTTCACGTCGGCCTCGCCGGGCGGTCCCTTCCGCGTCGAGGAGACCACCGCGCGCGCGACCCCGAAGCCCTTCGAGACCGCGACCAGCCGCACCCGCTTCGCCCCCGCCTGCGGGAACTTCGGGAGCGGCACCTCCATCCAGCCCCACGCCTCGGGCTCGCGGCCGCCCCCGTGCGCCGCGTGGGAGGACTTCATCGGGACCGTCGGCGGCACGATCGCCACGGCGAAGAGCGATCCCGGCTCCGCCTGGGCCTTCTGCCCCGACTTCATCGGGTGGGGCACGACGAGATCGCTCACCTGGTAGAAGACCCCCGCGAACGTCTCCGCGCAGCAGCCCCCCGCGTGGAACCACGCGCGGTACGTCTCGCCGGGCATCGCGTAGAACTCGACTTCGACGAAGTTCTCGTGGCCCCGCGCGAAGTCCGATTCGGACGACGTGACCCAGCCGGTCTTCCCCTTCCGGAAGGTCCCGCCCCCCGCCATGTCCCCCGCCGCGTGGTAGTACTCCCTCGCCCCCTCGATCCGCTCCGCGATCCGCTTCGCCGCGCGGCGGACCAGCGTCGTGCCCAGGAAGTCCCGCCCCAGGGCGCGGTAGCGCTCGACCGCCATCCCGCGCGTCCCGGGGGACCTCCACTCGCGCTCCGCCGCGTAGTAGTGGTCCCGGGCGCTCCGCTCCTGGCGCAGCGCCTCCGCGTCCGGCGCGGGGAGCCGCGCCCGCGCCACCGCCGCCCACGCCCAGTACTTCGCGGGGATCTCGTCCGGCCGCTCGAGGACCGGCCTCGCCGCCTCGGGGTGCCCCTCGATCAGGCAGAAGAGGCCGAGCGGCCTGGGATCGACCCGGCCCTTCACGAGCGCGGCGAGCGATCCCGCCGCCGCCTCCGAGAGCTCCACGAAGACCGTCTCCTTCGCCCCGGCCACCCGGACCTCCACGCGGTCCGCGTCGGACGAGACGAGGCTCCCCGAGGCCCTCTCGAGCGCGATCGGGGACCCGCGCGGCCAGGCGGAGACGATCCTCCCGATCTCCTCGTGGAGCATCATCACGCGCTGGAGGTCGTCCAGGTCGGTCGCCGCCTCGCGGCGCGTCGCCTCCTCCTGAAGCCCCTTGGCGGCCTTCCGCAGGTCCGGGAACGCGCGGTCGTAGTCCCGCGCGGCGGCGCGAGCCATCGCCCGCTCCCACTCCTCGAGATAGGCCTGGGCCTCCTTCGAGCGGGGCGGCGGAGGAGGCGGCGGGGCGGTCTTCACGGACTTCTCCAGCTCGGCCGCGTAGGCCGGCATCCCCCAGTGGGTCACGCGCTCGCGCAGCTTCGCCTTCTCCCCCGGGTCGCTCGACTCCGCGTCGAACTGGCGGACCGCGGAGAAATGAGAGTCCACTTTCCCCCGGAGCAGCGCGATCCGCTCCTCGATCCCCCGCGTCCAGGCCTCCTCGTCGTGTCTCCCCCGGGCCTTCTCCAGCATCTCGAAGACGCGCCCGTACTCCTCCAGCGTCTCCGGGCCGGCGGTCTCCTGGTCGAGCGAGGCCAGGTCCTCCTGCGCCCGTGCGAGTTCCCGGAGCCGGACCGCCTCCGCCTCGCGCTTCTCCTCGAGCGCCTTCTGGCCCGCGTCCTCCGCGGGGGGCGGCGCCGGAACGGGGGTCTCCGGTGCCAGGACGGCGATCGCCGGGACGTCCTTCGGCGCCGGGCGGCGCATCGTCATCGCGACGCCGGCGATCGCCACCACCGCCGCCGCGGCGGCATACGTCAGCCACGGGAGAGTCCTCGGGAGGGGCGCCGGATTCTCGTCGATCGAGACCCACTCGGGAGGCCGCACCGCCCGGAGCCGCCGCGTCGAGGCCTGCTCTTCGGCGCAGTCGCTGCAGAGCGGCGTCGCGCCATCCGGGATCGCCTTGAGGGCCGAGAGGCGCGCGCCGCAGCGCACGCAGAGCACGATGCCCGGGGGGAGGGGCGTGAGGTCGCTCACTTCTTGGGCTTGGTCGAGTCCCTGGATTCGACGAGCGCGTGCGTGGCGCGCCGGAGGAACAGGATCGCGAAGCAGGTGTCGACCGAGTCGCCCCACGAGCCGTCGGCGCGCTGCCGCTCGAGGAGGTATGCCGCCCCTTCCGGATACCACTCGCGCTTCCCGAACGTCTCCGTCCCGTAGAGCATGCCCGCGCGCTCGAGGCCGTAGAGATAGTAGTAGTGGTGGTGGGCCTGCCTCCCCGGGTTCTCGATCACGCTGAAGTTCTCGCGGAGCCAGTGGACGCCGGCGTTCGCCACGTCGTCCTTCCTCCAGTCGATCCCGAGGATGTGGTCGCAGATCGTGAGCGCTCCCACGGCCCCGGCCGTCATGGACCCGTAGGCCGTCCCGCCCCGGCCGTAGTTCCACCCGCGTCCGGCGGTGCTCGCGCCTCCCGATCCGCATTGCGAATCGAGCCACCACTTCCGGGCCTTCTCGACGACCTCGCGCGGGAGGACGATCCCCGCGTCGTGGCACGCGCGGAGGCCGAGCGCGGCGTACTGCGCGTTGGAGTTGTCCCCGCCGCCGTTCAGCACCCTCTGCTGCTTGACGGGGATCCTCTGCCGCACCGCGGGCTTGCCTCCCCCCGAAGGGTTCCCGAACATGACGACCTGCCCCGGATGGATCGTCCCGGTCCCCGTGCCCGTGGGGACGTCCTTGACGGGAGGGATCGACGGCTCGGGGTACGAGGTCGGTTGGCCGTAGCTCCACAGGCCGTTCCCCGCCTGGTTGTCCACCAGGAACTGGGCGCACTGGAAGATCCGCTTCTGGTACTTCACCCGGTCGAGTTCCTCGAGGACCATCGCCTGGAGGGAGACGCGGTAGGTGCTCCGGAGCTCCCCGTCCAGCATCTCCTTGAGGAGCGGTCCGAAGGCGGGATCCGTCGCGCGGACGCCCGAGTGGACCATCGCGAGCAGGACCAGCTCCCGCTCCCGGTCGCGCGCCCCGTCCCCCTTGAGCCACTCGACGCCCCGCCGGATCGCGTCCTCCACCCGGGCGTCGTCGAGCTTCTTCTGCTGCTGCTGCGGCCGGACGGGGAGCGCGCACGCCAGGATCAGGACGGACACGATCGCGCGAGACATGACGTCTTCCTCCCCGCCAGGAATCAGGACACCGCGGGTCCCTGGCCTATTGACGGGAAGTTACTTCGGGCGGGCGAACCGGACCGCCGCGGCCGTGTCCTTCGAGTCGGGCTTGAGCCACGCGTAGACCAGGTACCCCACGATCGGCTTCTGGTCGGGCTTCTCGAGGCCGACGTATCCGACCGTCGCGTCCTTGGGGATGTAGAAGATGAGTTCCGCCGCGCCCTGCCGGATCGTGAGCAGGATCGTCGGGCCGTCCTCGAAGAGGCTGAGGACCCGTCCGCCCAGGTCGGGTTGCTTCTCGCCCTTCCCGACCACCGCCTCGTCGACCGGGAACGGCCTCTCCACGGGTTTCTCCACGGGCTTCACGACGGCTTTTTCCGCGGCCCTCTCCACGGGTTTCTCCGCGGGCTTCACGACGGCCTTCTCCGCGGGCTTGTCCCCTTCGCGCTTCTGCTCGCCCTCCTTGTTCCGAGGGAGCTCGACGCGGACCGCGACCTCGCGACGGACCTGGACCCGCGCCATCCGCCCGGGCTTGAGGTCCGCGAGCTTCGCCTTCTCGCCGTCGATCATGACGCCGGCCTCGCCGTCGAGCGTCAGGACTTTTTCTTCGACCCTCCCGCCGTCCCGCCGGATGAGGAGCACGATCGTCCGCCCGTCGACCCGGAGGATCTCGCCCATGACCGTGCCGCCGTCGCGCTCCTCGCGGTCTCCCTCTCTCTTCTTCGCCTCCTCCGCCGTCGGGATCCCGATCCCGCGGAGCTGGTCGGGCGTGGGCTCGTCGCGCTTCCGATGGACCAGCGCCTTCGCGGGGACCCCTTCCCTCTCGATCCCCGGCCCCTTCCACTCCACGACGATCCCGTTCTGGCCGAGACTGTTGAAATACTCCACCCGGATCTCGTGCAGGCCGGCCTTGAGCTCGACGTCTCCATCCTCTTCCTTCATCTCGCGCGCGCCGGCGTTGTCGACCACGCGCCGCCCGTCGATCAGGAGGCGCGAGCCGTCGTCCGACCGCGTGAAGAAGACGTACTTCCCGTCCTTCGGGATGCGGATCAGCCCCCGCCAGCGGACGTACAGGCCGTCCCGCAGCTTCGTGCCCGGGAAGGACTCGGAGGTCTTCTCGAACTTGATCAGGGGGTCCACGCGCTGAAAGCGGGCCACGCCGCTCGGGGCCTCCGGAAGGGCCGTCAGCCGTTCCACCAGGTAGTAGTGCCCCACCAGCCCGGGCAGGACCTCCTCCTGTCCCGCGGCTTCCTGGGCCAGCACGAGCAGGAGCGCGATGCAGTGCATGGGGGAACCCTCCCAAGATGTAGGGCCGCGGACCGGGCCGATCTTACGGTCTAATTCTGGAAGATCGGCAGGTAGTTCAAGGGGACCGAGAGGATGATCGTCGCGATCGCCGTCGAGTAGGCGATCCCCACGCCGTCGTCCGACCC
>CAZSCC010000194.1:0-17831 GCA_964604905.1 uncultured Planctomycetales bacterium
AGCGGCCAGGAAGGACGAAAGCACGGTCCGGGGCAGGATGGAGAAGGCCTGGACCTCCTCGCTCGGCCGGGAGCACCTGTGGATCCGGAAGGACGAGGCCGACGCAATCGCCCGGGGAACGCTGCCGAAGAGCCTGAAGAAGAGGATCGTCCGGCACCATCTGGTCGACAACACCCGCGGCACGCCGACCCCCTGGCGCGACACGGAAATCAAGAAGCTGGACCTGACGCTCAAGGACGGCCGTCTCGCCGGCTCGATACACGTCGAGACGGAGTCGGCCGACCGCGGCTTCCAGGGGGACCTCCTGGGCTTCATCGAGGCCAAGGAGGGCAGGCTTACCCGGTTCGATCTGGCCGCTCGGGGCGAGTCCTGGGGCGAAGGGAAGCACACGCCGGGGGCGCCGAAGGGGAAGTTCCCGATGGCGTGGGCCTTCAGGCTCTCGGACCCGAACGACTTCCTCCACATGCTCGTGCCCGACGCGATCCGCGGCCATTCCGACTACCTCCGGTAGCCGGACTCAGAGCGACGAGGGCGAGCTTCGTCGTCGCGCGTGCAGCGAGCGAAGACTCCCGCTCCGGTTCAACGGCCTCGGGATCGGCACGCGGAAGCAGACGATCAACGGGATGGGTCGCCTGCTCCGCATCCTCCCCGCCGACGCCCCGCTCGCGAGCTGTTTACGGGGGACCGTAGTAGGCCCGGGTCCCGGGCGGGACGGCCTTGGTGCGATAGGCCGCGAGGGAACCCTGGACCAGGCCGAGGAAGACGTTGTGCTGGGGGTCGACGTCGACGACGTAGACGTCCCCGCCCTCTCCGACCTTCTCCCAGGCGTCCTTCTCCCGGTCGTAGCGCCAGGCGCCCGAGGACAGGAACAGGACGATCTCGCGGTTGAGCGGGTCGTAGACCATGCAGTTCCCGCCGCCGTGCTTCCCCTCGGGGTGCCCCGCCTTCGACTTCCGGACCTTCCCGCCCGCGACGTCCCACAGCCACAGGCCCTCGAGCTCCGGCTTCCCCTTGTACTTCCCGCCGACCACGAACCGGAAGAGGAGCCCCGAGACCGGGTCGAACGCGGCAGGATCGTGGTTGTAGTTCTCCTTGAGGTCGGGCGCGCCCTCGAACTTGAGATCGACCAGCTTCGTGGTCGCGGTGTCGATCGCGACCGTCGTTGGCCCCATCCACTCGGTGATCACGTACCCGTGGGTCGGGTCGGTGACGTACCACGTCGGCCCCTCGCCGCCCGAGCGCCGCCGGTCGGGGAAGTTCCCCTCGAACCGGTCGAGCGCGGCGTCGTAGCTGCAGGCCGACTGGCCGGGCATGATTGCGCCGTTCGACGGCGACCCGTTCCCGCCGACCGCGTGGTTGATCCAGAACCGGCGGCTCTTCGCGTCGAACGCCATCCCCCGCGAGCACCCCTGGGCGGCTCGCGTCTCGTTGAAGAAGAGCCCCATCATCTCGGGCGGCCGGACGACGAACCACTTCTCGCTCGCCGGGTCGTAGCCGATGCACTCGTTGCTGTAGCACCCCGAACAGCCGCCGTAGCGGAGCCACAGGCCACTGTAGGCGTCGACCGCGCAGCGGGTCTCCCCGACGCTCGCGACCGTATGGGCGCGGCTGAGCTTCACCCATTGGCCGACCGGGAAGTCGGCGCCGAACCGCGGGTTGGCCGGGGCGTACGCGGGCACGAAGTCGTCGACGGGCGAGTCGAGGCCCAGCTCTTTCAGGACTTCCGAGGCGGAGCGCCGCGGCAGGTACTCCTTCTCCTCTTTCAGCAATTCCCCGAGCGCCTTCGCTGCCTCGGGCCCGCCGATCCGGCCGAGCGCGAGTGCGGCGCGGCTTCGGAGGAGTCGGTGGGGGCTTTCGAGCGCTTTCACGAGCGGCGCGACCGCGGAACGCTGGCCGCTTTCGCCGAGCCCCCGCGCCGCCCAGATCGCGGTGTTCAGGTCGTCGGAGGCGAGCGCCGGGCCGAGCCTCGTCGCGACGTCGGGGCCTCCGACGTAGCCGATCGCGACCGCCGCCGCGAAGCCCCTGATGGACAGCATCTTCTCGAGGGCAGGAAGGGCGGGCGGGCCCGAGAACCGCGCGAGGAGGAACTCGGACGAGAGCGCCCAGTTCTCCGTTCCCAGCTTCGGCCCGAGCTCGGCGACGAGCCCCTCGCCGTCGAAGAGCATCGCCAGGCCGTATTTCCCCATCGAGATCGCGTTCTTTCCGCTCCAGGTGTGGTTGTCGTCCGGCCACGGCTTCCCCTGGGCGGCGGTCTTCCGGAAGAGCTCGGCCGCGTCGGGGCCGCCCGCGTAGTAGGTGACCGCATTCAGCGCCGCCGTGCGGACGTGGGGGTCTTTGATCTCGGTGTACGCGATCAGCTTCCGCAGGTCGTCGTCGCTCCCGAAGGCGGCGATCCAGGGCCCGGCTTTGCGGGCGCCGTCCTCGCCCTTCGTCTGGAAGGTGGTCCATTGGGTCTGAAGGTCCGGTTTCAGGACCAGCCTCGGGACGGGCTTCAGGCCCTCGCCCGGCCGGAGCATCCGGCCGGGAAGCTTCCCCCGGATCCGCGCGGCCGCCTCCCGGATCGGGACCCACGGCGAATCGGCCGGAGTCTCGAGGTCCTTGAAACACGCGCCGAGCGGGACCTGCCACGGGCCGCCGTCGGGCGCCTTGTCGTAGAGCGCGCCCCCGACCACCCAGCGCCGGAGGTCGAAGTTCTCCTCGCCGTCCAGGCGCCGGAGCGCGTGGGCCGCGGAGAGCGCGACCGAGACGTCCTTCCCGGACGCCGCCTTCGCGAGGGCCGGCCAGGCGCGCGCGTCCTTCAGCCACCCGAGGAGCCACGCGGCGCGAAGCGCCTCCTCGCCGCCGGCGGCGAGCCTGGCCTCGAGCTCCTTTCGTTTCTGCTCATCCGGGCGGTGGAGGACGAGGACCCCGCCGATCAATTCGGCCCGGATGCCGGTCTGCTTCGCGAACGCCTCCGCGTGCGTTGTGGCGGGGAGGCCCTCGCCGCCGAGGCGCGCGCGCCCCGAGATGCCGTCGACGATCGCCCACCGGAGCCCCGTCGCCTCGGCGAGCCTCCATCCGAATTCGTGCTCGTTCCACCACCGGGTGTCGAGGGAGACGGGGGCGGAGAGGTCGTCGGCCCGCGACATCCCCGTCAGTCCCAGGAACAGGACCCAGCCCGCGATTCGTCTCATGCAGACTCTACGGTCCAAAGGCCCCGGACCGTCACTCCCCCGACGCTTGTATAACTGTAAATGCCAACCCGAGCGCCACGAACGTTCGGGGTCGAGGGTCTGCACCCCTACGGGTACCGCACGGACGCCGCCCGGCCGGCCGAGGTCCGGAAGGGCGTGACGCCGAAGGTCAACGCCGACCCCAAGCCCGGCCCGTGGGCCAATCTCCACATCAAGGCATTGAATCAGGGCGCGATTTCCCTGATGAAGGCCGTCGACTCGCGGATCACGTAGTCCACGATCTGCATGTGCCCCTTGTCCGTGTAGTGCAGGAACTTGTGGCGGGCGCCGGCCTTCTGGAGCGCCTCGGCCATGTCCACCGCCTGCTTGATGGGGACCGACTTGTCGTCGTCCGAGTGGAGGATCAGGATCGGCTTCGAGGTCGCGGTCGCGAAGTGGATCGGCGAGGCCTGCCGGCGCGCGGCCGTCTCGTCGACGCCCACCGGGATCCACAGCTTGCCCCAGTCGAGCGTGTTCAGCTCGTAAGGCGCGCAGACGCTGATCACGCCCCGGACGTCGGCGCTCTGCTCGTTCCAGCCGCCCGCCTTCTTGTAGGGCCCCTCCCCGAGCGTCGCGAGCAGGCTCGCCATCTGGCCTCCCGCCGACTGCCCGATCAGGAAGATCCGGTTCGGATCGACGCGGTACTGCGCCGCGTGGGCGCGCACGTACCGGATCGCGCACAGCAGGTCCTGGTAGCACGCCGGCGCGGGGGTCGCCCTCGCCAGCCGGTAATCGATCGTCATCGAGAAGAACCCGAGCTGGGCCCAGTCCCGCGGCTTGATCGAGCTCGTGTCCCTCCGGTGGCCGGCCACCCAGCGGCCACCATGGATCGAAATGATGGCGGGAAAGGGGCCGTCCCCCGGGGGTTGGGCGATGTCCGCCAGCAGGGCCGATCCCTCGACTCTCCCGTAGATCACGTCCTCCTGGAACTTGACGGCCTCGCCTTTCGGCGCAGGCAGCGGAGTCCCCTGCGGAGCTGCCTCGCAGGAGACCAGGACCAGGATGACGGGCAGCGATCGAAGAATGCTCATGTCTTTGTCCTCCCCAAACAGTACCCGCGCCGCTGCGGTGTAGATTAGACAGCCGGAGTCTTCCATGCGCGCCGCCGCCTTCGTCGTCATGCTCGCGCTCTCTCCTTCCGCCCCCGCCCAGGACGCGGAGAAGCGCTTCCCCCCGCTCAAGGTGCCGGAGGGCTTCAAGGCCACCCTCTTCGCCTGCGACCCGCTGATCGAGTACCCGTCGGTGATCGCCCTCGGTCCGCGCGTGGGATCGATCTTCATCCCCCACGACTACATGACCGGCCTCGGAACGGAGATCGTCCGCCGCGACGAGATCCGCCTCGTCGAGGACAGCGACGGCGACGGTCGTGCGGACAAGACCACGCTCTACGCGGGCGGCTTCAACTCGATCCAGGGCCTCGCCACCCACGCGGGCACGGTCTACGCGATGCACGCGCCCTATCTGACGATGCTTCGGGACACGGATGGAGACGGCAAGGCCGACGAGCGCCGCGACCTCCTGAACGGAATCGGTTGGGCGCCCGAGAGGGCCCCGGACCGCCTGCATGGCGCCAATGGGGTCGTCGCCGGACACGACGGCTGGCTCTACCTTGCGCTCGGCGACCGCGGATGCAACGTGGAGCGCCCCGAAGGCGACCGGCTCGTCCATGACGGCGGCGGGATCCTCCGCTGCCGGCCCGACGGCCGCGACCTCCACGTCTTCGCGACCGGCCTGCGCAACATCTACGACATCGCCCTCGACGAAGAGCTCAACGTCTTCGTCCGCGACAACGAGAACGACGGCGGCACCTACATGATCCGCGTCTGCCACAGCTTCTTCGGCGCGCACCACGGATACCCCTATCACTACGAGGAGCGGCAGGCGGAGGCGATGCCGCCCCTGGCGGACCTGGGCCGCGGCTCCTCGGCGGGCGGGGCCTGCTATCTCGAGACCGCGTTCCCCGCCGACTATCGCGGCGACCTCGTCTTTTGCGAGTGGGGACGCTCGATCGTCCGCTACCGGCGGGAGCGCGCGGGCGCGACCTTCGCCCCGATGAAGGAGGTCGAGTTCGCCTCCGGCGGCGACGGCGACCCCTACGGCTTCAAGCCGACCGACGTGGTCGTCGATCGCGACGGGTCGCTCCTCGTCTCCGACTGGGGGGACGACCAGCGACCCAAGCGCGGCCGCGGGAGGGTCTACCGGATCGCCCGGCCGGGGGCGAAGCCCGCGGAGCCCTCGCTCGATTCGGAGAGCCACCACGCGCGGGTCGAGGCGCAGGCGCGCATCGATCCGCGCGGGATCAAGGCCGGACGCCTGGGCACGCTCGGGCGACTCCACGCGGTCTGGATCCTCGCGGCCGGCGGAGAGCGCGAAGAACTCTTCACGCTTGCCGGCGGCGATCCCGACCCCCGCGTGCGCGCTCAGGCCGTCCGCGCCCTCGCCGACCTGACCGACCCCGTGCTCGTGAAGCATCGCCTAGACGCGGGCCCGGGCGACCCGGAGGCGGCCCGGCGACTCGCCTCCCTCGGGCGCGGCCAGGACCCGCGCGTGCTCCTGGAAGTCATCGTCGCGCTCGGCCGCCTGCGCTGGCCCGAGGCCCCCGGCTGGCTCCGCGAGAACCTCGCGCGCTCCGACCCCGCGCTGGCCCACGCTGCGCAGCAGACGCTTCGACGCTCGGGGAACTGGCCCGAGGTCCTCAAGCTCCTCGACGAGCCGGACTCCTCGCCCCTGCGCGCCATCGCGCTCCGCGCCGTGGCCGAGCAGGCCGATCCCACCGTGGCGGACGGGCTGATCGCCCGCCTCGCCGGCAAGCGTGAATATGCCGACGCGCTCATCCGCGTCCACCGGAAGCCGGGACCCTGGACCTACTGGGGCTTTCGCCCCGGGCCTCGCCCGCCGAACACGGAGACGTGGGAACGCACGGCGGCGATCGAGGAGGCCCTGGACGGCGCCCTGTCCCGCACCGCGGACCTCGCGTGGCTCCTTCGCCGGATGCAGCGCGAGAAGATCCCCGCGCGCGTGCCGACGCTGGTTCGAAAGCTCAAGGAGACGCACGAGGCCGAGGCGGTGGCCGCCCTCCTCGAGTCACTGGGATCGGAACCGCTCGAGGCCGTGGAGGACGTCGTGCGGGACCGCGCCCACGCCTCCTCCAACCGCCTCTTCGCCTTTGAGATCCTGGCCCGCGGTGCCGGCGAGGAGCGGGTTCTTCGCCTCGCGGACTCGCTCGAGGATTCGCCTGTCCTCGCAAGGGCTCTGCAGGAGCTCGGAAAGCGCCCCAAGCTGGCGAGTCAATCCCTGCTCCTCCGCCACCTGGCTTCATCCCCCGAAGTCCGCGTGGCGGCCCTCGGCTCGCTCGCGGAGCTCGGGGCTCGCGATGCGGGGGGCGCCATCGTGGCGTTGATCGAGGACCCCGAGCCCCGGGTCCGCGGCGCGGCGGCGGCAGCGCTCGGCAGGCTCGGCGTGCGCGAGGCCATTGAACCGCTCCTCAAGCTCGCGGGTGGCCCGGACGCGGGCGTAAGGCGGGAGAGCTTGCAGGCGCTCCGTCGGCTGAAGGAGCCCCGCGCCGTCCCGGCGGCGGTCGCGGCGCTCGGAGATCGCGAGACGGTGCTGGCGGCGCTCAGTTGCCTGGCCGATCTCGGCGGTCCGGAGCACGCGGAGGCGGTCGCCGCTCTCGCCGCGAGCGACCGCTCGCTCGACGTCCTCCAGGCGGCCGTCGGGGCGCTCTCGGCCTGGAGGGGCTCCGACGCGTCCATCGCCCGACTCCACGGCACCAGCGGCTTGCTCCTCCGGTGGATCTCCGCGGGCCCGCTCCGTGCCGACGAGGCGGCCCGGCTCGTCGACACCGGGGCCATGCCGGAGGGACGTCCGATCCTCGCCGCCGGCCCAGAATCGAGCATCACCCTCTCCCTCGCCGCGGAGCCGGAGAAGGACTCCGTCTGGCTTGCCTTCGCGGACCTCGCTCTGCCCCAACCGACGAAGCTGCAGTTCCTCGCCTCGAGCAACGGACCGCTTCGGATCTGGCTGAACGGCCGCCTGGCCTATCGCCGCGCCGAGGGGAACGCGTATCGGGCGGACTCGGACCGTTTCGACGCCGACCTCGAGGCCGGCGTCACGCGCGTTCTCCTGGAGGTCCCGGCCCGCCGCTCGACGCAGCTCCATGCCCGGTTCCGCCCGCGGAGTTCCAAAGCGGACCACGAACGGCTGATGCAGGCAGCGCTCACCGGCGGCAACGCGGAGCGGGGCCGCGCGGTCTTCGTCAACCCCCAGAAGCCGGGCTGCATCAAGTGCCATCGCGTGGGCGAGGAGGGTCCGCGCATCGGGCCCGAGCTCACCGGCATCGGCCGTCGATTCTCCCGCGTCCACCTGATCGAGTCGATCCTCGAGCCGAGCCGCACCGTCCTTCCCGCGTTTCAGAACTGGGCCGTGAAGCTCAAGGACGGCCGCGTGATCGCGGGGGTCAGGGTGGCGGAGACCGACGCCGAGCTCACCCTGGGCGACCCGGAGGGAAAGTCGCACCCGTTCCGGAAGTCCGACATCGAGGAACAGAAGGCGCTCGCCCTCAGCGTCATGCCGGAGGGCCTGGAACGGACGCTCAGCGACCGCGAGTTCGTCGACCTGATCGCCTACCTCGCCTCGTTGCGGTGACCGGGTCCCTCGGACTCCCTACCAGCGGATGTCCCGGGGCACCGGCAGGCGGTGCTGGTCCTTCCGCTCCTCGATCGGCCACGCGCGGTACTCGTCGAGCCACAGCAGCATGTGCTTCATGACGATCTCCAGGATCCGGCGGCCCTTCTCGGGCGTCGCCACGGTCGGGTCTCCATGGACGCCGGTCTGGGTCCAGCGGCCCCACCAGTCGTTGAAGCGGACATGCGTGGTGCTGTCGGAAGACATCGTCTTCCCGACTCGGTCCTGACCGGCGACGGCCTTGTCCATCTGGACGCGCTCCGGGGCGAAGTGGAGATAGAGCGAGGTCTCCCACTCGTCGGCGTGGGCGTAGGTGCCCGACTCCAGCATCGCGTGAGTCTCCTCCTTGCCCATGGTGTAGTAGCCGAAGGCGCAGCAGAGGGCCGGCGTTTCGAGCAGGGTCCGGCGCGCGACCAGGTCCACCATCGGCGTGTTGGAGCCGTGGCCGTTCACCACCGCGATGCGCTTGAACCCGTGGTAGGCGACGCTCTTGGTCACGTCCACGCAGAAGTCGATGAAGTGCTGCGGCTCGACGTGGAGTGTCCCCGGGAAGTCGATGTGGTGGAGGTTGAGCCCGTAGGGGATCCCCGGGAGGACCAGCACCTTTCCCGGCGCGCGGCGCGCGAGCTCGTGGCAGACGGACTCGGCGAGGAAGATGTCCGTGTCGAGCGGCAGGTGCGGGCCGTGCTGCTCGGTGGATCCGGTCGGCAGGAGGACGACCTTCCCCTGCGCGATCGCATCGTTCATCTCGGGCCAGGTGAGCCGGTTGAACTCGTAAGTCTCTCGAGTCGCCATGGGGGGCCTCCTTTACGTTCCGGGAACGGCGTTCAGCGGGGATCATACCCGATCGATGGCTTCACGCAATCTCTCGCGTGACGACGCCCGGGGGCGTGGGAGAAGGGCAGGGCAGGAGGGAGGATCGACAGCCGGGATCAGGCAAGGGTGAGTCCGGTTTCCCGTTCTTCCCCTTCCCTCACCCCCGTCCGTTCGGACTATCCGTGGCGCTCGTTCAAGTTTCGTCAGTCACGCGGCCAGTGCTCTCGGAGCGACTTCCAGGGGCCCCGCATCGCCCAGGCGCGATTTCAAGGACCCGCGGCGTTGGGACTCAGAGCGACGAGGCGATGCGGGTGAGCTTCGCCGCGCGGGCGGCGAGGGAGAAGTCCCGCTCCGCGCGGGCGCGCCCCGCCTCGCCCATCGCGTGCGCCTTCGCGCGGTCCCGGAGCAGCGACGCGATCGCGTCCCCCACCGCCTCCACGCTCTCGGGATCCACGAGCAGGCCCGATACGCCCTCCTCCACCGCGTCCGCCGTCCCGCCCGACCGGCCCGCGAGGACGGGCAGTCCCGCCGCCGAGGCCTCGAGGTAGGTGATCCCGAACCCCTCGATGTCCCCCGCGTCGCGCCCCTCGCGACTCACCATCGCGTAGAGATCCGCGCCGGCGTAGACGTCCGGCACGTCGGAATCGGCGACGAATCCGGCAAAGACCACATGGTCCGCCACGCCGCATTCCCGCGCCAGCTCCTGGAGTTCCTCCCGATAGGAGCCCTGGCCCGCGAGGACGTACACGAGGTCGGGCAGATCGCGGAGGACGCGGGGGAGGGCGCGGATCACCGTGTCCTGCCCCTTCCGGTCGATCAGCCGCGCGAGCGTGAGGAGCACGGGGCGCGCGCCGAGCTTGAACCGCGCGCGGAAGCGCTTGCCGTCGCCTCCCTGCACGCGGCGCGCGTCGACCGAGGGCGGGATGAAGTGGACCCTTTCCCGCGGGGCGCCCGCGGTGATCGCGAGGTCGGCCATGTGACGGCTGATCGGCAGGACGGCGCTCGCGGCCTGGAGGACCGAGCGGAGCCGCTCCTGCTCGTCGGGGACGGTGAACGTCCGCGCGATCTCGCGGCCCTGCACGTGGACCACGACCTTCCAGCCGCAATTCCCGGCCAAGCGCAGCACGGCGGGGGCGATCTCCCACGTCGACGCGTGGACGATCGCTCCCGGCTCCTCCTTTGCGATCGAGGGGAGATGCAGGCGGAGCCACAGGGGGTGGAACCTCTGCCAGTGGTGGCCCCAGAGGCGCGTGACCGATGCCGGATACGACGCGTCGTGCGCGCGGACCTCCTCGCCCCGCCCACGGGTCAGGACCCGCACCGACTCCCCCGCCCCGGCCAGCGCCCGCGCGGTCTCGTCCATCGAGCGCGCCACGCCGCCGTCCTGCAGCGGGGGGAAATCGAGCGTGAGGATGAGGTGGCGCATCAGGGCTTCCGCCCCGGCCAGTGATGGGCGCGGGCGATCGTCACGCGCATGATCTCGCGGACCCAGCGGGGTTCCGAGGACGGCCGGCAACGCCCGAAGTAGTACCGCAGGGCCCGCAGGCGGTCGGTCCGCGTGAGGGGCGGCGTGACCGAGGCGTTGAGCTGCGCCAGATTGAAGATCCGGTCCTTCTCGGCCACGTCGAGCGAGAAGCGCACGCGGTCGAGGTCGACGACGTGGAACTTCTCCTCCGTCACGAGGACGTTCGCGGCCTTCAGGTCCGCGTGGTAGACCCCTCGGTCGTGCATCCGCCGGACCGTGCGGGCGAGGCGCGAGAGAAACCCGTCGCGGGCGGCGCGCCCCATCCGCGGGAACTTATCCCGGACGTAGCCGTAAAGGTCGGGCGCCTCGATCCAGTCGCCCGCCACCCAGGGGCCGCCCCACGCCTGAAGCCGCGGAGTGTCGATGTGACGGACCTCGAGGCCGTGGGCGTTCTTCCAGATCTTCCGCGCCCGCGCCGGCGTCGTGCGCTTGACGAACAAGGCTCCCACCCGGTGCAGGCTCTCGCCGCCGCTGGCCTTGACGACCCCGGCCGACTTCGACTCCGCCGCGTGGAGCACCTGCTCGAGATCGACGCCCTTCCGATGGACGAGCCGACCCTTCACTCCGAACCCCGTCCCCTCCTTGAAGCAGCGCTCGGTCCTCCCGCGGTAGTAGCGGTCGCGGAGGCTTCGGAGCCGATTCCACGCGGCCCTCACGTCGCGCTCCTCGAGGCCGTAGGCGCGGAAGAAGCGGAGGAGATCGGTGAGCGGAAGGAATTCCGAGAACGACATCGCCATGAACGCGACACCGTCGAGCCGCCGGGAGCGCGAGAGCGCCTTCCCGCAGCGCGCGCGGTGGACGTCGAGGACGTAGAGGTCCCGGTCCTTGACCAGGATGTTCCCCGCGTGGAAATCGAGGTGCTCGAACCCCGCGTCGTGCAGGCGGCGGGCGAGCGCGCCCAGCGCGGCCAGGAGCGGCCGGGAACCGGGCTTCGAAAGCCGCTGCTGCAAGATCGCGGCCGGGGCGATCTCCTCCGTGAGGATGTACGAGCCCTCCGCGTCGCGCGCCGTCGCAACCAGGCGGGGACAGGGGATCCCGGCCTTCTCGAGCGCCAGGAGCATCCCGGCCTCCTTCCGCGCGCGGTCGCGGAGGAGCTCGCGGGGGAACCGCTTCACGTAGAGGGCCGGAGCGCCCGCCGGGACGCGCCAGATCGTGCGTCCCGAATTCTCCTTAACGACCTCGCCGGCGACCTCGCCGCGCGACCAGCGGTCGACGTCCGCGGCGCGCGCGGGGAGGTGGAGCGTGATCGCTCTCAAGGGGCTACCGGGCCTCTTTCACGAGCCCGTTCTCGCACCGCACGGGAACGTCCGGGCGGTCGTAGTACTCGCGGGTCTTCTTCCGGGGGATGCGGCGCCGGCGGATCTTGGGGTCGATGATGTCGTCAACGTGGTGGACCCACGCGCGGCCCCAGAGCGACACCGGCTTCGCGCCGTGGCGGCGCAGGCGGTTGCGGAGGTCGCTGTCCTCCTTGCCGAAGCCGTCGAAGTTCTCGTCGTAGCCGTTGATCGCGGTGTAGACGTCGCGGTCGACCCCGATGTTGCAGCCGTAGACCTTGGGCTTCTTGATGCGGCCGAAGAAGACGCCCCAGAGGCTCTTCCAGTGGGTCTTCCGGAAGTGCCAGCGGTCGGCCGAGGTGATCTGCCCCTCGTACTCGCCGGCGCGGACCTTCTCCTCGGTGAGCGTCCTGCAGTAGTCCGCCGAGAGGCGCACGTAGCCGCCCACGCAGAAGCCGCCGGGACGGACGTTCGCGGCGTGGGTCCCGACGAAGTCGCGGTGGGGGATGCAGTCGCCGTCGGAGAGAAGGATGACCTTCCCCTCGGAGACGCGGACCGCCTCGTTGGCGATCCTCGACCGGCGATAGCCCTTGTTCTCCTGCCAGACGTGCTTGACGGGGTAGGCGCCCTCCTTCTTGAACCGCTCGACGATCGCGCGCGTCTCCTCGTCGGAGCCGTCGTCGGCGACCACCAGCTCGAAGTCCTTGAACGTCTGCCGGGCGTAGCCGATCAGCGCGTAGGTGAACGCATTGGGCTGGTCGAAGATGGAAAGGATGACGCTGACGTGAACCATCGCGGGGGGATTATATCAGCCTCCCAGGGCGACCTCCAGCGCCTCGTCCACCCCGAGGAGTCGCGTCCGGAGGACCGCCTGGGCCTTCTCCACGCGCAGTCCCGCGCGGAGCGGCCGCGGGGCCCGGGGTGGGGCGTCGTGAATTGAAACGGGCTTGAAGAGCGACGGGTCGAGGCCGGCCCGCGCGGCGACCTTGAGCGCGAACGCATGGCGGTCGAGCCCCTCCGGGCCGGCGACGTTCCAGAGCCCGGTCTTCCCGGCCTCGAGGAGCTCCACGACCGCCTCGGCGAAGTTGGGGCCGTACGTGAAGGTGCCGTGGTGGTCCTTCCAGCAGGGGACGGGCTCCTTCGCGGCGAGCAGCGACGCGAAGAAGCTCCGTCCCGCGCGGGACCAGACGAGGCTCGTCCGGACGACGAGGCTCCGCGGATTCACCGTCCGGACGACCCGCTCCGATTCCAGCTTCGTGCGGCCGTAGACGCTGAGCGGGTTGACCGGGTCCGCTTCGGAGTAGGGGCCGTTCTTCCCGTCGAAGACGTGGTCGGTGGAGAAGTGGACGAGCGCGCGGCCGCGCGAGGCCTCCGCAACGTTGCGCGCGCCGTCGACGTTCACGGCGTACGCGTCGCCCGGATGGTCTTCGCAGAAGTCGGCGTTGGCGAGCCCGGCGGCGAGGATGACCGCGTCCGGGGCGGAATCCTCCACGGCTTTCTTCGCGGCGGCCCGGTCGCGGAGGTCGACGTCGCTGCGGGCGAGCCCGCGGACGTCGTGGGCGCGGAGCGCGGGGAGGAGGAGGCCTCCCACGTGGCCGGTCGAGCCGAAAAGGAGGATTCTCATGCCGCCCGGGACGACGAGTTTCTACCCATGGGGAGGAGGAGTTGGCACTATAGGGGCGCCCCGCGGGCGCCGTCAAGCGCCGCGGAGCCTGCGCGTATGAGATCTCCCTGGGTCGTCCTGCTCCTGCTGGCGGCGGGGTGCTTTCCGCCCCGTCCGGCGCCGCCGCTCCAGGAGGCCTTCCAGAGGCTCCTCTCGGAGAAGGACGAAGAGTACGAGGAGGGCTTTCGGACGTTCATGAACGCCGGCAGCGCCGCCCTGCCGGGCCTCCGCCCGGCGCTGACCACGGGATCGCGCCGCGGCTACCCGGTGGCCGCCCTCTTCTATGTTGCGGGGAGCGGCGACGAGGTGCCCCTCGAGCTCCGCGCGCGCCACCTCGCGCGCTTCGAGTGGCCGCGCGGGCAGGAAGAGCAGAACGCGATCGTGATCCCCTTTGTGCGGGATGAGATCGAGCGCGACCTCGTGCGGACGGGGCGGCCGGCGCTGCGGCTCCTCCGCGAGGCGCTCGACGAGGACGCGCCCACCGAGGCGAAGGCGCTCGGGATCGTGCGGGCGATGCTCCGGATCGGAGGCCGCGCCGCGGCGGACGAGCTGGCGTCGCTCCTCGGGCAGGAGCGCGACCTCGGTGGCGTGCGCGTCTGCGACGTGGCGGCCGGCGCGCTGCTCCACGTCGGCCGGCAGGATCACCTCCTCCGCGCCGTCTCGCGGGAGGCGCTCGTGCGGTCCGCCCGCGAATGGTGGGAGCAGGCGAAGGACCGGTCGGAGCCGGAGTGGACGAGGCAGGCGGTCGCCGGGGCCGCCGACCGCGCGGTCCTCGAGCTGCTGGTCGGCGAAGCGATCGACGATCCGAAGGAATGGCGGGCGAAGAACCCCGACTGGGCGCCTCCCGCTCCGTCGCTCCGCCCGGCGACGCTGCTCCCGAGGCTCGCCGCGGGGAGGGCCGCGGCGTACGCGGCGGACCGGGCGCTCGAGGAAGCCACGGGGGTGCGGCTTTTCGTCCCGCGGGCCGAGCGGCTGGGCGAGCTCTGCTCGGCGATCCGCCTCTGGCAGCCGCCGCCCGATCTCGAGACCGGGTGGCGGCGGTACCTGGAGAGCCGGATGCTGCGGCTGACCATCGCGCTCGTGGGCTACCAGCCCAGGCTCGAGAAGAACCACCTCATCTGGCACCATGAGAGCCAGTTCCACGCGACGGAGGAGTCGACGGGGAAACTGGAGTTCACTTCGGACGAGGGGTCGTTCCTCCTTTACGTGCGGTCGCGCGAGCTCGGGACGCGCCTGATCTACGGCGAGTACCACGAATCGGAGTCGGACCATCGGACGGTCCTCCGGGAGTTCTCCTCGCGCCGTCCCGTGGTGCTCTTCTCCCCTTCCTTCAAGGCGTGCCTCGTGATCGCGGTCGAGGAGGTCCCGGGTCGCCGGACGCCCCGTCCGCCGGAGGAGCTCTTCGCGGAGACGCGCCGGAGGCTTCGGAAGCTGGCGCAGGCGGCGGAAGGGGAGGAACGCGGCCGCGCGCTCCGGGCGCTCGGGTACGGCCAGGATCCAGCGGATGCGGACTTCCTGAAGGCGGAGAAGGCGGTCGACGCGCTCCTGTTGATGGGCGACCCTGGGGGCCTCGAGGGCGACTCTCGGCTTGAGCCCTACGAGGTCGAGATGGCGCTCCGGAAGGCGGTCGACCCGGGGGTCAAGGCCCGACTCGAGGGGATGAAGGGGCGCTAGAACCGGACTCCCGCGGTGAAGTAGAGGCCGCTCACGGTGATCTCGAGCTCGAAGTCGGTCGAGCCGCTCTGGTCGGCGAGCTCCAGCAGCACGTGCTTGTAGCCCAGGCCGGCGAAGAGCCACGGGAACGGCTGGACCACGACCTCTCCGTAGGCCTCGAGGTAGGTCCCGCGCCGGCCGGCATAGGAGAACGTGAGCCCCATGAGCTCGACGTCCGCCCGGATCCACTCGGTGATCTGGAGCGCGGCGTGGCCGCCGATCACGGGGATCCCGATGAGGCCGCTGTCGGCGCCGTTGGCGATCGCGCTGTCGATGGACGCCGCGCCGTCGAGGAGTCGGATCCCCGCGAGGATCCCGAGTTCCCACTTGACGACCTCGCCCAGCGGGATCGAGGGGAAAACGAACTCATAAGAGATGTAGTAGACGTCCAGGTTGACCTCGGTCTTCACGATCGTGGAGGCGGTGAAGCTCTGGTCCGCGAACGTGATCGTGCGGGAGAGGACTTCGTCGTTGCTCCGGTCCAGCCACCACCACCCGACGTAGATCTTCCCGAGGAGGGGAAGGGCGACGTAGGCCTGGACCTCGTGGGTGAACTCGGTGCTGTCGAGCCCGAGGTCGGAGGCGAGGTTGATGTTAGTGCCGCCGAAGATCTCGCCGTCGGACGAGAGGTGGCCGTCCATCTTGGCATGCCACTCGCGGACGCGGACGCCGACGTGCTCGTCCTGTGCGAACGCGGGCGCGGCGGCGAGGACGGTCAGGAGCCCGACGACGATCTTGGCCACGGACACCTCCCTCTTCAGGAACGGGGGGATTATACCTTGTTCTTCGGCTCTTCGGAGGCGGCGGCCTCGTCCTTCGCCGCGCTGCGGGCGGCGATGAAGCAGCAGGCGCTGGCCAGGATGAGCGAGAAGGAGAAGATGAAGAAGGTCTTCTGCATGCTCCCGAGCGCATCGGCGGCGGCGCCGAAGGCGGGAGGGGCGCCGGTGTCCCCCAGGAGGTGGAGGATGAAGACGGCGAGCGCGAAGGCCATGGCCCGTTCCTCGGGGCGCGCCACGTTGGCGATCTGCGTGTTGACAGCGGGCATGCAGAGGAAGTAGCAGAAGGCGCCGAGGCCCAGGGCCGGGAGGGCCAGGGCGCGCGCGTCCGAGCTGAACCCGATGAGGAGGAACGGCAGCCCGAGGGCGAAGGCCACGCCCGCCAGGATCGCGTAGGCGCCCCGGACGCCGCGGCGGGCGAGGCGGTCGCCGAGGATCCCCGAGAGCATGTTCCCCAGGACGCCCGCGACGAGGGCGATGACCCCGAGAGTCGTCGTGGCTTCGTTCTTCGACAGGCCGCGTTCCGTCTCGAAGAACGGGATCCCGTAGTGGAGCAGGGGCTGGAGGAACATGACGGCGAAGGCCTGGGCGAGGATGATGAAGAGGAGCGTGCGGTTCCGGAGCAGCCGGAGGGAGTCTTTCAGCCCCGGGGCCGGGCCGTGTCCCCCGGCCTCTCCTCCGCCGCTCGGGCGGGGATCGACCAGGACCCAGATGAGGGCGGCGACCAGGAACCCGGGGAGCCCGGCGATGATGAACGCGTACTTCCAGCCGAAGGACTTCGCGAGGAGGCCCCCCACGATGTAGCCCGAGGTGCCGCCGAGCGGGAGGGCTGCGAAGAAGACGGCGAGCACCTTTCCTCTCACTTCCTTGGAGAAGTAGTCGCTCAGCATCGTCGGACCGATGACCAGGCACCCCGCCTCGCCGACGCCGATGAAGAAACGCGTGGCGTAGAGCGCCCACTTGTTGGGGGCGAAGCCCGAGCCGATCGTCGCGATCGACCAGACCAGGACGCAGAGCGCGAAGACCCGCGGGCGGCGGATCCGCGTGATGAGGACGCTGATGATCGGGGCGAAGACCATGTATCCGATCGTGAAGGAGCTGGCCACCCAGCCGAACTCCTGGTTGGACATGCCGTGGGCGGCCTTGAGTTCGACCCCGAGGGCGCCCACGATCTGCCGGTCGAGGTAGCTGAGGAAGTTGGCGAAGAAGATGACGCCCAAGGCGTAGTGGGTGTACTGCTTGGTCACGGGCGAGAGTATGACAAATGGGGCGGCGGCCTGTAACGGAAAACTAGCCGTTCGCGATGCGGCGGAGCTTCTTCTCGAGGAGGGACTCGAGCTTCCGGAACTCGACGCCGTAGGTCGCCTGGCCGTTCAGGTGGTACCGCACGATCATGCCGGGGATCTCGATGTCGTCCACGGGCTTCTGCATCGGGCGGAGCCCGACGGTGAAGGCTTCGACGGGGAGGGTGCCCAGGGGCAAGGTCAGGTCGCTGATCCGGGCGCCGCAGAGGGAGAGGTCGCGGATGGTGGCCACGCCCTGGTCGTAGATCGACCCGTCTTTATGATAGATGTAGATCTCGGCGCCAAGGGCCATCTCCTTGCGGACGTGGCGGCGGCGGTGCTGGTATTTCAGGCGACCGAAGTCGTACCCCAACTCCTTGGCGATCCTGAAGACCTTCTTGATGGTGTCCTTGCGGAAGACGGGCCCCTGACGCCGGTTGAGGATCTTGTTGACGCTGGAGACGTCCAGCCCGACGCGTCGGGCGATCTCGACCTGGGTGACCATCCCGTGACCCTCCCGTTTGACGACCCTCTCTCACCTTACTCTACGAAGCTCGCCGCAGGATATTTGCATTCCCGGGGCGAGTCAACACATTTATGCAGCATTATGGGGGCGGCTTCTGACACGCTGCGTCATAGGCGGGATCGGGGAAGGGGCCGGCCGCGGCGGGGAGGTCCGGTTCGTCTTGAACCGGGCGACCCGCGGGCCGCTCCCGTTTATTTTTCCGATTTTGTTTGCGCCCGGGAGATTTTTCGATTGTAATCACCATCCTTGCCGCCGGGGCGTCCGGCGGAGGCTTTAGCGGTTCTTATTGGGGTTTGGAAGCATGTACACGGACAAGCAGTTGACGTGTGTCGAGTGTGGGACGGCCTTCGCGTTCACGGC
>CAZSCC010000195.1:0-4369 GCA_964604905.1 uncultured Planctomycetales bacterium
GCCCCTCCTGGAATCTAACGGAGGATCGGACAACCTCCCAATAGCTGACCGCTTTGGGCGTATCGCGGATGCTCCTCCTGCGGCTTCAACGTGAAAATCGATGGAACAGGGAGCTGGACGCTCATTCCTTGGATGACAGCATGGTTATAGAGCTCCCCCTGAAGCTCCGTCTTCTTCAAGAAGACAGGCGATTCAGGATTCTTGGGGAGGAAGAGCGTTTCCTCATGCGAGTTCAGCCAACGATTCGTTTGCGCGTCGGCGTCGGAGAACAGAAACTTGAAATGCGTCGGAAGCTTCGTCCGGAGTTCCCACGTCATCCCGCTCAAAAGGTAGGTCTTGCCGCTGGCCGGTGCGCCCACAATCGACATGAATAGAGCTCCACGCTCGTAGAGCGAGCGGGGCAATCTCAGATGACAGCGCGGGCATGCTCGATCAGGGCTTTCCATTCCAGCCGGGTCAAGGGCGTTCCCCGATGGAGTGAATCGGGATGGAAGGAATCGTCGAGGCGCGTCCTGCCCTAAGACAGGATCGCCAAGGAGTTCTTGGTGACGGGCGATAAACAGGGTGTCTTCAACCGTGAATTCGTTCCAGCAGTTGGGACATACAAGCTTCCCTGTTCGGATTGGATCGGCAGAAGGAAGGCGTACTACGGGATTTGGCCTGAAAGCGAATATTGCGCCACTGCGGTCACTCCGAGGTCCCGACGGTTGAGGCGTGGTTCCTTCAACAGAAGGAGAACCTTGCGGGGGCGAGCCCGGCGCTACCGGCTCAGAAAACGTCTGCTCTTCCATGTTTCAAGCCTTTCTTACCTCCCCGGCCGGTGAGACCAAGAAAAGTATAACCTCGATCACGCGCCCACCCAAGGAAACTTGCAGGAACATAGTGGGAATTAACTCTCTCCAATAGGACGCCTACGATTCGGCAATCGAATTGCTGATTCGAGACAGCTGATTCGAGTGACGCTTGACAGGGGCTCCGGCGTTATTTAGAATATATTTGAAAGATTTCTCCCCCGCCAGAGTGCTCGAAAGGGTCCTGGCGGGGTTTGCTTTTTATGCCTCCACCAGCTCCTCCAAATCCCGCGCGGACGCACGTCTTCATCGACGGTCAGAATCTATTCTACTCGGTCAACCGCCAATTCGGATACGGCTTCCCGAACTACGATGTTCTCAAGCTGGCCGCGCAGGTAACCAACCTGGAAGCCAATCGGGTTCTCGGCAAGGTTCATTTCTACACAGGGCTTCATGATCGCGCCGAAGATCCCTTCTGGCATGAGTTCTGGTCGAAGAAACTTCTGGCGATGCAGCATGCCGGGGTTCACACCGTCTGGAGACCCCTAAAATACGCCGATATCCAGGTCCCGACGCCCTCGGGCGGAACCAAGACGATCAGGCGAGGCCGCGAAAAAGGCATCGACATCCGCTTGGCCCTGGATTTGGTCAGGCTCGCTCGTCGCAAGGAGTACGATGTCGCGATTATCTTCAGCGTGGATACGGACCTCCTCGAGGCTGTCCATGAGGTTTACGAGATCCGCCAGGAATTCGGGACGTGGCTCAAGGTGGAGTGCGCCTTCCCGGTGGGCGGGGCGGGGCGGCCGCCTCGGGGAATTGACAAGACCCAATGGCGCAAGATCGACAAAGCCGCGTACGACCTCTGCATTGATCCCACCGACTATCGGCCTTCACCCGTCACCCCGCCCGCGCCGCCCCCTCCCTAAAGGGGAAGTCCTTTAAGCCCGGAGATAGGCGGCGGCAAGATCCTTTCTGTTTCGGGAATGGCCCAGGTGCTCAACTGTGTCCTGCACCGCCAATTGCCGCGCCCTCTTGGTCGTCTTGCCGTCCCTGACGTGGTCCATGTACTTGCAGTTCTTTACTTCAACCGCCGAGGTTCGGCGATGGGCATGAGTCCCTGTGGCTTTGCCCCCAACAGCGAGAGTTGCGCGACGCACAGCGACCTGGTACGCGCGAAGCGGAGCAAGGTTCATGGACTTGGAGCGCCTGAAATGATCCTCGAGACGAGAGTAGAGATCCTTGGAGATGAGAACCGTTCGGGCCCTGCCCCCCTTGCCCAGGACGGCGATTCGGCCCTTCTCGCCCTCAAGGCCAAGGAGTGACTGTCGAGCAAAGCGGTCGGTGGCCTCAATCGAGCGCAGGCTGCCCTCCTTCTGAAGTTCGAGCGCCAGGGCGTACCCTCTCGGTTCACCTTTCCTCGCTTTCGCCAAGGCGTCCAGGTGCCTCAGACGATCAATCACCGCGGCGCGGATCTCGGGACTGACGTGCGGGCGCGCGGGGCCGCGGAGCTGCCCGCTCCGCGCAAGCTCCCGAATCTGCTCGCCCACCTTCTTCGAGAGCGCATGGAACGACTCCCATTTCCCGTAGAGCGCGCCGAACTTGACGATGGAGGCCCGGATCTTGTTCATCTCGGCCTTGGCCCCGCCCTGGGCGAGCCGTAAATCCATATAGGCACGGAAGTCCTTCTTGTCGATTTGGGCATTCTCCATTTTGCCTCGTACCGTGTGGGCGTAGTCCAGAAACCGTTTCAGCTCCTGCTCGTAGGCGAGCCGGGTAGTCCCCATGAAGATGATCCCCCGCGTGGCGTAGAACATGTCTCCGCGTTCCCGGATGCCTTCCATCTTCAGGTCGTGCTTGGTCAGTCCCTGTTCCTTCAGGGCGAACCAGCGCTGTTGGGCCGACCAAAGCCGCGCATGAAGCTCGTCTTTCATCTTCGAAATGCCCATTTCCCATCTCCTTCAGATTTTCGACGCGCCACCCCAGGGGCAGACCGTCCCAGGTCTGGCCTTGGGGTGGCTCCTTCTGAATCGCGCGAATCTTGCAGTTGTTCAGAGCTGGATTCCGCGCCAAAGCAGCGAAACCCGTGGAAAGACGGTGCTATGAGAAAGGAAGCACCGCGTAACCCCGTGCAGGAAACAGCCTGCGGCCGTTTCCTGCACGCATCGGAACCCCGCAGAGCCACGCGCGGCCCCGCCTTGTTGACCGAGCCCGGAGTTGCCATGGGACTCGGAGCAGGAGCCGGAAGCGACCGAAGGCCGCCGCCGGACCACCAGATCTCCTGCTTTGCGCCCGGACGGGTCTATGTCGTTCGACACCCATGCTCCGGAGAGGGCCCCTTCGCAGCGACCGCTGCGGGGGCCCCGACCGGCGCAGGCTGATGGACCGGGCAGGTCCACCAGCCCCAAGACGGGTGACTACGTTGTTCGGGATGCCTGGCTTCACTACGGTTCCCGGCCCCACCCCCGGTCGACCCGTACCGACTCCGGACCTTGCGGTCACGTTCGGTGCGAATCGCGAGTAAGGGTGGGGCGGCGCCGGCGGCGGACGGGCGGCATCCCTGGGGCCGTCCGCTGGTGCCTGCGCGCTTTCGGAACCGGTTCGTTCACGGGCGACGGCGCGAGTTCTCCTCTCCCGCATCGCGTCGCCGGGCTTCAATGGCTCCCATCCCTCGGGAGCCACGTACAGAAGGGATGCTGAATATTTCTGCCTGCCCGGAGGCAGGGGGACGGGACGACGGAAGGGCCCCTCGTCGATGCCCCCGAAGGGGCACCCTGGAGAATGGACGAGGGGCCGCTTCCGTCTCCCTCGCGCACAAGGCGCGATCAGCTTCTTCGTTTCGGTCTTCGGGCTTCATGGTTTCAAACTTCGGGCAGACCCTGACATCGGGTCCTGTTCATAGAACCGTCCGAGCTCCTGCTTTTCAAAGAACGACCGCCCCTTCAGAGGCGGCACAAATGGATTGCTGGTTAGTTCTCCTGCACTTCCTCGGAGATTTCCTTCAGCATCGATCGGAACTTGTTCCAAATCTTGCTCGGATTCCCAAGAGCTAGCAGTTCCCGGAGCCGTCTTTCGGTGAAGGTTCCTGAGATCTCGATGGAGTCGTGCGTCCGCAGGAAGTCGAGGACAGGCGCTGGCAGCTCCAGAATCTTGAGCACCTTGGCAACCCGGGACCAGTCCTCCCCCGTAACTCGGGCAACCGCTCGGACGGTTTTCAGATTCTGCCGCTCCATGAGACGCTTGTAGAAGTCCGCCCGGGCGACCGGGCGGATCCGGCCCAGGTAGGCCTGGTACTGCCGCCAGGACCGCTGGTCGACCGGCCCGTCCGGGAGATCCTGGGGCTTGGGAGAAAGGTCTAAGACGCGATGCCGGTTCTCAAATCGGGAGTAGCAACCGGTCTTGGCGGGCAGGGTGCGGCACCCGGGGTTCTTCGACTTACCGGGGTGGTCTGCGTGCTGGATGGCCTCGATGGCCGCTCGGCGATTTTCACGACGCGTTACAGGAGGGACCCCACCCCCCCTTCTGATACGCGTCGCGAACGAAGGACGCGGGAAGCGGAGGCCGTCGTTCTACCTGGGGAG
>CAZSCC010000196.1:0-9694 GCA_964604905.1 uncultured Planctomycetales bacterium
CTGGCCTGGGCGCAGGACAACGAGGGGATGAAGGTGCTCCAGTCGATCGACGGGTCGGTCAAGTCCGGCTGGACCTACCTCAAGACTGCCGCCGCCCTCATCGTGGGCGGAGGATTCCTCGCCTCGGGTGGACGGGCCATGACGAAGGGCGACTGGACGGGCGGGACGGTGGGGATCGGCTTCGGAGCACTCGTCCTCATCGCCTTCTTCGCCCTCGGCAAGACCATGGGTCTCAATTAGTTAGGGAGCACGGGCATGTACGGCAAGAATCGAAACGACAAGATCCTCTTCGGCGTGGTGCTCGGGCTCGTCGCGATCGCGCTCGGCGGGTCCCTTTGGGCCTGGATCGGCGCGGCCACATGCGATGCGTGCGCGGGTGCCAGGGAACTCTTGGGGGGAGTGAGCCTCGCGCCCCTCGGCGCGATCTTCTACGGAGTTCTCCTTGCGCTGGGGATCTTCATCGGAAGGGCGAGGCTGTTCTTCTCAGGACTCCTCCTCGCCTCGGCGGCCCATGCGGTCCTTCTTGTCTCTCTCTACCAGCACGGGGTGCTCTGTAGCCCCTGTATTCTGGTCGGGGGGTCAGTGGTCCTGGGCGCGGCGCTCTCCTTCTGGGCGGATGCGGACAATCTCGCTCGAGGGAGCATCCTCCTCCCGGTCGGCGGCGTCCTCACGCACGCGGCGATCTTCGCGATGGGGTTTTTCCGACCTCCAGGCTTGGAGGAGGTTGCCCTGTCCCTGCCTCCGGCAGGTCTGGAGTCGAAAGACGCTGCCAAACCGGGAACCGCCAAGCTCCTCGTCTTCACCAGGGCCGGATGCCGCTACTGCGACGAGTTCGAGGAGAAGGTCCTCCCGGAGCTGCTCCGGGAGTTCTCCGGTCGCCTCGAAGTGGGTCGCGAGCAGGCACCTGCGAGTCTCCCGACCCCAACGATCGTGATCTCGGGCCTGGAGAGGACCGTGTTCCCCGGACTCCCACCGCTCGCGCAGCTCAGGGATGCCATCCTCCGAGCCCTAGGAAAGGTGGACTTTCACAAGGTGGACGATGAATCGTCGATGCTTCAGAAACCTCGATAGGCCGTTCGAGGTCTTCCTGGGCCTCGGACCGCTCGATCTGGTCCTGATCGCGGTCGTGGGACTGGTGCTCATGACGGTCTGGAACGCGCCGGCCGGGCTGCTCGGCGGCGCGGCCTTCGGCGTGGTGGTGAAGCACTTCCGGGAGGGCAAGCCCCGAGGCTACGCCTTCACGCTGGCCTACAAGATGGGGCTCGTCGGGTGCATCCCCGAGAACCTCCGGCCGCGGGGGCTCCTTCCAGCGCCGGGTTTCTTCGGGGCCAAGCGGATGCGGTTCTCGGCGGTGGCCGCCGAGGCGGACGACGAGAGCGCCGAGGCCAGGCATTTCTGGTCTGGGAGGACCGTCCAGCGATGACCATGGAAAACGCGCCCGAGACCTTCCAGCCCCTCGTGACGCAGGCGAATACTATGCCACCTGGGCACAGCTGGCTCGAGGAAGTTTCCGATGCCGAACGTGGCCGGGAACTTCCCCGCGGCTTGGGCGTCCTCGCCCGAGCCGGAGCGCTCCTCAGACGGTCGCTCCTCGTCTCTCTCGTACTTGGGATCGTGAGCCTCGTGGAACTCGGGGTCTTACTCCTCTATCCGGAACCTACAGCGCTCGTCGTGTGGGAAGAGCGGTCGGTGAAGCCCCTCGTGGAGGTACCGTGAAGCTTGGAATCGAAACTCTGCGCCGCGCCCTGGGCTATGCGGGGATCGCGGCGCTCGTCGTGACGTCGCTCTCGACGATCCTCCTCGCAATCGCGCTGCTCTTGAAGGCGCGGGAGCCGCGGCCGGTAGTGCTGGTTCCGGGTCTCGACGCCCCTCGCGTGGTCCACCCGGGCCAGGTGCCCGACACGCTCGCGCGGGACTTCGCGATCGACTTCGCGACGCACTTCGAAAACTTCTCGCCGGCGACGGTGGAGGCGGCCGGGCGCTTCCTCAAGGGACGGGTGGCCCCCTCGATCTTCCAGCAGTTCTCGGCGGTCCTCGACAAGCGGAGTCGCCTCGTCCACGAAACCGGGATGGTGAGCCAATTCCTCATCCCAGATCCCGCGAAAGCCGTCGTGACCAGGGAGGAGGGGGCGCTCGCGGTGGCCTTCCCGGCGGTGAAGCGCGTCTACGTGGGCGACAAGCTTTCCCAGGAGGGGAAGCTGACGTACCGCGTGCTCCTCACCACGCAGGAACCCACACGGGACAATCCGACGGGCATCTACGTGCTCGGACAGTCCGCGAAGGCGGACCGGGCGAAGGACGGTGGGAAGGAAGCTGAGGCCGATGGACGAGCGCGATAAGAATCCTCAGCCCCGCCAAAGGTTACAAAGTGTACGAAGCGGGCTTCTCGGCCTCGCCGCAGCCGTCCTCCTCCTCGTGCTTTCCAGGGCGCAGGGAGCGTCCGGGGCCAGCGAAGGCGCGAGCGCGCCGCCCGTCTGCTCGGCCTGGCACCGCGGCCAGGGAGAATCGCACCTGATCGACCTCGGGCGGATGAAGCGCAGCTACGAAGAATTGAAGGATCGCCTTTCCCGCTCGATCACGACCTCCATGAAGCAGGAGATGGATGCGGCAACCCTGAAGGGGTACGACGCCGGGCTCCCGGCCTGCCGAAGGAGCGAGAAGCGCAGCTTCCGCCCCGCCGGCCGTCCTGACGGCCAGATCCCCCCGGAACTCGTCGGCAAGAAGCTCTGGTTCGCCCGGATCGAAGGGAAGAATCTGTCGGCCCTCCCTGCTCTGATCATAGACGACCCCGGCGCGATCGTGTTCGCGACGCGGGTCGAGAAGCTTGAAGCCCTGTCCGAAGCCTCGAGAATCCTCGGGCGCCCCGTGAGTCTTGCGCCGCGAGAACTGCCCGAGGCCCTCGGCGTCCGCTGCGGGCCGGCCGTTGTCATCATTTCCCCGAAGGGGGAGGTGGAGATCCATGAGAATCCTTAGCATTGCCGTCCTCGCGATCGCGATCGGACCGAGCGACCCTCTCGCCGCGCAGGACGCTGGAAGTCAGACGCGATTGCCCTACGAGGGCACACTCTCCATCATGGGAACGATTCCCCTGGTGGACGTGAGCTGCATCCTCTCTTCCTGGCGGATTCTGGGCGCGCTCGCGTGTCCGACTCCCTCCGGCGGCATACGCGTCTGCCTCCTGGTCGAGAACGCGTACCCCACCGGGATCATCGAAGTCGTCCGCCAGCAGTATCGCACCCACTACTCGGAACTGGAGGGAGTGCTCAAGGGGCTCGAACCCGTCAAGCTCTTCGGAAAGTCCGCGAGCGCCACGGCCAGCCCTGGCGGGGGCGACGCCCTCCAGTTCGGGGAGGCCCGCGTCTACACGTTCATCCCCGACCTCGGGCTCTCCAACTCGCAGATTCCCATCGCGGTGCCGAGCGGTTCCTTCTTCCAGGTGAATTACCTCTCCGAACTCGACGGCTGGGGATGGCGAATCCCCGCGCTCGAGGCATTCCTCGCCCCTCAGAGCATCGTGGCGCGCCTCAAGTCGTGCGACCGCCTGCCGGACCAGAAGAACTGTGCCGGATGCTGGGGCAGCTACTGGCCCCGTGCCGGGGCGGTCGAGCATCTGAGCCAAGTGACGGGGGCACACCTCCAGGCGCTCCGCGCGGGTCGCGCGGCCTCGAGCCCCATGGGGCGGGTCGTCGTGAGCACCTATTCCTACGAGCCCCGGACCGGGCACTACCTCCAGATGCTCAAGCCCCAGTACCGCACATGCCTTCCCATAGGTTCGCGCCGTATCGCGCTCTGGGAGAAGGGGGCGGGGAGCACCTTCGGGGCCTACGCGTTCCTCCATTTCGGGGTCTTCATGGAATGCGAAGGCTGTCTCCCGGTCACGCTCGCGTCCGAGCGGGCCCCGTTCTAGCCAAGGAGGAAGGATCGTGTTCGAAACGTTCCTCAGCGACTTGAAGAACAGACTCCGCCCAGCGGGACTCGCAAGCGTCCGTCCTTCGGCGGACGCGGCGGTGGCAGAAAGCCTCGGGAGGGAGATTCTGGCCGCCCGAGCGCGGCGCCTGGAGCTGCTCGAAGAGTCGAAAGACCTCCTGATCGGTATCCCGATGGAGGATCGCTCCGACCTCGTCGACCGCCTGGCTGCGCGCTTCGCGCTTTTCGTCTGGGATCTCCCGGCGAGCGAACGCGACCATGACGCGGGCCCCTTCGGACTCCTCGACCACTCGCTTGAGGTCGCCCGCCGTGCCGTGGGCGAACTCGTCCGTCCGAGCTTCCGCCCCTCCGAGGACCCCGCGGTGAACTACCGGGAGCAGCCGGTCTGGGCCTACTCGGGGTTCGTTCTCGGGCTCCTCCATGACCTCGGAAAAGTCCTCGACCTCGACGTCCTCGCACCCGGTGGTGAATCCCCTTGGAATCCCGCCTCCGAGCCGCTGGGCCTCTTCCTCAAGCGCTTGGGAAGGGCCGGAAGCGGGCGCGAGTGCTGGCGCTGGAAGAAAGGGCGGGGCCTGAACGGCCATGTTCCGAAGGGTGAGGCCCTCGTTCCGGCGGTCCTGCCTTCGGCCGCCCGCAGTCTTCTCGGGCAACGCCTGGGCATCCTTCTTCGAGCCTTCACCCGATCGTACGAGGTAGGAGTGGAAGACTGGGGCCGGGGGCCCGGCGGTCGCGTGGTCCAGGTGGTCCGGCACTGGGATCGAACGCTCGCCAAGGGCGAAACGATCGCCACGTCAACGCCGCCTGCTCCGATATTCGCGATGGCAGCCACCCCTTCGCCGATCGTGGATCCCGCTCCGATGGATGAGCCTGATTCGATGGAGGGCACTCTCGACCAAGACCCCTCGCCCAAGTCGGCATACCCGGCCTCGGCCCCTGAGGCGACGCACGAACGGACTCCCGCCCCGGCGGCCGCAAGCCTGGTGAAAGGTCCTCGATCGGCGGACAAGAAGCCGCCCTCGCCCCAACAGCAGCTTCCAGAGGATGAAGGCCGCATCCGGACTGAGCTTGCCCCCGCCCGCCTCATCGAGACCATCCGCACCTGGGTGCGGGCTGGAACCGTGAGCCGGAACAACAGCCAGGCGGACATGTTCGTTTCCCCGGAATACCTCTGGCTCAAGTACCCGCAGGCCTTCATGGACATCCTGGAAGGCGCGGGCCTCCACTGGAGCGGGAAGCTCGGGGAACGCCTGCTTCAGGCGCTCCTCAAGCATCCCCAGGTCGCGCCGCTCGGTCCCCCTGACGAAGACGCGCTGGTCCCGGCGACCCCGACCTCGCGTGCCGAAGACGCGCTCCATTTCGTCAGGATCAAGTCCGCAGGATTCCTCCCGGATAAGGAACTGGCAACGCTCGGCGTCTGGTCCCCCGGGCTCACGATTGTCAGGTCCGGAACCCCGGAGAACTCCGCGCCTGCGAACCGCTCCATCGGCATGAGGAGGGCAAGCTAGGGATGCTCGCCTACAGCAGGAAGGTCCGAGTCCTTCTTCATCTCCTGGTCGCCGCCTGCCTCCTGGGGGCGGTCCTCGCCCACAGCGGGGCCGCGGTGCTCCCCTACGGAGGAGCGGCCGCGCCCATCCTGGCGACCGTCTACCTTGCCGGGGCCGGAGGCGCCTTCGCGCTCCTCCTGCGGTACCGACGGCTCTGGAGGACTCTCACCGGGAGCGAGCGCTTCGTGCTCTCCGTGGAGGAGATCCCCGTGAAGCCTGCCCACACGTATCTCGCCCGGGGCTTCGCCTGGGAGGGGGCTCATGTCGAACGCCTCCAGACCCTCACCCTCTCCGGAGTCTCGGTTTCTCCCCGCACGAAGGATGCGGTGGCCGGCAACGTGATGCTGCAGGGCGTCGGGGCCGGGGAGATCCACGACCTCTTCATCCCCGACGCTCTCCTCAACCAGCACCTCTTCGTTCTCGGCGCCCCGGGGAGCGGGAAGACCCGCTTCCTCGAACTCCTGATCGAGCAAGCCATCGCGCGCGGCGAGGCGGTGGTCGTCATCGACCCCAAGGGGGATGAACGGCTCCTCGACCGCACCTTTGACTCCGCCCGGCGTCATGGCCGGGAGAAGGCGTTCCGGACCCTCGCCCTCCCCTACCCCTACCAGAGCGCCCGGTACAATCCCGTGCTCCACTACACCCGCCCGAGCGAGATCGCCGACCGGGTCGCCCTCGTCCTCCCCAAGGGCGGCGAGAGCGAAGCCTTCCGGAACTACGCCTGGACCTTCACGAATATCATCGCGAGCGCCCTCCACCTCCTGGGGGAAGAGGTCACGCTCGCCAAGCTCAATACCTACTGCTTCCACGATGCCTGGCAGCTCGTACGGAAGCTCGTGCTACGCTTCTGCCCCGGGGCTCCCGACACGGCGGAAGCTCATCGCCTCCGGGCTCATTACCAGGCCTACTGCGCGGCCGAGCGGACGACGATCCCGGAGCTCGACGCTCTGATCGGGATGGCCTCCATGAACCCCGACTACTTCGGAAAGATCTCAAGCGCCCTGCGGCCCATCCTGGGGAAGCTCACCACGAAGGGTATCGGGTATCTCCTCTGTCCGGGCGACGTCGAGCCCCCGGCGGGCACGGTCCCGAGCGGGAAGGTCCAGGATCTCAGCTGGGAAGAGGTCGACTCGAACCGCCTGATCGTCTATTTCTTCCTCGGGTCGCTCATCGGCGAGGACACGGCGAGCGGCGTGGCGCGCATGGCGCTCAGCGATCTTCAGTCCTTCATCGGGAGAAAGTACGCCTACCAGGACCCGTCGCGCTTCTCCCGCATGACGGTCGTGGTCGATGAAGTGGCCGATGCTCTTGCCGCTGAGAGCGTGAACATCCTGAACAAGGCCCGGGGTGCTGGTCTTTCCATGATCCTGGCCGGTCAGTCGATCGCCGACCTCGAGGTGGCGCTTCGGAGCCACTCGGACGCCCGCCGCGCGCTCGCCAACGTCGGCAGTTTCGTCACGCTCCGGGCCGCGAACCCCGAAGACGCCAAGTACTTCAGCGACAAGTGCGGTTCGCGGCCGCTCCGGGTCGTTTCCAACGGCGAGTCCTACGAGCCTGCGCTCTTCTCGAGTGGTCGCTCGAACATCGATGACTTCGCCTACCGGAGTTCCCGCCAGGTGGGCGTCCGCAACGACCACCTCGTCCCCACCTGGGCCATCGACGAACTCCCTCGCTTTCACTTCTTCGCCACGTGGGCGGGCCAGACCTACAAGGCGGTCGTTCCTCTTCTCTCCGATCCTGACCCCACGATGTCGACGCGTCTCAAGGAAGGTACTCCACTGGGTCAGGAAGCCCCAATCCAACAAGAAGCCGCCGCCGTACCGGCGGAAGCGGGGGGCTCATGATCGGGACACTTCTTCGCCTGTCCTTCTTGACGCTGATGGGCTGGGTCCTTGCATGGGCAGCCTTCCTTCTCCTTCCCTCCTTCTCGGAGGAGGTCACCGCGCTCGAGAACGCGAGCTATGCGGGCGCCTACTCATGCGTTCAGGCGCAAGACGTCATGCCCTCGCCGCCGCACAACGCGTACCTGCCGGTTCGGCTGGCTGGGATGCTGCTCGGGGACTCGGCCGCCTTCCCCCAAGCTGCGGTTCTCGTCGATCGGCGCCTTCGCGTGGCAAGTAGGCTTGTTCCCTTCTTCCTCGCGGGCCTGGGCGCTTCACTCCTGGCGGGGATGCTTCTGCGGGAGCGGTTGCACTTCGGCACGGCCTATGCTTCTCCCTCGGTTTCATTCCTCGCCAAGCGCCTGGCGGAGGGTGCACTCCTCGTTTTCTTCGTCTGGAGTTTCTCCCCGCTTCCCCTTCCTTACTGGGCTTTATACCCCGCGTTTGGAGGACTCGCGATGGGGACGTTGGCCTACGTGGCGAACCTGCCGCTCAAGCTATGACCCCAGGAAGGGCTTTTGGAGCTGTTTTCGGGAGTTCGTGGCGGACATGACGTCTCCCCTGAGGGAGAAACGGGGATAGCGCCCTACGTGCAACGAACTCCCCAAAACAGGTCCGACGGGATTGAAACGAGCTTTTGAGGAGGCGGTCATGACCCGTGATTTCGAAGGAACGGCCGAGGCCCTGGCACGGCTTTACTTCCAGGATATCCTCGCTTGGTTGAGGGAGCTCTACGCCGGCACCCGGACTATTTCCTCCGCGTTTGCCGCCCTCCAGCAGGAATACAACGCGATGGTGCCGCGCTCTTGCCTCAGGCTCTACGGCAGGTGCAGCCCCGAGTATGGGCCCGTATCGATCGAGTGGGGTGAACTGTTCGACCTCAGGTCTGCCGATGAAAGGGCCAGGAACATCTACCGGCCTCGGGTCATCCGCGGTCTTCCCCGCAAGTTTGAGGAGGACTGGGTGTTTCAGATCGCCAAGCGAAGCGACCTCCTAGGTAGCTTTCTTGATTTCAACCGCCGAGCCCAGGCTCTCAATCGAGCCTTTCGAGCGATCTTTCGCGCGATCCGTCACCTCAAGACGTCCACCACCGTGAAATTCAAGGCAGAGGAAAGTCCCATCCTTCTTCCATCGGGGCTCGTCCCCGAGACTTTCCGGGAAGTGCCGGAGTTCCCCGCGGAGTGCGCAGCCCCCGAGCTGCCTGCCATGTACCGGCGTTTCCTCCGGTCGGGCTGGGTTGCCGCGTTCTCCCTGGGCCTGGCCGAAGAGGAGCTGTCGGTCGTGGCGCGTGAGGTCTCGCGCAACCCTTCGGCCACCGGCATCCGGCTTGATCTATCCGACCGCTCGGAATCGAGTTACCGACGCCGGGCCTACTGGATCCACGAAGCGACCGGGAACACCTACCCCAATCTGACCCACGTGCGGATGAAGAAGCTCCGCATCAAGGAAGCCGTGCGACCGGTGCTGACGCAGAAGGAACTCAAGCGCAGAAGGATCGCCAAGAATCTTTCCGAGACGGCGAAGGCCCTGGACTTGCTTCGGAAGCGATGCGCCGCCGCCCAATTCGCGGTATCGACGGGACTTGCGGAGGCGAAGGAGATTCGTCTCTCCGATGCTGGTTAGGGAAGCCAGGCGCGGATTGCGAGTTAGGTCAGGAACGCGTCACGGGAGCGAGGCCGGCCTTATTCTTGTTGTTCGGCCGCATCCCTCGGGGCGTGCAGGTTGCTCCAGATCGAAGATGTTGCCCAGAGGCATGGTGTGCAACCGCGCCCCCGTGTCGCGTTCCCTCGATAGGATAGCACCCAAGTCATGGAATTGGATCTTTGGTGCGCCTCCTAGTATCCGGTGCTTGGCACCGTGCAGCATCGAACTTAGACGGGCTATCAAGTCGGCCACCGCTGGCCGTCGACGGATGGGCCGGGAATCCTGAATACGATGTCCTATACTTGTTGAGTCGGATTGTCTAGTGAATCACTGAACGGGCTTACCAAGTGCTAACCGCCAAGCTACCCCCTCCGCGTGACTGGCAGGATTTCGAGGACCTCTGCTGGAAGCATTGGCGCGTCCGATGGAAGGACCCCGATGCGAAGAAACACGGACGACAGGGTCAAAGTCAGCAGGGCGTCGATGTCTACGGCCGGCCTGACCAAGGCAACAAGTGGGCGGGCGTCCAATGTAAGGCCAAGGAGGCCCTCTCTGTGCAAGAGTTTCAGGCCGAAGTGGAGGCGGCCAAGAACTTCACGCCGCCCCTTTCGGAACTGACGATCGCGACAACGGGTCCCCGAGACGCAAGCCTCCAAAAGCTCGCGCGGGAACTGACGGCAGAGCACTCTAAAATAGGGC
>CAZSCC010000197.1:0-19023 GCA_964604905.1 uncultured Planctomycetales bacterium
AGGTCCTCGGCGTCGAACCAGCCCCCCACGGTCATCACCGCGGGCCGGATGTCCTTCAAGTGGGGCCGGAGGTTCCGGGCCTTCCAGAACTCGTCGTAGTTCGGATGCTGCATCATCTCGGTCCAGAACGCGACGTCCCCCTTCAGGTGCCGGTCGTCGTTGGCGTTCGCCAACGGGCCCATCTCGAGGAAGAAGGGATAGGCATCCCGCGCCCTGGGTCCGGGCGGGGCGAGCTGGTGCATCGGCTTGGGGCGGGGATGGCCGAAACGGTCGAGGAATCGGTAGGCGTGGGCGAGGTAGAACGCGCCGTTGTGCTGGAAGTCGTCTCCGACGAACCAGTCGCAGACCGGGGCCTGGGGCGACGCGGCCTTGAGCGCCGGGTGGGCGTCGATCATCCCCATCGCCGTGTAGAAGCCGGGGTAGGAGATGCCCCACATTCCGGCCCGGCCGTTGTTGTTGGGGACGTTCTTGACGAGCCAGTCGATCGTGTCGTGCGTGTCGGAACTCTCGTCGATCTCCCCGCTGCCGGACTTCGAAGGACGGTGGGGGCGGACGTTGACGAACTCGCCTTCCGACAGGTTCCGACCCCGTACATCCTGGTAGACGAAGATGAACCCTTCCTTCATGAACTGGGCAGAGGGGCCCAGGCTCGACTTCATCTTGTCCGCGCCGTACGGCGAGACGCTGTAGGGCGTGCGGCTCAGCAGGATCGGATAGGGCTTCGACGCGTCCTTGGGGGCGTAGATCGAGGTGAAGAGCTTCTTCCCGTCGCGCATCGGGATCTCGGCTTCCTGCTTCGTGTAGTTCGCGCGCACAAGGTCGGTCTCCTGCGCCCGGACCTGCGCCGGCAGGAGGAGGAAGGCGATGAGCATCCGTTTCATGGCAGCTCCTTGGAGGAGAACGGGACGGTCCGTTCAATGATACGTCCGGCGGAGGGCCGGAATGAAAAAGGCCCCCAACTTGTCCATTGGGGGCCTCCCGAATATTTTCCGCCCAGAACACCCGTGCGGGAGAGTAGGAAACAGCATGTTCGGGGCGGACAGCTGGGGTGGGGTATTAGGGCAAGGTTAGACGGGTCCCCTTTCTGGGGGCGGACGGGAAGCGAGGAGGTCTGGTCCCTTCGTCCCCTCTCTCCTTCACCGGGTCGGCCCCTCTCTCAGACTGCGTAAATTATAAAGCGTAAATGCGCGATGTCAAGCATCCGCGTCGAATATTTCTAGAGCGCCGCCGCGCTGTTCCGGAACCGGTAGCCGATCCCCCGGAGCGTCTCGATGCATCCGCTGGCGCTGCCGAGCTTGGACCGGAGCGCCGCCACGTGCACGTCGACGGCCCGTTCCGTCCCCCCCGGGATCTGCCGTCGCGTCACCGCCCTTCCGGGAGGGTTCAGCAGCCAGCGGAGGATCTCCAACTCCGACGCGGTCAGCGGCTGCGCCTGGGGGCGCAGGAGTTCTCCCCGCTCCAGGTCCACCGACACCGGCCCCACCGTGAGCACGCCTTCGTTCGACGGACGCCGGGCCCAGCGAAGCACGCTGCCCAACCGCGTCGAGAACTCCGCCTCGTGAAGCGGGAAAAAGAGGACGTTCATCGCCCCCCTCTCAAGGCCCGCGGCGACCTCCGCCTCCTGCCCCCGCAGGGCGGTCAGCAGGATCGGCGCCGTCCGGGGCGCATGGACCCCCTCGACTTCTTCGCGGATGCGGGCCACGAACTCAAGCCCGGTCATATCGGGCAGGCTGACGCGCACGACGATGGCGTCGGGGCTTTCCGCGCGCGCCTTGCGAAGGCCCTCATCGCCTCGACGTGCGAAGGCGAAGGCGTACCCGGCACCGGTCACCGAGCGCCGGAAGACCGCCAGGACCGTGGGATCGGGATCGACCGCAAGGATGGTGACGTCCGACATGGGCCCCTCTCTCCTCGACAGCGCCAGACTACATTACGACTTTATCATACGATCGCCGAAGCGCAAGCGGAATCGCCCCGCCGCTTCCCCCACGGTCACCGCCCGGCCGAGTTCCAGGGCGACCGACGTGACCGCGGCTTTCGGCACGCCGCACGGGTTGATGAAGCCGAACGGCTCCAGATCGTTCGACACGTTGAGCGCGAACCCGTGCATCGAGATCCCCCGCGCCACTCGGACGCCTATGGACGCGATCTTGCCCCGCGCCGTCCAGAGACCCACGCAGCCACGCTTCCTTCGGCCCGCGACCCCGAGGTCCTTGAGGAGCCGGAGGAGGGACGCCTCGAGCGACCGGACGTACCGCTTCACCCCCAGGCGGCGCACGTCGAGGATCGGATACCCCACGAACTGCCCCGGGCCGTGGTAGGTCACGTCGCCGCCGCGGTCGATCCTCCGGACGGGGATGCCGTGGGGGTCCAGGACGTTCGCCGCGTCGCCGTTTCGGCCCAGGGTGAAGACCGGGGGGTGCTCCAGCAGGAGGAGGAAGCCGCGCTCGGGGGTGACCTGGGGGACCAGCGAGCGCTGCAACTCCCAGGCCGCGTCGAAGTCGACGAGCCCGAGGAGCCGCACCTCGAGGTTCACGGAAGCATGACCGCTCGGACGTCGTGGGCGTTGATCGCGCGGCGGATCTCCTCGAGGATCTCCGGCTTCACCGGATCGTCCACCGACAACAGGATCATCGCCTGCTTGCCCCGCTCGGCGCGGCCCACTTCCATCCGCGCGATGTTGATCTGGTTCTGTCCGAGGATCGTACCGACCTTCCCCACGATGCCCGGCACATCGAGGTACGCGAGGACCACCATGTGCCGCGACGGGCGCAGATCGATGTCCATCCGGTCGATCTCGACGATCCGCGAATCGCGACCCTCGAAGACCGCTCCGGAGACCGTCTTGACACCCTCCTCCGACTCGACCCGGACGGAAAGGAGGCTCTTGTAGTTCCGCGCGTCCTTGTGCTTCTCCTCGACGACCTGGATCCCCGCCTCCTTGGCGAAGAACCGGGAGTTGATGACGTTGACGTCGTCCCCAAGCGTGGGCCGGAGGGCCCCCTTGAGCACGGACTGCGTGATGGGGCCGACCTCGAACGCGCTGATCGCGCCCATGAAGGCGGCCGTAACCGTCTTCACCTTTCCGCCGGCGAGCTGGGCGGCGAACCCGCCCAGGTCCTCCGCCAGGCGCAGATACGGCGTCAGGCTCGGGTCGGCCAGGGCCGCCAGGTTGGTCGAGTTCCGGACGACACCGTTCTTGAAATAGTCCACGAACTGCTCGGCGATGTCGATCGCCACCTTGACCTGTGCCTCTTCCGTCGAAGCGGCCAGGTGGGGCGTCAGGATCGCCGTCTCGATCTTGAAAAGCGGATGGTCCTTGGCGGGCGGCTCGGTCTCGTACACGTCGAGCGCGGCCCCCGCGATCTCCTTGGCGGCGAGCGCCTCCGCGAGCGCCTTCTCGTCGATCACGCCGCCGCGCGACGTGTTCACGAGGCGCACCGTGCGCTTCATCCTCTTGAGCTGCGCGGCGCCGATCATGCCCTTGGTCTTCTCGGTCAGGGGCACATGGAAGCTGATGTAGTCCGCCTCGCCCAGGAGCCGATCCAGCTCGACCAGCTCCACGCCGAGTTGGGCTGCGCGTTCCCGAGTCACCAGCGGGTCGGCCGCGATCACGCGCATCCGGAAGGCCTTGGCGTACTGGGAGAGCAGGCCCCCGATCTTCCCGAGACCCACGATCCCGAGCGTCTTCGTCTCGAGCTCCACGCCCAGGTACTTCGTGCGCTCCCACTTTCCCGCGCGCACCGACGCGTCCGCGGCGGCGATGTTCCTGGCCGAAGCCATGATGAGCGCGAACGTGTGCTCCGCGGCGGAGGCGACGTTCCCCTGCGGCGCGTTCATCACGATCACGCCCCGGCGGGTCGCCGCTTCCTGGTCGATGTTGTCCACGCCGATGCCGGCGCGGCCCACGATCTTGAGCTTCGTCCCGGCGTCCAGGATGTCCTTGGTCACCTTGACGGCGCTGCGGACGATCAGGCCCTCGTAGGCGGGGATGGCCGCGCGGAGTTCGTCGGGCTTCATCTTGCCCCTGAAGTCGACCTCGATCTCGGCCTTCTTCAGGATGCGGGCGCACTCCTCGCCCACATCGTCAGCGATGAGGACTTTCGGCATGCTACTTGTTCACGCGCTCGAGGTACTTCGCTTCCCGCGTGTCCACCCGGATCAGTTCCCCCTCCTCGATGAACGGCGGCACCTGGACGACCGCGCCGGTCTCGAGCGTGGCGGGCTTGTAGACGTTCGTGATCGTCGCCCCCCTGAGCGACGGCTCGGTCTTCGCGACCTTGAGCTCGACGGTGAAGGGCACCTCGACGGCGATGGCGCTCCCCTCGAAGAACTCGACCTTGCAGACCGTGTTCTCCTTGAGCCACTGGGAGTCCTCTCCGAGGAGGCTCTTGTGGAGGGACACCTGCTCGAAGTTCTCCTGGTTCATGAAGATGTACGATTCGCCGTCCTGGTAGAGGTACTCCATGTCGACCTGCTCGATGTGGACGACGTCGAGCTTGTCGCCCGACCCAAAGCGGATCTCCTTCGAGTTCCCGCTCTTCAGGTTCCGCATCTTGATCTGGATCACCGCGCGCAGGTTTCCCGGCGTGTGGTGGTAGACGTTCATCACGTACTGGAGCTGGCCCTCGTAGTTGACGATCATGCCCTTCCGGACTTCCGTGCAACCGATGTTGGGCATGCTACTTCCTCTCCGGCTCCTCGAGTACCCAGACCTGGTCGACGTGCGCGTACTTCACGAGTTCCTTCTCGTCGAAGAAGATCGGAATCTCCCGCTGCGCCGCCTCGGGGGCGTCGGACCCGTGGATCAGGTTGTATCCCTTCGAGCACCCGTAATCCCCCCGGATCGAGCCCGGCTCCGCGTTGAACCCGAACGTGGCGCCCAGCAGCTTCCGGACCACCGAGACGGCCTGGTTGCCCTCGACGACCATCACCACGACGGGCGACGCCGTGACGAACTTCATCAGGGTGGCGTAGAAGGGGCGCTCCTTGTGGATCGAGTAGAGGGTCTCCGCCTGATTCTGGGACATCTGGATGAGCTTAAGCCCGACGATCCTCAGGCCCTTGTCCTCGAACCGCTGCACGATGCGGCCCACCAGCCGGCGCTGCACGCCGTCCGGCTTGATCATGCTGAAGGTGCGTTCCACAGGGCGCGCACTATATCAGACGATTTCCGCCGAGGCAAGAAGAAGCGGGGAGACCCCCTATCGGTTCTCGCCCGGTTTCAAGGGGAGGTCCACGAACTGCTCGAACCATCCTTTGTTCTCCGCGTAGGAGAACGCCTCCTCGGGATCGACCAGCTTCTTCGTCACCAGCTGGACCAGCGAGTCGTCGAGCGTGTGCATCCCCTGCTGCTTCCCGGCCTGGATGCAGCTGGTGATCTCCTGGATCTTCGACTCCCGGATCAGGTTGCTCACCGCCGGCGTGGCGAAAAGCACCTCCGTCGCGGGGATGCGCCCTCCCGTGTCGAGCCGTTTCAGGAGCACCTGCGAGACGATCCCGGCGATCGACTGGGAGAGCATCGCCCGAATCTGCGGCTGCTCGTCGGCGGGAAAGACGTCGATGATCCGGTCGATCGACTGCGCTGCGCCGTTCGTGTGGAGCGTGGCGAACACCAGCGCCCCGACCTCCGACGCGGTGAGGGAGAGCCGGATGGTTTCGAGGTCGCGCATCTCCCCGATCAGCACGATGTCAGGGTCCTCCCGGAGCGCCGCCCGGAGCCCGGAGGGAAAATCAACGATGTCGTAGTGAAGGCCCCGCTGGTGCACCACCGATTTCTTGCTGGTATGGAGGTACTCGATCGGGTCTTCGAGCGTGATGATGTGCTTCCGGTAGTGGGTGTTGATGAGATCCAGGATCGAGGCGAGGGTGGAGGTCTTTCCCGAACCGGTCGGGCCGGTGACCAGGATCAGCCCGCTGCGAATGTGGGCCAGGGTCTCGATCGCCGGGGGGAGGTTGAGATCCTTGAGGGACGGGATCTCGACCGGGATGCGGCGGAAGACCGCGGCGGGTCCCAAGTACTCCTGGAAGTAGTTGCAGCGGAAACGGCCGGACTTCACATCGCCGTAGGCGAAGTCGATCTCCCCTTCACGAGCGTAAAAACGGTCCTGCTCCTCGGAGAGCAGCTCGCGCGTCATGCGGTCGATCTCCTCGCGCGACACGGGATCGGCGCCCTCCACGTCCCGGAGCTCGCCCTGGACCCGGTAGCGCGGCTTCATCCCCGCCTTGAGGTGGAGATCGGAGGCGCCCGCCCCCTTCATCAAGTGCAACAGGCGGTCGACGGCGGCCATGCTATCTCTTCTTCCCTTCTTCGTCCGTGGCCAAGGGGTTGAGGAACTTGGTCTTGTCGGTGGCGCGGCCCAGCGCCTCTTCGAGCGAGATTTTCTTGAGCTTGACGAGCTCGATGAGCGAATCGTCCATGAGCCGCATCCCCTGGCGCTTCCCGCTCTGCATCACCATGGGAATCTGCCACGCGCGGTCCTCGCGGATCAGGTTCGAGATCGCCGAGTTGGCCACCATGACCTCGCAGGCCAGGCTCCGTCCCTTGCCGTCAATGTTGGGCACCAGCTGCTGCGAGACCACGCCCCGGAGCACCCCCGCCAGGAGGGTGCGGATGTGGTCCCGCTTCGCCGAGGGGAACTGGTCCAGGACGCGGTTGATCGTCCGGTGCGCGCTGTGGGTGTGGAGGGTGCCGAAGATGAGGTGCCCGGTCTCCGCGGCGGTGATCGCGGTCGACACCGTCTCGGGGTCCCTAAGCTCGCCCACCACGATCACATCCGGGTCCTCTCGCAGCGCGGCACGGAGCGCCGAGGCGAAGGACTTCGAGTGCTTGGGAATCTCCCGCTGGGAGATGAACGACTTGTCGCTCTTGTAGACCACCTCGATCGGGTCCTCGATCGTGATCACGTGCAACCGTTGGTTGTGGTTGATGATGTCGATCAAGGAGCAGAGCGTGGTCGACTTGCCCGATCCGGCGGGGCCGGTGACCAGGATGAGCCCTCGGCTGTAATCCACGAACTGACGGACAGTCCCCGAAACCCCCAGGCGGTCGAACGGCACCACGTTCTCGGCGATGCACCGGAAGATTCCGGCGATCCCCTTCAGGTGCCGGAAGATGCTTGTGCGGAACCTCCCGATCCCGGGAAGCTCCAGGCTGAAATCGACGTACTTCTCCTTGTAGTACTCCTCCACCTGCTCCTTGCTGAGCATCGCCAGCAGCATCTTCCGGCTCTCCTCGAACCCCGGCGGATCGGCCGGCAGATCGAGCAGGTTCCCGTGGAGCCGGATCAGCGGTTTCAAGCCGGAGGTGATGTACAGGTCCGAGGCGCCCAGTTCCCTGGCGACCTTGAGGAACTCCGTGACGCCAGCCCCCTGGAGCCGCTTCTGAAGCTCCGAGTCGGTGCTCTTCACCTGGCTCTTGGAGAGCTCCAACTTGCGCTTTTGGACGGTCAGGATGCTCCTGAGGGACTTCTCGTCGATCAGCCCCTGCTCGATCAGGATCTCGCCCAGGAGCCGCGGCGGCTGCGTCCGGCGCTGGAGATCGATGGCCTTCTCGAGCTGCTCCTTTGTGAGGAGGTTGAAATTGATGAGAATCTGGCCGAAAAGGTTCTGTTCCATGCGTCGGAGCGCTCAATCCCCCGGCCGCGGGCCAGGGCGGGTTGAATAATACTCCACCCTTCCCCGGGGCGCAACAATTTAGGACGACGCCGGGGCGACCGGCTCGCTCGTCCGCCCGCCCTTCGACTTGAGCAGGTCCAGACCCTGGTCCCCCGCCAGATTCACGCTCACCTTCTTCGAGACCCCCTGCTGCTCCATGGTGACCCCGTAGAGCGCGTCGCACACCGCCATGGTGCGCTTGTTGTGGGTGATTACGATGAACTGCGTGTCCGAGGCGAACTCGCGCACCACGCCGGCGTAGCGCTCCACGTTCTTCTCGTCCAGGGCCGCATCCGCCTCGTCGAGGAGGCAGAATGGGCTGGGGTTCGCCTTGAAGAGGGCCATGACGAGCGCGATCGCGGTCAGCGAACGCTCGCCGCCCGAAAGCAGCGAGATGGAGGTCAGTTCCTTCCCGGGAGGGCGCGCCATGATCTCCAGCCCCTGCTCCATCGGATCGATCCCCTCGGCCTGTTCGAGAATGATGTCCGCCTTACCGCCCCCGAAGATCTTCCGGAAGATCGCGCCGAACTGCTCGCGCACGAAATCGATCGTCTTGTCGAACAGCTCCCTCGACTCCTTGTTGAGCTGGCGAATGAGGTCCTCCATCTGCGACTTCGACTTGACGAGGTCCTCCTGCTGGGTCGCCAGGAACGTCTCGCGCTCTTCGAGCTCCGTCATCTGGTCCAGGGCGACCACGTTGACCGCCCCGAAGCCGGAAATCTTGACTCGGAGTTCGTCGATCTCACGTCCCAACGTCTCCCAATCGACGCCCTCCTCCTCCGGCGCCCCCGCCGCCGCGGACGCCACGTCGAGTTCCATCTCCTCCCGGGTCCGCTGGAGCAGCGTTTCGGACTTAACCCGGTGGCCTTCCTCCTCGACGCGGAGGCGGTTGAACTCCTCCTCGCAGGGGACGAGATCTCCCTCCACGCGGGACTCCTCGGCCCTCGCCGCCTCGCATTCGGAGGTCAGCGCGTCGCGCCGCCGGCCGGCTTCGGCCAGCCGATCCCGTGCGGCGGCCACCTCCGTCGCGAGCGTCTCTCGCTCCGCCTCGAATCGGCGCACTTCCTCCGCCGCCGTCTCGAGCCGGCCCGTCGCCTCGCCCAGCCGCCCCGCCACTCCCTCGAGGGACCGCGCCGCCTCGCCCTGGCTGACCCGGTGCATCTCCAGGCGCTTCTCCACGCTGGCCCGCTGCTCGTTCGCCTTGGCGCTCTCGACCCGGGCATTCCCCAGGGCATCCTGGAGCTCGGACTTCCCCTTCTCGTACCGCTCCAGGGTTGCCGCCAGACCCGCGATCTCCTGCGCCACCTGGTCCTTGACGACGGCCAGCTCGGTCAGCAGGGAGTCCAGGGCGCCGCGACGGTCCGAGACGGCCTTGGCCTGCCTCCCGATCGCCTCGATCTCCCCTTCGATCGCATCGCGCTCCCCCGCGAGGAACTGCTCGCGGACCGAGAGCTGCTCGATCTGCGTCGCCGCCTCTCCCGCGGACACGTTCTTCTCGTAGGCCTGTTGCCGAAGAAGCTCGATCTTCTCGTCGGCCACCTTGAGTTTCTGCTCCACGTCGGACAGCCGCGCCTCGCGCTGCTGGATGATCACGAGGTACTCGTCGATCTCGTCGCCCAGCCGGCGGAGCTCGGCCTTCCGCGAGATCAGCCCCGGCACCCCCTTCGCCCCGCCCGTGGTCGCGATCCCCGGGTGGTCGAAGAGCTCGCCTTCCGGGGTCACCAGCGGCCAGTCGGTGAGGCCGTCCTGCCGGACCTCCCGCGCGGCCTCCCGATCGCGGACCACGAGCGTGTGGCCCAGAAGCGCTCCGACCATCCGCCCGAAGCGCTCTTCCGTTCCCACGAGCGCGCTGGCCCGTCCGATGACGCCGGCCGTCAGGAGCTCAACCTCGGAGAAGTAGCCGTTCTTACATTCGTCGAGGGAGATGATCGTGGTCCGCCCGAGCCCCCGCTCTTTGATCAGGAGCGCCGCGCGCTCGGCATCCGCCCCCGTCTCGCAGATCACCGCCCCCGCCCGCTCACCGAGGGCCCCCTCGATCGCCGGGACGTGCTCGGGCGGTACATCCAGGACGTCCGCCACCGAGCCCAGCACCCCCGGTGGGCGCTCCCGGAGGAGCGCCTTCGCGCCGGTCTCGAGGCCCTCGAACTGCTCTTCGAGATCGCGCAGCGTCTCGCGCCGCGCCACGCGGTGCTCCTTGCCTTCGCGCAGCTGCGCGAGGTCCCGCTCCAGCTGCCCGCGCTCCACCCGCAGGCGCGCCTGCTCCGCCTCTTCCCCCTTCTTCCGCTCCAGGAGCGAGGCGATCTCCCGCTCGATCGCCGCCCGGGTTCCCCTCGCCGCGACGAGCCTCGCCCGCAGCTCGGCCAGATCCGAGCCCAGTTTCCCGATTTTGGCTCGAGACTCCACCGTCCGCGCCTCGAGCTCGACCAGGTCCTTCATCAGACGGTCGCGCTCGTTCCGGTACTGTGCCTCCTTGTGGGCCAGCTCCACCGCCTCGGCCTTCTTGGAGTCCAGCTCCGCCGACATCCGGGCGCACTCGCGCGTAGCGTCCTCCAGGCGCCGGCGGACCTCCTCCGCCTCTTCGGCCTTCGCCCGCGCCTGCGCATCCAGCTCGCCCATGAGCTTCGTTTCCCGGGCCACGACCTCGGCGATCTCACGCTCCCGAGCCTGGAGCGCCGCCCGCTCCCCGGCGATCCGCTGGATCTCGGCTTCCAGCTCCTCGCAGCGGGAGTGGGTCGCCGCGATCGACTTCTCGAGATACCCCGCCTGCGACTCCAGGGTGGCTTGGGCCGCGCTCAAATCGCTGTGGCGCGACGTCTCCGTCTCCAGGCGCTTCTGCGCCTCCTCGACGGCCTTCGACCGGGTCTCGATCTCCGCCTGGAGCGCCTCGCGGCGCTCTTCCAGGGAACGAAGCCTCTCCGCGATCTGCCCGCCCCGGACGGAGAGGGCGCGGTACTCGTGGACGAAGAAGCGCTGCCGCTTCCCCTTCAGGTCCTCCGTCAACTCCCGGTACCGCGACGCGCGGCCCGCCTGGGCCCGCACGGATCGCAGCTGTTTCTGGATCTCCGTGTACACGTCCTGAATGCGCAGGAGGTCCTGCTGGACCTTCTCCAGGCGGTGCTCCGTCTCGCGCTTCTTGGCGCGGTACTTGGAGATCCCCGCCGCCTCGTCAAAGACCAGGCGGCGCTCGTGGGGGTTCGAGAGGACCAGCCTGTCGATCTTGCCCTGCTCGATGACCGAATAGTTGTCCGTGCCGATGCCCGTGCCGTAGAGGAGCTCGCGGATGTCCTTGAGGCGGCATGCCGCCTTGTTGATGTAGTACTCCCCCTCTCCCGTGTTGAAGAGGCGCCGCGTGATGGTCACCTCCTCGAACTCGATGGCGAGCGTGTGGTCGGAGTTGTCCAGCGTCAGCGAAACCTCCGCGAACCCCATGGCGCCCACGCCCTGGGCGCCCTTGAAGATCACGTCCAGCATCTCCTCGCCGCGGACGGACTTGTACGAGAGGGTTCCCAGCACCCACTTGATCGCATCCACGACGTTCGACTTCCCGCAGCCGTTCGGGCCGACGACCCCCGTGACGCCCTTGTTGAAGACGATCTCTGTCCGGTTCGCAAAGGACTTGAAGCCGCACATCTCTAGCTTTTTGAGCTGCATCGGTCCCCTCTACCTATTCCGACGTGTGAAGCGCTGCCCCTCTCTCTGAACGATAGGATTATCGGCCGTTGTTGCGGAATCCTGAAGATGAAATCGAGGGAGCTCAGGGGCCGTCGAACAGGGCCCGGCGCTCGGCGAGCTTGGCCCGGATGTCGAGATAGTTCAGGTACCTCGATTCCGTCACGCGGCCCCGGACCGCGCACGCCGCCTCGGTGAGGTGACCGCAGTTCCGGAACTTGCAGCCGGGCGCCAGCTCCGCGAACTCCAGGAAATGGTCCTTGAGGTTCTCGGGCGTCACGCCCCAGAGCGTGAAGAACTCGAGGCCCGGCGTATCCGCCACCAGGCCGCCGGCCATGGGGATGAGCTCCGCCCACGTCGTCGTATGCCGCCCCTCCCCCCGCCGGGACACCGCCCCGACTTTGAGATCGACTCCGGGATCCAGGGCGTTCACCAGGGACGACTTCCCCACGCCGGAGGGCCCCAGAAAAACGGACGTCCGGCCCTTGAACATCTCCCTCAGTTCCTCGATCCCTTCCATCGTCACGGCGGAGGTTCGCAGGCACTTGTAGCCAGACTTCTCGTACGCCGACAGGTCCGGCCGCCCCAGGTCGGTCTTGTTCACCACGATCACGCAGGGGAGCCCGTTCGCGGCCCCCATCACGGTGCATTTATCCACGATGAGATCATTGAAGTCCGGATCCTTGGCCGCCTGGACGACGAACAGCACGTCGACGTTGGCCACGATCACCTGCTCGACCGAGGGCCTCATGACGTCGTGGCGGGAGAGCTTCGAGCGCCGCGGAAGGACCTTCTCAATCGACCCCTCCCGGGCCTCGCCGGGGGTCACCTCGACCTGGTCCCCCACGGCGGCGAGTTTGAGCGCCTCATGCCGGCCCCGCTTGGCCTTTCCCCGGAAGCGGCAGTGGATCAGTCCCTGGTCGGTGTGGACTTCGTAATCGTTGGCGGCGATCTTGTGGATCCGGCCGATCATTCGATCGCCACGCGCGAAGCCAGGGTCTCCGCGTGCAGCTTCTGGAGGACCGCGAACAGGTCCGAGGGCGAAAGACGCGAACGCTCCACCGTGGCGCAGGCCGTGGGAACGAGCGTATGGAACCGCGCCTCCACCGCCAGCGCCTCGTACGAAGAGCCGCCGCGCACCCGGAACCCCGGCGTGTAATGCGTGCGATCGGCAAGGAGGCCCCTCGCGCGCGGGTACAACTGCGCATCGATCCGGGTGAACCGGTCGACGGCGTCGCCCGCGGGAACGTCCTCAAGCACGAGCCTGAGCCCGTGCCGCGCGGATTCCTCGCGCAGGCGAAAATAGACGTAGGACACGATCCGCAGCGCCAGCCGGACGCCGGCATCGCTCTCCAGGATCTCCTCCCCCGAAAGGAGCTTGACCGACTCGTTGAGCCCCGCCAGACTGACCGAGTACTCGAACTCGTCGAACGACAACGCCCCGGCGCCTTCCGCCACCCATCCCGCGCTCTGGCCGAAGGTGCCCGACACCCGGTCGGTGAACTTCTTGAGCAACTGGCGCTTCTGCAGGTGGGCCTTGGCCGCCAGCTCGATCGCCGACTCAAGCTCCGTGTAGAAGTCCGTGCCCGCCTCGCTCCGAAAAAACGCCTGCGGAAGGTTGATCGTGATCGCCTGGGCCGTGGCCGCCCATCGCAGAGGAGCCGCTGCCCCGCGCTCGAACGCGAAGACCATCCCCCGGTCCGCGGCGACACGGCAGAATTCCTTCAGGTCGTCTCCCGGGGCGCCGACCGCGACGATCGCTCGTCCGAGCGCCGCAATCCCCCGCGCGGTCCGGTGGCGCGGACTCACCCAGGCCCGGGATTCCTCCAGAGCCGCCGCGAGGTGCTCGATCTCCACCGCGACCGCCTCGTCCGGCGCGCCCCAGAGCAGCTGATCGTACGCCTCGCTCAGATGCACGAACGTGATGGGGCCGCTCGCAAACCGGTGGGCATCGCGCGCCACGCCGCTCAGCTGGGCGGTGAGCGTCCGCGCGTCCCGCGCCGGCTCCGAAAGCACCGTCGAGCCCCGGACCCGCACGCCGGTCCGCCGGATCTCCGCCACGGAGGGCGCGATGGCGTGGAGTTTGAGCGGCTCCTCGAGGCCGTGGAGGTGGAGCCGCCCCTCGATGTGCGAGTCCGACACGTCGCGCGTGAAGACCTCCTGGAGCGCGTACTGCTTGAGCGTCGTCTGCCCGATCGTCCGGCAGAGCCCATCGGGGTCGACCTGCGCCTCGTCGTCCCCCAGAAGCTGCCCCAAGTCGTACTTGGGGAGCCCCACCACGATCTGCCGCCGCAGCTTCGAGCCGAACCCGCGTCCCAGAAGCTCGTGGTTGACCAGTTCCCGGATCAAGGACGTGGAGATGCGTCTCTGGCCCAGGCGGAAGATCTTCTGCTCGACCGCCCCCGCGATCTCCGAGGCCGTCGTCTCCGCGATCCCGGCCTCCTTGACGAGTGCCGTGATGATCCGGTCGCGGCCCCAAGGGGTCACTTCGCCCCGCGTGGCGCCGTCCACGAGGAGCAGGTTCGAGGGGAAAAGGTCCTCCGCGGGCGGAGCCGAGGCCTCCGCCGGCTGCCCCTTCTTCTCGCGGTGGACGATGAAGGCGCGAGCGATCGGGGCATGGCCGGTGTCGAAGAGTATCTTTTCGACGAGCTGCTGGATCTCCTCGCTGGTCGTGAGGTCCCGCTCGCGGTAGCGCTCGAGGTACATCGTCACAACGCTCGCCAGGTCCCGGCCGATAGTGGGATTGTCCTGGCCCGAGGACCGCGCCGCGCTCAGGATCGCATCAGCGATCTTCTGCTCGTCGTAGGAAACGACGGCCCCGTCGCGCTTGCGGACGGACTCGACTTTGCGGATCGGCATGCCCTCTCTTCCCCTTTACCCCGGCCCCATCTCAGGCGCGCGGCCCGACCTTAAGCATCGGCTTGAGCTCGCGCATGAACTCGCTGACGTCCTTGAACTCCCGGTAGACCGACGCGAACCGGACGTACGCCACGTGGTCTATCCCCTTGAGCTCCCGCATCACCAGGTCCCCGACCTTGGTCGACTTCACCTCGCGGTCATATTTCTCGTACAGCTCGATCTCGATGCGGTTGACGATGTCCTCGATCGTCTGGAGGGACACCGGCCGCTTGTTGCAGGCCGTGATGAGCCCCTTCTTGATCTTCTCCCGGTCAAAGACGTCCCGTCGCCCGTCCTTCTTGATCACGTACAAGGTGATCTCCTCGACCTTCTCGTACGTGGTGAACCGCTTGCTGCAGGCGAGACACTCGCGGCGCCGCCGGACCGTCGCCCCCGCGTTGGCGGAGCGCGAATCGATCACCTTGTCGTTATCTTTCTTGCAAAACGGGCAACGCATCGAGGAAAGCTACTCTAGAGCCGCCCCTCGGGGTTGTCAAGGGAAGAGGAGCGGCACGTAGAAGTAGGCGTAGAGGGCGATGAGCACCGCCGCCGCAACATCGAGCGCGAAGCCCGTCTTCATCATCGTGGGGAGCTTGATGTAGCCGCTCCCGAAGACGATGGCGTTGGGGGGCGTCCCCGCGGGCAGCATGAAATCGCACGACGCGCCCATCCCCGTCGCCGCGAAAACTGGCATCGTCCGGGGCAGGATGTTCAGGAGCACGCTCACCGTCCCCGTGTTGGAGGCGACCGCCGAAAGCCCCACGGTGGCGAACGCCGCTAGGCTGACCTGGGCGAATGCCGGCAAGCTGGCCAGTCCGCTCAGCCGCGCGGCCATCCAGTCGGAGAGGCCGCTCCCCTGGATGCCCGCCGCCATTCCGAAGCTTCCGCCCAGGAGCACCAGCGTGCTCCAGGGGATCCCCAAGAACGATCTCAGCGAGATGGCGCGGAGCGCCACGAGCGACAACCCCGCCGCCATCGCCACCCAGGCTTCCACGTGCTTCCCTTCGAACTTGAAGCCCTTCCAGAGCGCGGGGACGTGGGAGGCCAGGGCGGACTTGATCGGATCCGCGACGATCCAGAGGACGGCGGCCGCCACAAAGACGGCCGCGACTTTCTTCTCACCCGCGGACATCGGGCCCATCGCGGCCAGCTGTTGTTCCAGCACTCCCCTTCCCTGCGCTTCCCCCAATTCGTCCCGGCGGGCCAGCTGCCAGAGCGCCCACCAGACCAGCGGGATGAAGATCACCACGAAGGGAAACCCCATCGCGATGTACTTCATGAACGAGATGTTCACCTCGAGGTGCTTGAGTGCGTACCCGCAGAAGATGGAGTTCGTGCCGCTCCCGATCTTCGTCCCCATCCCCCCGACGTTCGAGGCGTAGGCCACCGCCAGCATGATCGCGCTCCCGAAGTTCCAGAGCTTCCGTCCGCCCGACGCCGCCTCGAGTTGGGCCAGCAGAGCCATGCCGATCGGCATCATCATCACCGCCGTGGCGGTGTTCGAGATCCACAGCGAGATGGTCGCCGTGGCGACCAGCATCCCAAGCAACAGCCGTTTCGGGTTGGTGCCGACCGCGCGCATGATGTGGAGCGCCACGCGGCGATGGAGGCTCCACTGCTCCATCGCCGCGCCGATCATCATCCCCCCCAGGAAGAGGAAGATGTAGGCGTCGACGAACGGCTCGGCCGACCGGACGACGTTGCCGGCGAGCCCGCCCCCGAACACGCGGAACGCCGGGTAGAGGACCAGCGGGACGCAGGCGGTCCAGTGGATGGGAAGCGCCTCGCTCAGCCACCAGATCGCCATGAGCGCCGCCGTCCCGGCCGCGAAGGCCGGCCGGTACCCCATGTTCGGGATCCGATGCAATCCTGAAGGGATCAGGACGATCGCCAGGAACGCGGCGAGTCCGGCCGCGAACCCGATCCGCTTCCACAGGGGGACGCCCTTCCCGTCTCCGGCCATGGGGGAATACTAACAACGGGGCTTGCACCCAAGGAGAAAACTTCACTCGACAGTGCATATTCCTTGTCGAGTTTTCAGGGGGGTCTGGCACTTCCGGGTGGAGGGACAATTTCGCCCCTCAAGAAAGGAACGGTTATGGAGAATCGCCTGGAGGATCTCGCCCGGCAGTTGCACGCCACACGGAGGAAGGCCAACAAGCTGACCTTGGATTACGTTCTGGAGTCGGCGCGTATCCTGGCCGAAGCCAAGAGGCTGGCCGGTCGGGGGTTCACGCGATGGGTCAAGGAGAAGGGCCACATGGATGCCGACACCGCCCGGTACCACTTGAAGGTCGCCGGCTTCGTCCGGTCAAATACCGAATTGATTCGGGAAATCTCAACCCTCTCAATAGCAAAGGTTTACAAGCTCAGCACCCTGGATTCGACACTCTCTTCGAGGCTGCTTTCGGGCCGAGAGAAGCTCTCGCAACCCCTTGCGCGGCTCAGCGACGTTCAGTTTCGCCAGGAGTGTCGGGACCGATTCCCGGGGCTTCCCAAAAGGACCAACCGGGGAAACATGTTTCGATCCGCCCTCTGCGTGCTCCAGCGCGCCGAAAGGACCCTCCACCGGGCGATGCATTTCGCCAAACGGATGACCCACGCCCAGCGGAAGCGGATCCTTGAAAGGGTCATGGCGATCTCGAATCTCCTCGCCCGGTGGAAAGTCGTCGCCTAACGGGCGACGAACTCGTAGAGGGCACGCGACGCGGCGGCCAGGCAGGCTTCGCCCGCCTTCTCGTCCCGGAGCTTCCGGGCCAGAAAGGCGGCGACGTACTGCCGGCCGCCGGGGAGCGTCACCAGCCCCACATCGGCGCGTACGCCGTCGATGGCGCCCGTCCTGTGAGACACCTTCGCCTCGGCGGGAAGCCGTAAGGGAAGCATGCTGTTCTCCCTAACGCGGCCCATGACCGCCAGCATGTCCCGCGAGGCCGAAGGGCTCACAAGCTCGCCGCGCGCCAGCTTTCCGAAGACGATGCCGAAGTCGCGGGCGAAGGCGGCGCTGCTCAGCCCCTCGTTGAAGGCCTGTTCATCCATGATGTACCGCATCACGGTCGAGCGGGAAATGCCGTGGGACCGGATGCATGCAGTGACAGACTCGGGTCCTCCGGCCTTCCGGATGAGGAGGTTCGTCGCCAGGTTGTCGCTCACGACGATCATGTGTTCCACAAGGGCGCGGACGCTCATCCGCCTCCCGATCGCTTTCGCGACCCCGGCCGCGGTGGGCTCGACGTCGAACGGACGAGGATCCTTCCTCGCGGCGCTGGGGAACGACTTCGACACCTCGACTTCGTCCTCCATGGAGTACTTCCCGTCATGAACGTCCTGGTGAATCTTTAGAAGGACCCACACTTTGAGCGTGCTGGCGGGGTGGAACTCTTCGTCGGCACGCAGCGCGAGTTCGGCCCCGGTCCCGAGATCCCGCAAATAGACGGCCCACTCCCCGCCGGCCGGGGCCAAGGCGGCCAGCAGGTCCTTCCGCACCCCGTCTGGAACCGGGAGCGAAGAGGCGCAGCCAGCCATCAGGACTCCGAGCACGAAGAACCTCACGTCCAGGACTTGAAACGCCCCATGGGCCGAGATGATACATCATTCCCAGGTCGTGAAATACTTCCTAGCCCCGACCCGGAGGACGTCGAACTGCTCGCGCAGCAGCCGGGCCTTTCGCGATTCGAAAAGCGCGGCCAGCACGATCATCACCGCCCCCAGGATCATCCCCCACCCGGCCATGGAGAGATGGCGATCGACCAGGAACTGGATCGCCTTCCCCAGGACCTCCGCCACGAACGCCCCCGTGCCCCCGAAGAGGAAGGCCCTACGCTTCATCGCCATGCCCAGGAGCACGGTTGCAAACGCCAGTCCCAGGGCATACAGGGTGTGGACGTCCTTCTCCGGGTCGAACGATTGGACGGCCGAGGGGACGAAGAAGACCGCAACCGCCAGCGCCTCGACCCCGACGCGGCTCCCCTTCTCCCGCAGCCCCAACGCCGCCCAGACCGCCAGGCCCACGCCGATGGGCAGCGAGAAGCATTCCACCGTCTCGACCTGGTACTTGTAGAGCGTCAGGTAGTAGGACCCCAGGAGATGCATCGCCGCCAGGTAGATGAAGGCCGGGATGCGCCGGATGCGGCCCGCAATTCCTACCGTCAGGGCAACCAGCATCAGCCCCCAGATGGCGAGATGGATGTCTCCCTCCCGCGCCGTGTATTCCTCGCGACGGGCGATCCCGAAGCAGAGGACGCCCGCCGCGATGAGGAGGGCGGCCAGGTAGACGGGCTTGAGATAGGACTTCATGCGCTCCCCCATCGCGCGCACGAAGATGACCTTCGCGAGGGCCAGCGTGAGCAACTGGAACGCCACGAGCGTCGGCCTCATCTGGAACTTCCACATGAGGGCGATATCGAGCGCCACCAGCGCGGCCGAACAGGGATACATGAGTCCGGGCTTGCGGAAGACCGCGGCCGAGATTCCGAAGAGGAGCGCGTCCGCGAGCAGGACCAGGATGCGGTCGTTCTCGATCGGGAATCCCAGGACGGTCGCCAGGAGGGCCGCCGCGAAACCCGCCCCGAGCAGCGGAGCGCCGAACGGTTCGCCGAATCGCCGGCCCAGCTCCCGCGCCATGGCGAAGAGCACCAGGGCCAGCGGGTAGGCCGCCAGGCCCGCATGCGAAGGATACCGGACCGCCAGGAAATAGTCCCCCAGGAGAGCCAGGATGAGGGAAATGTAGAGGTAGGCGGGTTCCTTCTGCCGCAGCGAAACGGCCAGGTAGAGGGCGAAGCCCGAGAAGGCGACCCCCATGGC
>CAZSCC010000198.1:0-9382 GCA_964604905.1 uncultured Planctomycetales bacterium
GAGCAGGACGCAGAATCCAAGGGTCATGATGAAGCTCCTGAAGGATACCCCATTCTGCCGCCTATTTCTGGAGGCTCTTCAGCAGGATTTTCGCTTCGCGGCCGTAGTACGAATCCCCCGCCTGCTGGATGAACGCCTCGAGCTCCTTGACGAGCGCCGGCGTGGCGCGTCCGACGGCCGCCTCGCGAAGACGCGCGAGCGCCGCACCCGATCTTGCCGCGGATTTCGCAGGGTCGGTTTTGAGGAGGGCCTGGAGTTCGCCGTCCCTCGTGTCGAACGCCGGGACCCCGGAGAGTTTTTTCCGGAGAGTGGCGAGCGTCCTTTCGACCCCGTACCAGTCCCCCTTGGCCTGCAGGTCCGCCAAGGGAGCCATCAGGCCCTTCGCCGCCTCTTCGATGCGCTTGAGGGGGTCCGCCGCGCGGGGCTCCGCGGCCGGAAGCGACTTCGCAGCGCCGCCCAGGTCTCCTTGCAGGAACAGCTTTTCCGAGGCGATCAACGCCCGGCCGGAGGGCGTCGCGAGCTCCTCCTCCCAGGTCCGGGCGCGATCCTCGAACGGTTGGATCCCCGACAACTTCGGCCGGGCCTTCGCCAGGCCGTCCTTGAGCGAATGCCAGCGCCCCTCCTTCTCCATCGTTTCCAGCGCGGCTGATGACAGTCGTGACGAGTCGAGCGCGCGGGCCTTCAGCGCCCGGGCGGGCTCCGAGTCCGCACCGGCCAGCGCCTTCAGCGCCGGACCGCAGGCACCCTCGGAGAGAAGGCGGTCCGCCTCGACCAGGGTGCGACCGGCCTCGGACCCGAGCGCCGCCTCCAGCGTCTGTGCCCGCTCGTCCACGATCGCGACTCCCCGGTATCTTCCCCGGTTGAGGTCCAGCTCCTTCCGCAGCCCGTGCCACTTCCCGGCCTTCTCCATCGCGTCCCATCCGGCCAAGGTCCCCCGCGCCGCCGCGAGGATGCGTTCTTCGACGGCCCGCGCCGCCGGCGCATCGTCCGAAACGAGGGCCGGTTGCAAGGCCGCGAGGGCCTTGCCGTGGTGGCCCTCGCCGGCAAGCCGGTCCGCGGCGAGGATCCCGCCGCCGGACTTTCCCTTCAGCGCCGAGTCCCAGGAGGCGGCCGCCTCGTCGAAGATTGCGATGCCGCCGTGGGTCCTTCTTAGTTCCGCGAGACGCTGTTGAACTTCGGCCCAGCGGCCGGCCTTCCCCAGGAGCCCCAGGGCGTCGATGGCGCGGCGCGCCTGGCCGTCGAGGTAGGCCGAGATCGGGGCGCCTTCGGGTCCGGCGGTCTTCAGGAGCCGCGCCGCGTCTCCGCACGATTTCGCCGTGATGGCCTTGTACGCCGCCAGCAGCGCCCCGTGGAGCGCCTTCGGGTTGACACCCGGGATGCTGACCTGGATGCCCTGGATCTGCAGCTTTGGATAGTTCAGTCCCAGCACCAGGGCCATCGTGGCCGTGGGGTGGTAGCGGGACGCCATGTAATAGCCCTCGTCCGCGTAATCCCGCCCGGGGAGGAGCACGAACGAGCCATCGTGGCAGCGCATCATGTTGATCCAGGCCTTGTGGTAATCCAGCACCGCCCGCAGGGCCGTCTCGTCCTCCGATGCGGCGGCTCCCAGCAGGCCCCAGAGGATTCCCAGGTTGGAGTCCGCGTGCCCGTCGGGCAGGCTCTTGTACGCCCGCTTCAAGTAGCCCCGGTTCAGGTCGAGGTACTCCGCGGACGTCGGGAACTCAGGGCTCAGCTTGTGGGCGATGATCGAGGCGCCGGCGCGGCCGACGTAGTTGTCGCCGTCCTTCGACTTCTTCCACGCCACGGGATCGATGAGTCCGTTGTTCAGCGTGAACTCCCCGCCGTAGGCCACGTAGCCCGCGGCGTTGGTGCCCCGGTGGATGAACTCCAGGGCGTTCTTGACGCCCTTGGGATCGGCCTTGACGCCGCAACGCTCGGCCAGCTGCCAGGCGATGACGGCGAAGATCGTCGTATACTGCATGGGGCCATAGCCATTCTTTCCGGCGCCCGAGACGTAGGGCCCGTGGCCGAACCCCCCCTGGTAGAGCTGCTGGGCGGCGTCGATCGCCGGGTAGTCGCCCTTCACCTCGGAGGGCCCCCAGGCCAGGATCCGGCCGTCGTACTGGTCCTGCCTCAGGAGCGTCGAGAGCGCCTTGATCGTCGGGAGGACCGCCGCGTCGCCGCTGAGGAGGTGGTATTCGGAGAGGGTGATCAGCTGGAAGGAGACGTCCCAGGTCCAGGTTCCGGGACCGGGTATGGAGTTCCATCCGAGGGCCATCTTCCGGCCCAGGGCCTGCTGTTGAGGGACGTCGCTGGTCAGCAGCGCGAGCGTGACCGCGGACTTCGCGTGGGCCTGCCACACGGCCTGCGAATCCGGGGTGTCGACGAAGTACTTCAGCGCCTTGGCGCGGAGCAGTTCCGACTTCCTGCATTGCATCGGGAAGGTGGGGCTGAACGTCCCGAGGGGTTCGAGGCCGATCCGGACCTCGACCGTCGCCGTGCCCCGGGAGACGTTCAGGATCAGCTTTCCATCCTTGCCTTCGGCTTTCTCGATGGCGAGGCCCAGGTCCATGATGGGGCCTTCGTATCCGTGGGGATTGCCGCCGAAAGTATGGTCCGAGAAGGGCTTGCCGAAGGCGCCGGTGACCGCGTCGTCGAGCCTCAGCCGTCCCTCGGCGGGGGATCCTTTGAAGACGAACTTGATGATGAAGGTCTTCTCGGTGAGGATGGCCCTCGCCCCCGTGGGCCCCAGGTTCACCAGGAAGCCCGGAACCTCCTTGTCGGGGAGGTTGTTCGCCGTCGGCTTCGTCCAGCGCCCCTGGTTGGTCTTGTCCCGGATGGCGTGGGCGCTCGACCCGAAGAACAACGCCGACCCCAGAATCCCCAAGACCATCAGATCCCGCATCCTTGCCATGGTCCCGCTCCTTTTCCGTGTACCAAAGGATCAACGCTGCCCCCTCCGACGCCAAGGTGGCAAAGTCTTGATGATTTGCGCCATGCAGCGCGCGAGGGGACTCTTGGATCGTGGGGTGGATCGGCGGCGGGGAAGTCTGGTAGTGGTAATTTGCGACATGCGGCCCCCGTTCAGGTACTCTGGAGGGAAGAATGGGGAAGCGGCGCGTTGGAATCGCGATCGACCTCGACTGGCCCATGCCGCATCACCAGGGCGTGGTGAGCGGGGCGCTCAAGTACGGCCGCGAGCGGGGCTGGTCCTGTGAGATCGACCCGTTCATCGGGTTTCCGGGAGCGGGTTCGGGGGACTTCGACGGCGTGATCGGCCGCGTCACGCGCGAACTGGCTTCCTGGGCGTCGCGCACGCGGACCCCCGTCGTCAACGTCTGGACCAACTCGCCGGTCCGGAAGCTGCCGCTCGTCGCCGTCGATTTCGCCGCCGCGGGACGCCTGGCGGCAGGCCATCTCGGCGACCGCGGCTTGCGCGCCTTCGGGTTCCTCGGCCGCGAGGATGACGCAATGGCGCGTCTGCTTCTGGACGGTTTCCGGCGTGCGCTCTACGCCCGCGGGTTCCAGGTCGACGTCCTCCACGTTCCCGGGGACGCGCAGGACGTCGAAAGCTGGATCCGCCTGCAGAGGCCCCTGCGGCGGTGGGTGTCGTCCTGGAAGCCTCCGATGGGCGTGTTGGCGTCCGCCGACATCCTGGCGCGCCATCTCTGCAATTCCTGCCAGCACGCGGGCCTCCGGATCCCGGATGATGTCGCGATTGTCGGCTCGGGGAACACCACGCTCCTCTGCGATCTTCTGGAGCCGACGATCTCCAGCCTGGAACACGGCTACGAGCGGGTGGGACGGCAGGCGGGTGAGCTCCTGGACAAGTTGATGTCCGGAAAGAAGGCCTCCGCGCAGCCCCTACTCCTGCCGCCGTCCGGAGTGGTCTCCCGGAGATCCAGCGACATGTTTGCGGTGGACGATTCGAGCGTCGCGGCGGCCCTGCGGGCCATCTGGGCGGGAAGCGGCCAACCCCTGAAGGTGGCCTCGATTCTCCAGGGAATTCCCACCAGCCGGAGGACCCTGGAGCGCCGCTTCCGGGAGGTGCTGGGGCGGACGATCCACGATGAGATTCGCCGGGCCCACCTCGATCAGGCGAAACGACTCCTGATGGAGACCCGTGAATCCCTGAAGGTCGTCGCCGCCCGAGCGGGATTCAGCGATCCGCAGCAGTTCAGCCGTGTATTCCGCTCCTTTGTGGGATTCACGCCCCTGCGGTACCGCCGCATCCACGCGAGTCGTTGACGGGCGTGAAAGGGAGTGCGGGTGGCGCAGAAATGCAATTCAGTGGCGCAATTGCAGACTGGCGGGGAGCGTCCTAAAGACATGATCGGCGTCCTGCTCGTCATGCTGACCCTCGCGGTCCAAGATCCGGTCAATCCCGGACTGGCCTCCAGCCAACTCGAACCGGAGCTCAAGGGCCAGGTGTTGATTGAGGAATTGAATTGCGCGGCTTGCCACTCCGGCGACGCGTCCATGGCGGCTCGATCGAAGAAAGCGCCGCGTCTCTCCGAGGTCGGCTCCCGGGTGAACCCGAATTATCTTGAGTCGTTCATCCGCGATCCGCATGGGACCAAACCCGGCACTCCCATGCCGGATCTCCTGGCCCGGTTGGGCGAGGCGGAACGGATCCAGGTCGCGGCCTCCCTCGCCCATTTCCTGCTGTCGCTGAAGAAGAACGACTTCGCCCTGCAGGCGCCGGATGCAGTGGCCGCGGAGCACGGGAGACGCTTGTTCCATTCTCGGGGCTGCGCGGCGTGCCATTCGCCCCGGGACGAGAAGGGGACGGAGTTGCTTCCCAAGTCATCCGTCCCGCTTGGAGCGCTGGAAAAGAAATACAGCTTCAAGAGCCTGGTCGACTTTTTGCGGCAGCCGCACGCCAGCCGGCCCTCCGGGCGCATGCCCGACCTGCGCCTGCAGGGACAGGACCTGGAACGCATCGTCCATTACCTGCTGCAAGAAACCCGGGTGCCGGGCTCTCTGGCCTACACCCTGTATCGTGGCCCGGTGTGGGAAGGGCTGGACAGCGACAAGGTGAAGGCGGAACGGGCCGGACACGTGAAGGATTTTGCCTTGGGGAGCCTGGGCAACGTCCAGCATCACACGGCGGTCCGCTACGAAGGCTGGATGAACCTGGCGAACCAGGGACGCTACACGTTCTTCCTGAAAATGAACGGCGGTTCGCTGGTCGTGGACGGAACGCCGATCCTCCGGCAGGATCCCAGCGATCGGCGCGGGGTCAAGCCGCTGGAGGGGGCGGCGGAACTGGCGGCGGGCTGGCGGAAGATCCAGCTCACGTATTTCCACACGGGACGTGACCCGGCATTCTCCTTCGAAATGGCGGGTCCGCAATTCGATCGGCAGGCGATCCTCTCGTCCATGCTGTCGGTTTCCAACGAAAAGATTCCCGTCTTAGAGCCGCTCAAGGTGGATGCCGAACTGGCGGGGCGTGGACGGGAGTACTTCGGGAAACTCGGCTGCGCGAATTGTCACAACGATCTCCAGGTCCCGCCCCGATCCGCACCCGGTTTTGGGAAACTCGAATCCAGCCGGGGATGCTTGAGCGGCGCTGTCGGCCCGTGGCCGCGCTTCGATCTGAATGCGGAACAGCGCGGGTGGATCGCCAAGGCCTTGCCTCACGCGGAGCAGCCGCAACTTGACGACAGGCAACGGCTCGAGAAGACCCTGGTCACCTTCAATTGCATCGCCTGTCACGAACGCGCCGGTCTCGGAGGAATCGCCCGGGATCGCAAGCCGCTCTTTACGGGAACCCAGCCGGAGATGGGGGATCAGGGCAGACTGCCGCCGCCCCTGACTCACGTCGGAGCGAAGCTGAGGCCCGAGTGGATCGCCGAGGTGCTGCTGCGCGGCAAGCGTCAGCGGGGCTACCTGGATGCGAGCATGCCGCAGTTCGGCGAAGCGAACGTCGGTCATCTCGTGGAGCTGTTCGGCAAGGTGGATGAACTGGAAGCCGCGGGCATTCCCAAGATTGCCGACGTTCAGGAGTCCAAGAATGCCGGTCACCGAATGATCGGCGTCACCGGGCTCAGTTGCATCGCGTGCCTCGACTTCAACGGGCAGAAATCGGGCGGAGTGAGCGCGCTCGACCTCGTCACCATGACCGAGCGCCTCAAGAAGAATTGGTTCCACCTCTACCTGCGGGAACCTTCTCGCTTCCACCCGCTGGTGATCATGCCCACCTATTGGCCCGACGGAAAGGCCGCTCTGCCGGCCATTCTCGGCGGCGATCCCGGGCAGCAGATCGAAGCCCTGTGGCTCTACCTGGAGGACGGCACTCGGGTCCGGAAGCCGGCCGGACTATCCCGGCAGTCGAACGAACTTCGCGTCGGCGACGCGGCGGAGATCTGCCGGGGGCGGAGTCCCGTCGGTTATCGCGGGATCGGCGTGGGGTACCCGGAGCGCATCAACCTGGCGTTTGATTCCGAGGAGATGGCGCTGCGCCAGCTCTGGAAAGGCGAGTTCGCGAACGTCGACCTGGGGTCCTTCCAGCCTCGGGGAACGGATCGTATTTCATTTCCGCCCGGCATTCCATTCCACCGTCTGAAAACCCTCGAGGACAACTGGCCCTATAAGGGAAAGACCCGCTATCCTTTCCCGCAGGATCAGGGGTACCAGTTCCGCGGCTATCATCTGGACGCGCTGCGGAGGCCGACGTTCCTGTACCGTTACGGCGACATCGCCGTCGAGGACAGGTTCGAAGATGTCCGGGATCCGGAAGGCAAGGCCTACTTCAAGCGAACCTTGAGCTTCGGAGCGCCCGCGGAGCAAGTCCCCTTCTATTTCCGCGCCGCCGCCGGAAAGGGCATCACCAAGGAATCAGACCGGAGTTTCGGCCTGGATCCGCTCCGCCTGCGCATCATCAGCGAGCACAAGGGGATCGTGCGGGAAGGCAACCCCGGCGAGGTGTTGATTCCCCTGACTTTGCCCCAAGGCCCCTCCGTCATCACTCTGGAGTACCAATGGTAATCGCGCGTTCCCTGGTCGTCCTCTTCGTCTTCGGCAGCGCCCCGCTCCTTTACGCCCAGGAAGACCTCGGCGCGCTGTGGGGCACCGCGCAGGAGGAGGCAAAGTACTATCCCATCGTCAACATCCTGATTCCGCCCCAGGTCCCGATGCGCCCGGGCGGCCTGGAGATCCTTCCGGACGGACGGCTGGCGGTGGGGACCCGGCGCGGCGACATCTATTTCATCAAGGGCGCATTCGAATCCCCGCCCAAGCCGGAGTATCACCTCTTCGCGACGGGCCAGGATGAGATCTTCTCCCTCGCCTGGAAGGACGGCGCGATGACGGCCGTGAGCTTCGGGGAAGTCACTCGCATCTCCGACGCCGACGGCGACGGAGTGGCCGACCGTTACGACACACTGACGAACAACTGGGGCTACGCCGAGGGCCACGAGTTCGCCTTCGGCTCCAAGCATGATCCCGAAGGAAACATCTGGGTGGCGCTGGGCCTGAGCGGGTCGTACGAATCGCACAACCTGTTCCGGGGCTGGGCGGTGAAGGTGACGCCGGACGGGAAGATGATTCCGGTCTGCAGCGGCCTGCGCAGCCCCGCCGGGGTGGGCCCGAATGCGGAAGGGGCGATGTTCGCCATCGAGAGCCAGGGGCCGTGGAATGGATGCTCTTCGCTGAAGCATCTCAAGGAGGCCGCCTTCCTCGGACATCCCGCAAGTTACAACTGGTACCCTTACGCTCCCGGCGTAAAGGCCCCCGAGCTCAAGCCCAACAGCGATTCGCGCATGGGCGTGGAAAGGAAGCGGGTCAAGGAGCTGGTGCCTCCGGCGGTGAGGTTTCCGTATATCAAGATGGGCCGCTCCGTCTCGGGATTCCGGGTCAACAAGACGGGCGGCAAGTTCGGGCCCTTCGACAATCAGATTTTCCTGGGCGACTACACTCTCAGCATCCTCATGCGCGCGACGACCGAGCAGATCAACGGCGTGTGGCAGGGCGCCTGTTATCCCTTCCGCGAGGGGCTGGCCACCGGGATCATGAATGTGGAGTTCTCACCCAAGGGGCAGCTGGTCGCCGGAGGGTTCACCACGAACAGCCAGTGGCCCGTGCGCGGGACGGAGCCTTTTGCCCTACAGCGCATCGACTGGAACGGCGTCGTCCCCTTCGAGATCAAGGAGATCAACATCAAGAAGGACGGCTTCCGGATCACCTTCACCAAGCCCGTGGACAAGCGGATCGCCGCCAAGCCGGAGGTCTACGCCATCACCACCTACACCCACATCTACCATGCCGGCTACGGCAGCCCCGAGGTGGATCAGACGACCGCCCGCGTGACCGAGGCGGTTCCCTCGGAGGACGGGCTTTCCGTGAGGGTCCATCTGGAGCGAATCGTGGAAGACCATATCCACGATTTCAATCTCGCCGGCATCCGAAGCCAGGACGGCCGGCGTCTCGTCCACAGCAAGGCCTACTATACGGTCAACGAAATCCCGAAAGACTAGAGAACTCTCATGCGTGTACTGCGCCAGGGTCCGATCGCCTCCGTTCTTCTGTTGTCTTTCGGCCTCGCCCATGCAGCGGATGAGGAGCAGTGGCTGACCTACGCCGGCGGGGAAGGGCCCGGCAAGGGGAAGAAGATCGTGCTGATCGCCGCCGATCAGGAATATCGAAGCGAACAGTCGATGCCCATGATGGCGAAGGTCCTCAGCACGCATCACGGCTTCGACTGCACCGTGCTGTTCGCCGTCAACGACAAGGGCGAAGTCGATCCGACCATGCCGGTCTACCCCGAGAAGGGGAAGGACTTCAAGCCGCACCACATCCCCGGGCTGGATCAGCTCGCCACGGCCGATCTCGTCATCTTCTTTGCCCGGCTGCTCACGCTCTCCATGGCCGAGCGGGAACTGATCGTGAAGTATGTCGATTCCGGAAAACCCATCATCGCGCTGCGCACGGCGAATCACGGCTTCCACGCCGCGCTGCCCTACAAGATCAACGGCAAGACCGTGAACTGGGGCAACGATGTGCTTGGTGGAACCTTCATGGGCCACCACGGGCGCTACCACGCCGACTCGACCCGCGGCATCATCGTTGAGGAGCAGAAGGATCACCCCATCCTCATCGGCGTGAGCGACATCTGGGGGAACTCGGATGTTTACCGGACTTACAAAGAGGGCGGCAGCTTGCCCGGGGGCTGCACCGCTCTCGTCTGGGGGCAGCCGCTCATGGGCCGAAAGCACGACGATGCACCGAATCCAAAACTCGAGCCGCTGCCGGTCGCTTGGTTCAAGAACTGGCAGACGAGCGAGGGCAAAACAGCGCGCGTTTTTCAATCCACGATGGGCAGCGGCAATGATCTGGATAACCCCGGCCTGCGCCGGCTGATCATCAACGCCGCGTATTGGGG
>CAZSCC010000199.1:0-2840 GCA_964604905.1 uncultured Planctomycetales bacterium
CGACGCCTGTGAGACGGTGGCGAGCGGATGGAAGGAGATCTCGCAGGGCGTCGACACGGTGGGGCTCGCGCTCGCGAAGGACGGGAGCCTCTACTTCGGGCTCGGATGCGCGAACTACGCGAACGCCTACCTCGTGGACAAGGAAGGGAAGGGCCACTACGACATCAAGAGCGAGAGGGGGACGATCCTGCGCCTGTCGCCCGATCGCAAGAGCCGCGAGACGGTCTGCACGGGCGTGCGGTTCTCGATCGGCATGGCGTTCAACCGCCACGGAGACCTCTTCGTCACTGATCAGGAGGGGGAGACCTGGCTTCCGGGGGGGAACCCGCTCGACGAGCTCCTCCACATCCAGCCGGGCCGTCATTACGGATTCCCTCCCCGGCATGAGAAGCATCTGCCGGGTGTGATCGACGAGCCCGCGGTGGCGACGTTCGGCCCGCAGCACCAGTCGACCTGCGGGCTCAAGTTCAACGAGGCATGGGAGGGCCGGAAGTCGTTCGGTCCGCCGGCGTGGGAAGGGGACGCGCTCGTCGTGGGCGAATCGCGGGGGAAACTCTGGCGGGTGCCGCTCGTGAAGACCCCGGCCGGCTACGTGGGAAAGCCGGTGCTGATCGGCTCCCTGCGGATGCTGAGCATCGACTGCGCCGTCTCTCCTAGGGGCGATCTCGTGCTCTGCTGCCACAGCGGGCTACCCGACTGGGGAACCGGCCCGAAGGGGGAAGGGGCCCTCTTTAAGATCTCCTACAGCGATCGCGCCGCGGCGCAGCCGGTCGTGGCCTGGTCCTCGGGTCCGCTCGAGGTGAAAGTGGCGTTCGATCGGCCGGTCGACGCCGCCGCGGTCAAGGACGCGACCCTCGTGTTCGGGGAGTTCGTGGGCGCCGCCGACCGGCTGGAGACGCTCCACCCTCCCTACAAGGTGGTGGACGAGCAGAAGCGCTGCCCGCGCGCGGCGTTGAAGGTCTCGGGGATCGCCCTCTCGGAGGACCGGCGGACGGTCACGCTGACGACGACGTCGCACCCCTGGCTGGCCACGTACGCGATCACCCTGGGCCGTTCCGATCTCGCGTACACGCTCGGCGGCCTGTCGGCCAGCTGGACTTCCGATATCAACAAGCCGCCCGAATGGAAGGGGTGGGTGCCTCATCCTGACCCGGAGGTGATTCGTGCGATGACCCGGGGATCGGCGGAGCACGAACGGCTCCTGGCGCTCCTGGAGCGGCCGGGATACCTCCAGTTCGAAGGCCGTCTGCAGATCGAGTCCAAGGATGGGGCCTTCGAGATCGAGGCCGGCTTCCAGGGAAAGCCGGGCGGAAGGAAGGACAAGGGAAGGACCGCGGCCGGGAGCCCGGGCCTTGCGTTCGCCACAGAGACGGGGAAGGGGCTCTGGATCCGGGCGACCTACACCGTGACGGGCGACCCGGCGGTACGTCCGCTTCGCCTGGAGCACTTCGTGGCGCCGTGGGCTCCGACCCATCGTCCCCCGCGTCCGATCGAGGGATCCGTGGCGCTCCCGCTGGGGCCGGGAGGGGACTGGGCGCGCGGCAAGGCCCTCTTCTTCGGGGACGCGAAGTGCGCGACGTGCCATGCGATCCGGGGAGAGGGCGGGAAGGCCGCTCCCGACCTGACCAACCTGATCCATTGGGAGCCCTCGCGGATCCTCCGCGAGATCGTGGAGCCCAGCGCGGCGATCAATCCCGATTACGTGAACCACCTCCTCGAGCTCAGGAACGGGGATCGCCTGACCGGAGTAGTCCTCCCGGAAGGTCCGGACAAGGTCCGACTGATCAACGCCGAGGCGAAGGAGACGGTCCTCCTGAGGAGCGACATCAGGGAGCTTCGTCCGAGCGCCCTCTCGCTCATGCCGGACGGCCTCAAGGCGCTGGGCGACGACAAACTCCGCGACCTGCTGGCGTTCCTCGTGAGGGAGCGACCGGCCGGGCCGCCGGCTCGGAGCCGCGCCGAGGTCGAGAAGGTGATGAAGCTCGCCACCGACACGGGGCCTGAGAAACCGCGCGCGCTGCACGTCGTCCTCGTCACCGGGCCGAAGGATCACGGGCCCGGAGAGCACGACTACCCGGCCTGGCTGGCGAAGTGGAAGGACCTCCTGGCGAAGCAGCCGGGACTGACCGTGAGGGCCTCGTTCAAGGAGCCTGCGCGGGAGGACTGGGAGAAGGCCGACCTCATGGTCTTCTTCTTCATGGACGGGAAATTCTGGAACGATGCCCGGTACGGGGACCTCGATGCATATCTCGCGCGGGGCGGCGGCCTCGCCCTCATGCACTCGGCGGTGATCCCGGAGAAGGAGCCGGAGAAGCTGGCGGAGCGGATCGGGTTCGCCTGGGAACCGAAGAAGACGAAGTACCGGCACGGAGAGCTCGACCTCGCCTTCTCAGAGCATGCGGTGACGAAGGGGCTGCCCACGATTCATCTCGAGGACGAGAGCTACTGGCCGTTCACGGGGGATCCGTCGAAAGTCGAGGTGCTCGCGACGACCGTCGAGGAAGGGAAGCCGCGTCCCATGATCTGGACCCGGAAGCACGAGAAGGGGAGGGTGTACGGGACGTTGCTCGGGCACTACTCCTGGACGTTCGAGGACCCGTTCGCGAGGCTGCTCATGCTGCGCGGGTTCGCCTGGGCGGCCGGCGAACCCGTGGACCGATTCAGGGCGCTGGTCACGGAAGGCGTCACGCTCCGCGACGAGGTGAAATAAGGGCGGACGGCCACCGTATAGTATCCAGTCAAAAAGGAGACCCCCATGCGCTTGATGATCGCCCTCGTATTCGCCCTCGACGCGTCGGCCCCCCAAGCCAAGGACAACACGCCGCCCGAGGGATTCACGG
>CAZSCC010000200.1:0-4381 GCA_964604905.1 uncultured Planctomycetales bacterium
CTCGAGGTCGGTCTCGGGATCGCGGCGACTCTCGAGGGTCACCTCGCTCCCGTCACCGAACAGGACGGAGAGAGGGAACCTCGGGTCGGGGTCGTCGCCGTCTTCCCTCAGCCCCTCCGCGATGCTTTCGATCCCAGCGGGTCCCACTCCACAGCAGCCCCCCACCAGATGAACCCCGATGGCCGACAGTCTCCTCACGGTGAGGACCGCGCCTCGCGGGATGCGACTCGGCGCGTCATCCTCCCGTCCTGCGCTCGGGAAGGCGGCCAGGGGCGTCTTTGACCGGAGCGCCACGCGCTTGAGGAGCTGCAAGGTCCGCAGGGGGGAACTGCAGTTCACGCCGAAGACGTCCGGCTTCAATCGTTCCAGCGCATAAAGGTCCCGGGTCGCCACGACCTTCCCGGGAAAGGCCATCTCCGCCACAACGGGAAGTAAGGCCGCTTCCCTGGCGGATTCGATGGCGATCCTGAGGTCCTCCAGGTCAGTGAAGGTCTCAAGAACAAGGAGGTCGCATCCGCCTTCCGCCAAGACCTCGATCTGCTCCCGATAAGCGTCGCGCTTCTCCTCCATTGGAACCGACGCCTCTGAGAGGGGACCCACGCTGCCCCCCAGGAAACCGCCCTTCCCCAGGACTTCCCGTGCGAGCTTCACCGCGGCAAGATTGAGCTTGCGGGTATCGTCCTCGAGGCCGAAGGTCTTCAATCGGACCCGGTTTGCGGTGAAGGTGTTGGTCCGGTGGAACTCGGCTCCTGCCGCGAGATAGTCGTGATGGATCGCGCGGATCAGGTCGGGCCGGGAAACGTTCAACAGTCCGAAGGGTCCGCCTATCGGGATGCCGCGAGCGATGATCTCCGTCCCCATCGCCCCGTCGCCGATCACGACGCGCTCCCGCAGGGCGTCCAGGAACGCGGCCATCACCGCTCCCCGGGAAGGATCGGCGACCACGCGGGCGTGTGGACCGTGCCGCCGAGGGTCGTGAGGGCGCGCGCCTCCGTCCCGTCGGCGTTCATCACCCACAGCTCGCGCAGCCCGCCCCGGTCGCTCGCCATGCAGATCCGGCGGCCGGTGGGCGACCACGCGGGATCGAAACTTTCCGACGAAAGCGGCGTCAACCGCCGCGCGTTCCTCCCGTCGGCGTCCATCACGTAGACCGCCATCTTCCCCTCGCGGTCCGACGCCCACGCGATCCGGGTCCCGTCCGGCGACCACGCGGGCCGCCCGTCCCACGCCCGGTCGTTCGTGAGCGGCTTCACCTCTTTCCCCTCGACGTTCATCACGTAGAGATCCTTCGCTCCCGACCGCTCCGAGACGAACGCGATCCGGCTCCCGTCCGGGGACCACGCGGGCCAGAAGTCATGCGCCGGCTCGTCGGTCAGGCGGCGGTGGCGCCGCCCGTCCGCGGTCGTCACGTAGATCTCCCAGTTGCGCTCGCGGTTGGACATGAACGCGATCGATTTCCCGTCGGGCGAGAAGCAGGGGGCGGTGTCGATCCACGGCGCCTCGTTCACGCGTTCCAGCGCGCCGTCCGCCGTGCGCCATTCCCAGAGCCCCTTCGATCCCTCTCGGCTCGACGCCCACACCAGCGAGAGTCCGCCCGGGGCCCACGCGGGCGCCTCGTCGAAACCGGGATCGGGTGCTATCGCGACCGGCTTGGAGCCGTCGCTCTCCACCACCATGACCTCGCGGTCCGCCCCGTCGCGATCGATCGCAAACGCGATCCGGGACTTCCGCTCAGGGTCGGGCTTGCCGCAGGAAAGCCCTACCATCGCAAGGACGCCGGTCAGGACGGGCCAGCCACGGTGCCTCATGGGCCCAGAGGACCTCTTTCTTCTCCCCGACTCCGAGCGCCTTCGGCCTTCGTCATGCGGGGACTAGGACGCCATCTCAAGGACCGCCCGCACGACCTTCTCCGCTCCGTCCGCGACCTGCGAGATCCGGGTCGCGAGCATGTAGCAGGCGCTGGTGACGATCCTGTTTTTGCGATCGACGAGGATATCGCTGACGGCGGTCTTCACGTGCCGCGCACCCATCGTCTCAAGAGCGATCCCGGTCCCGGCGTCCGTTCCGATCGTCAGCTCCGGATGGGCGTCGTGTCCCAGGACAGCGGCGAGCACAGCCGGCGCGATGCAGAGGGCCCCGATCGGCTTTCCCGCAGCATGCATCTCCCGAAGCAGCCGCGCGACGCCCGGATCGGCCTTCGCCGCGGACCCGGCGTCGGCGAAATCCGACAGGTTCCTCGCCGCCCCGAAACCGCCCGGGAGGATGAGCGCGTCGATCTCCGAAGCGGAGACCTTCGCCACATCCCGGATCTTCCCCCGGGCGATGCGCGCGGACTCGACGAGGACGTTCCGCTTCTCCGGCTGCGCGGCGCCGCTCAGGTGGTTGACGACGGCGGCCTGGTCCCGGTCGGGCGCCAGGCATACGATCTCCGCGCCCGCCCGGTCGAGGGCCAGCATCGTGCAGACCGCCTCGTGGATCTCCGCGCCGTCCTGGACGCCGCACCCGGAGAGCAGCAGACCGACTTTTCTGGGCCCTGGCATTGGAGGAGGATTATACGCGACGCCCGCGACGGACGCTACTTCCGGGGGGCGAGCGGGCCCGTCCCGGCCTTGCGGCCGCTGCAGCCCTTCTGCAGTTCCGCCCACTTGGGCCAGAACTCGCGGGGGGACGAGTCGCGCAGCGTGACGACCGACTCCGCCGTCGCGCACTTGTGGACCTTGACGTGGATCTCGGTGCGGGTGAGCGTCACGTCGCGGAACTCGTAGAAGAGGCGCACGAACTCGTCGACGCGCGGACTCCCGACGCCGGCCTCCATGTCGCGGATCTCTTTCATCTTCTCCGCCCGCTCGCGCTTGAGCCAGGCGAAGAAGACGCCGCGCGGAAAACCGTCGGCGTACCCCTGGCGGCGCGCCCAGTGGAAGAAGCCCTGGGCGAGGTCCGCGTACTGCTTCTGCTCCTCGGGGGAGAGGCGCTGCTCTTTTTCCTTGAGCTTCTTCACTTCGTCCAGGGGCATCGACTGGATCTTCTGAAGGTTCTGGGAGAGCCGTTCGCGCTCCTCGACGGGGAGCTTCTTGAGCTCTTCGAGGCGCGCCTTGAGCCTGGCGCGCTCCTCGGGCGCCATCTTGCGGATGAGTTCCAGTTTCTGGCGGTCGACGGTCGGGGACACCTGCGCCCCGAGCAGGACGGCCGTGGCGACGAGCAGGGCGGTCGCGATCCGGCGCTTCACTTCTTCTCCTCCAGGATCGTCGACCCGTTCTCGCCGACCAGTTCCAGCGTCCGGAGGAGCTCGTAGTTCTGGAGGAGCTCGAGGTTCTCGACCAGCTCCCGTTCCTCGTCGGTGACCAGGTCGGTCTTCGCCTCCGGGGTGTGCCAGAGCACGACCGCGACCAGCAGGACCGCCGCCGCGGCGGATACCGCGGCCGCGAAGCGCAGGATTCGCGGGGCCAGCTTGCGCCGGATGGACCGGAGGAAGCCCGCCGAGGGCTGGACGGGCGGGTATTCCCGGAGGAGTTCCCAGCTCCGGGCGAACTCGCTGCACCCGGCGCACGAGGCCTCGTGGGCCCGGGCGTCCGCGGTGGCCGCCGGGTGCTCCTCCCGGTACTGCCTGCAATCCATCGCCATCACTCTATCAACCCGGGGTCCATAATCAATGTTGCGCGAAATCAGTAGATCGTCCAGTTCGCCGCCGGCAGGAATCCCGCCTTGAGGTAGAGCTTGTGGGCCGCGGGAGAGATCTCGGGGATCGTCATCACCTCGCAACCGAGCGCCCCCTTCTCTTTCATCCGGGCGACCGCCGCGGCCAGCAGGTTCTTCCCCAGGGACCGCCCCCGATACGCCTCGACCACGTTCGCCTCGTAGATCGCCTCCAGCCCCGTGCGGACCTCCTTCAGGGGGAAATAGGCGATCAGGCCCACCGTGCGGCCGTTCCGGACCGCCGAGGCGCACTCGAACTCCAGTCCCCGGGTCATGAAGCGCCGCTCCTTCAGCGCGCCTCCCACCTCCGGGTACTCGCCTTCGAGGATGCGCAGTTCGAACCCGCCCCGCGAGAGCGAGCGCTTCGCCGCCTCGATCGGAGCCGTCGTGGCCTTTCCGATCTCCAGCGCCAGCTGCACTCCTTTGAACCGCGGGGCGAAGCCCTTTCGGGCCAGGAATTTCTTGGTCGCGGAACTGTCCCACTCGACGCTCACCCCCTCCGGCGTCCCCCAGAACGGGGTGAAGGGTCCTTCGCTGTTCCCGTAGAAGGGGTTCCAGCACTGGCCGTCCAGGATCACCTGGCGCGTTCGCTCGAGCCGTTCCAGACCGCGGTGCCAGAGTTCGCTCCCGATCCCCTTCTTCCGGCGATCGGGGTCGACGTAGAGCAAGGCGACGTAGCCCTGGGGAC
>CAZSCC010000201.1:0-2065 GCA_964604905.1 uncultured Planctomycetales bacterium
TCGCTGATGACGCACGCCACGACGAAGAGCGGGTCGAGGACCCCCCGGCCCGGGACGGGCCTCCACCCGCCCGGGATGGACGCGCCGATCTCCGGGGTGATGTCGACGGCGCCGAAGCCGGCCTGGAGTTCCCCCGGGGACTGGAGGAGGGCAAAGAAGAGGGCGGCGATCATCGGGTCTCCTTCAACCGTCCGCGGACGGCATCACACCCTACGTCCCCCCGGGGCTGCCGGTTGAAGTAAATAAGTACTATATCAGGGATTGCCCGGCCGCCGCAGCGGCCGAGGGCAATCCCTTAGCTTCGAGTGAGATAGCCAGTTTCGGTGCTTCCAGCCTGACCGCGGGCGGACGATTTCCGTGACCGCCGCAGGCGGTTCACGCGTTCCCCCATTTTTCTGCCCGACAACGACCGGTCAACTCGCGTCCGCCCAGAGGGCGACTGCGTCGTACAGCGTCATCAGCCACTCCTCCGCCAGCTGGCGCAACGTCATCCGACGGAGGCGGCACTTCTCCCAGAGAGCGTGCGGGTCCACTTGGGCGTGGTAGGCCACCACCAGCATGAAGCTCAGGATCATCATGAGCATCAGAGCTTCGAAGATGGCCGCCGAGTTCTTGCCCCGGGTCCAGACGTGCTTGGAGTTCATCGCGTCGTTGAGCGCCCGGAACCCGTTGTTCTCGATCTCCCAGCGGCGATGGGCCAGTTCCCGCATGTCGGGGCCCGACAACGTCGTATCGGTCGCGATGATCCAGAAGGTTTCCGCCTCCTTCTGGCCTTTGAGGGGCTGGATGCGGACCCGGGCGACCTTGAGGGGGTCTTCGAATCCCGCGTGCTCAAAGCCGGGGGCCGCCCAGATCTCATAGGAGAGACCTCGCTCGGTGTCGATGCCCCGGTGGTGCTCGATCCCTTGGGACATATCCCCCGGTGCGTTGAAGAGCGCCTCAGCGTCCTTGAGGATCAGCAGGCTGTCGAGTTCGGAGGTCTTCACCAGAAGATGCGTTCCCAACTCACGTCGGCAGAGCTTGAGCATCTTCTCGGTGATGTAAAGCCCATCGCCCAGAACGATGTCGGCCAGGCCGCCTTCCAGGTCGGCAAACTCGTGAAAGACCCGTCGCAGCAGGGCTTCGCTGGTCGCCAACTCATGGCCTTGGCCGGCCGAGGGCTCGAAATCCAGGACCACGGGAGCCTCGCCTACCATCTCCACGGCGCTGGCGTAGCGTTTCCCCCAGCAGGTCCCATCGACGGCCGCGGCCCGGATCTTCCGTCCGCTGGGCAACCCCAGCTTGCCCTGCCCCTTTCTTCGGAGGAGTCGGTACGCCTGATGAACGAACGCCCGGAGTTCCGAGCGGTTCATCTGGGGGAGGACGCGCCAGAGCGTGGCATCGGAGGCGACCATGGGACGGCCGGTGCCGAGCCACTTCTTGGCCCCCTTGTGCCGGGCGAAGAGGTCGATCTGGTGGAAGCTCTGCTTGCGCAGGGCCAGGGCTCCCACCACCAGCAGGAAGATCCGAGACACCGGGATCTGGGGTCGCTTGCGGGGTTCGAAGAGACTCTGGGCTTTGAGACGCAAATCGAACTTGTCGGTGCAGAAACGGGTGAAGTCTGATAGGTTTATCATCAATTCCTCTCTCCTTTCGGTAGTCCGAGCCCGAGCAAAGAAAGAGACGTACGGCCGCCCGGGCGAGGACGGAAGTCGAACACCCGTAAGCTACCGGAGGGAGAGAGTTTACGGAAGGGCTCCTTGGAGGACCCGACCGCGGCAATCGACCGGCGTTACTTTCTTTCTCTCACCAAACGGTAACATCCCGCGCAGTACGGGGCTTGCGGCGCCCGGGCCGCTCCGCGGCCGGCGCCGCCTCTGGCCGTCTGGTGGCCGCTGCCTGTTGACTGCGATGACTCGAGCAATCCCTGCGGTCTCACGATTCTGCTTGCAGGGGTCCGTCTTTTCCTGCTAACGTCCGGCCCATGGCGCGATCGGGCGCGGCGGCGAAGCTGCTGGAGACCTGGGCGAAGCGCCCGTCGCAGGCGGTCGCCGCATCCCTCCGGACTTTCTATTCGAAGAAGGCG
>CAZSCC010000202.1:0-1895 GCA_964604905.1 uncultured Planctomycetales bacterium
CCTTCTCGGGATTCGCCGACCACTTCACGTGGCACGCCGGACCCTCTTCCTTCGAAAAGACCCATTGCGGCACGGACGGAATCGTGAAGACCGTCTCGGAGGGGCCGCTTTCGACGCCCTGCGCGTTGATCGCGCGGATCCGATAGGCGAAGACGCCGAGGCGGTAGGCCTTGCCCGCCTCGTCCCACTCCTCCTTGGCACTGAACTCGCGACTCCAGACGGCGTCGGCTCTCGCGACGGTGGGTTGCTTGGCCAGGGAAATCTCCCGGTCGACCCACGACGCGTCGCTGGTGGCCCCCAGCTTCAGGAACTTCCCGACCGCCTTGAACGCTCCCACCGAAGGCTCGGCGAGCGGCGGGGTGCGCGACTTGAGCCGCCTGAGCTGATCCTCCGACAGCACCTCGACCGGCGCGCGCTCCACGGCGAACGACGCGCCTTCCCCCTTCCACCGGAGGTCGATTTCCTTTTCCGAGATCACCGAAACGACAAGGTCTTCCGGAGTCCGCGGCTGGGTCCGCGGCTTCACCGCGACCGCCTGCGCCTTGCCCTCGGCGTACCGATAACTCCAGACCTGCTGCTCGCGGGGCTTGCTCGTGCAATTCTCCAGGAAGAGCAGGTTCCTTTCCGGTACCGCAAGCAGCACCCGCGTGCGGTTTCCGGCCGCGTCGGGCTCTCGTGCGGGATTCATCCGGGTCCAGGAGTTCTTCCCCGCGTCGAAGGCCCACGTCTGGACGGAGGACTTCGCCTCCTCGTCCTTCCCCTCGGTGACCTTGACGATCGCAATCACGACCTTCCCGACGGCGTCGTAGACCAGCACGGCGTCGTTCTTGTCGGTCGGCGGCTGGGTTTCAGGCTTCAGGTCCCGCCACTCGTTCTTCGCGAGATCGTACGCCCAAGTGTGAGGGTCGTTCGAGAACTGCGACCCGAAAAGGATGTGGAGCTTCCGCTCGGCGTCGTAGGCCATGTTCCCGCCGCTCCGGAACTCCGGCTGCTTCGCGGGCTTCATGGAGGTCCAGGTGTTCGTGTAGGGGTCGTAGACGATCGTCCCTTCCTGCGATCCTTCGCCGCCGAAGACCACGACGACCTCCCGGTCGCTGTCCCAGCTCGCGCAGCGAAGCGGAGAGAGCCGGGGCGCAGGAAACGGCCGCCGGTTCCGCCAGAGGTTGGTCTCGAGGTCGTACGTCCAGACGGCGGACTGATTCATGTAGATCTCGCGGCTCCATTGCCAGCCGTGGCTGCCGCTGAACGACGGGAACCGGATGTACCGGGAGGAGAGCGGGTCGAAGACGTTCTGCTGCGCGCAACAGACCCCCGGAGGTGCCGTGTTGGGCTCCTTGAGCGTCCACTTCGCCGTGGAGGGATCCAAGGTCCAGACGTCGGAGTGTTGCTCTCCGCCGCCTCCCTGGTTGTGGCCGCCGTATCGCAGGATCACCTTGTGTTTCGGATCCCAGACGCAGTCCCCCTCATAGCCGAGGCGGGGGGAAGTCGGCGAGCCCTCCACCGGGGTGAGCTTGACCCAGGTGTTCAGGGGGTGCTCGGGGGCCTTCTCCTGACCCCACGATAGCGACGAGAGAAGCAGGAGGCCGGCGATCTTCTTCATACTTACGATACGTCCGCTTGGCCGCAACCTCGCGGATTTGGACAACGTTAGAGAGGCGGACTACACTACCCCCGTCCCTGGAGGAATCGGACCTATGCGTACCTTTCTCGCCTTCATCCTGCTCGTCCCCTGCGCCCTCGCCGACGGCGAGCGCGACAACCAGGTGGACAACGTCCGGAAGGTGCCGCCCCCCGGAGTGGCCGTGCCCGACGCCGACAAGGCGGAGCTCGAGGCCGGTCTCTCCGAACTCGGGAAGGAGATCGAGGCGTTGCGCGGCGAGCTGAAGGGCAAACCC
>CAZSCC010000203.1:0-9303 GCA_964604905.1 uncultured Planctomycetales bacterium
CCATGCGCGCCGGAGGTGGACCGTGGCGGGATCGATCCCGGCCGCACGGAGCGCTTCTCCCCACGCTCCGAACTTCGAGAGCGCCGCATGGTAGAGTCTTCCCAGGCCATTCAGCATCAGGTATCGCGCGTAGAGAGGCTCGCCCCTTCTCCGGCGCTCGAGAATCCTTCGAACGACCTCCGCCTTCGTCCAACGCTCGTGTTCATAGACGGGCTTGAGGCCGAAGGCGTGGAGTGCCTTCGTCCAGGAGCCGAAGACGACGTACGCAGCCTTCAGGAGCCTTGGATCGCGCCGGCGGGCCGCCGACCAGGAGAGCGGGAGGCCCTCCCGCTTGAGCTCCAGGATTTTCCTCCGGAACCGGTCCCGAGTCCATCGACTCCACTTCCTGACGCAGTCCGGGTCGAGGTGGGCGGCGAGGAGAGCGTGGTCCCAGGACCTGCAGTATCGGAGGGCCGCTTCCAGGAGGCGTTGGTCGCTCGTCTTGACGGCACCGAGGTGAAGATCACGCCCGGCTGCGAAGCGGGCGCGGATCGCCCGCACGACGTGTTTCTTTGACCAATGCCTCCCGAGGGCCTTGTATCGCCGCGCCTGGAAGACCGACTCGATCTCCCGAATCTCGAGACAGGTGACCTGAGCGTCCGGAAACTTCCTACGGTACTGCTGGATTCCGAGGTGATGACGATGGCGCAGATGGGAATAGGAGATGGTTCTATACGCGCGTCGACAGAGCCTGCAAGAAACGTATTCCGCCCCCTCGCCGCGCCGCGGGCCCTGCCAGCGGAAGATGGAACGTTTTCGCCTGAAGAGGTTCATCCTGACGCACGATGATACTTTCACCTGCTCTAGACTTCCAGGAGGGGGCTCACGCTCGAAGCGCGCGGATTCGCGCGGCGGACCTGAGCGCCCCTGGGTCGAGGGCGTTCGCGGCGGAGTTGGAGCGGGGCTCGAAGGAATCGGGGATGCCTCCTCTTTTCTCTTCGCGCCCGCGGCCGCCCCGGGCGGCCGGGCGCCTCTTCCCCGCCCGAGCGCGGAGGCGCGAGGGAGCTTTTCTTTTCCAGCAATGCCCCCCTTTTCTTTCCCTTTCAGCGCCGGTTCGGACCTGTTTCCTTTTCCCTATGCGTGCGAAACCCAGACGCCCCCTCCCGCCGATGGCCGTGGACCTCCCGGCGCGGATCTCCGGATGCGTCAGCAGCCGGGCGGGCCCCGAAGCGCTGACTCGATCCTCCTTTTCTCTTCAGCCCCTCCGCCGCGAGGCCGATCATCCTATTGGCGCCCTTCGGCGCGGGCCCCCTGCCCCACCGCGGCCCCAGCCGCGCAACGCAGGGTGGTGACTACCGGTGACTGGAGAGAGGGACGAGCAATGGATGCCATCACGCGCGGAATCCCGCTCAAATCGATTTGCCTGGACGACGCGAAGGTCCGGCTCTTTCTCGAGGCCTTCGGGGTCTCGCTCCGCGAGCTCGCGCGACGGATGGGGTGTGACCACGCGTACCTCCTCCGGGTCCTCAGGCAGAAGCAGCAGATCAGCACCCGGTACGCCACGCGCTTGGTCGAGGTTCTCCAGGAGTTCGCCCGGACAGCCCCGCTTTCTCCCTTCGCGTTCATGAGGGAGCTGACCTTGGCCCAGGCCCCGCCGGCGGCCTCCCCTGAACCCCTGCCCCAGTTCTTGGCGGTCCCGCCCTCCGAAGCGGTCGCCTGAGCCTACCCCCTCCCCTTCCCCACCGCTCCACTGTCTTGGGACTCAAGCACTTCCGTTTAGTGGCCCACTGGGCCGTTGGGCTGAGGGCCTCCCGTGTGTCCCGAAACAGGAGTGGCCCATTGGCCCAGGGGGCCGAAACGAGCCGCCCCGGTTGGATTAGTGGCCCACTAGCCCAACGGCCCTTTGGGCCAGCAGTCCGACAGGCCAATGGGCTTCCGGCCCACCGTCCCGATGGACCAGTGGATCACGAGATCAGTGATCCGATGACCTTCTGGGGCGTCCGTCCAGTGGCCCAATAGGTCACGAGCCTCTTGGCCCTCGAGGCCATCGGACCAAGGGACCATCGGACTCCCGACCTTGCGACCCGGTGGGTCAGCAGCCCAGTGGCCTCATGATCTGGAGGGCCATCGGGCTCTTGGGCCTGCGGATCATCGGACCGTCGACCCAATAGGATAATGGGCCTACAGTTTCGGCCGCGATCGGTCGATATCAACTTCAGCGAGAGGAAGGAAACTACCATGAAGACCTACGCGTTCGCGAACCGGAAAGGCGGGGTGGGGAAGACCACCCTTTCGCTTCATTTCTGCCACTTCCTGCGGGAAAGGGGGGCCAAGGTTCTCCTCGTCGATCTGGACTCCCAGGGTAATCTCTCGAGTACCTTCGGGAAGACCTCGTGCCTGGCGAGCTTCCTCTTCTCGAGAGAATCGCCGGAACTCCGGATCGAGCCCGCGATCCAGGGAACGGATCCCCGGGAGTTCGCAATCATCACTTCCGACAGCAACCTCGCCGAGTGCATGCAGTTCGACGGGGTAGGGAAGTTCTCGCGGGTCCAGAAACTCCTCCGGAGCGCCGACAAAGTCTGGGACTACGCCATCATCGACTCGCCCCCAGCACTCGACCTCTTCACGATTAACGCGCTGGTTGCCGCCGACTACCTTGTCATTCCATCGGAATACGGCGACTGGAGCCTCCGTGGGATCAAAGAGATCCTTCGGACCGTGGACGAGATCCGCGAGGAGGGTCTCAACATGACCCTCCGACCGATCGGGATCGCGCTCAACAAGTACAAAAAGTCGAACGTCGCCGACGACACGCTCGCCGTCATCGACGAAGACTGGAAAGCTCTCAAGATCGATCCCGTCATCCCACATTCGGTGAAGATCGACGAAGCCAACCAGCACGTCGTCCCGATCTGGCAGTACGCACCCGGCCAAGCGAGCGCCATCGCGATGAAGGCCGTCATGAATGAGCTCTGGAAACGCAGCGAGGGCCAGGCCATGAAGGAGGTCGCATGATTAAGAAGGGTTCTCTCATCCGGCGACTGGCGCAGGATCGCCGCGACAGACCGGAGGAGACCACGGAGGGCAACGGAGTCGCGCTCGCATTCTCCATGGATGGCCTTCTCAAGGACGATCAACCCGCGTCGACGGCCGGAGCCGAGCCCTCGGCGCCGGCGTCCGCACCCGCGCCTAAGGTCGAGGTGCCAACGACGGATCTTGTGGCCTCCAACACGCTATCGCGTTCAGTACCAGAGACCGTCCAGGTAAGGCAGGGGGAGCCGCCCACAAAAGGTGCTCCAGCGCCCGCGAACGCTCCGACCGAGAAACGCACGGCAACTACGCGCCTTGTGCGCGTGCCAGGCCGCCAGCGGGGACGCCATGGCGATGCCTGCGTCCGCCATCCAGGCGAGTTGAAGCGGAACGCCGGCGCCAGGGCCTGGCTCACCCCGGAGGAGAGCGAGAAGCTTGAACTGCTCGCCACCGCCTACCAGATCAGCACCTCGACGCTGACGCGGGACATAATTCTCGAAGGTCTTGAGGCCCACGCGGACCTAATCGAGAGGACCCAGAGATTCCTCGACTCGCTGGGGAAGGGAAGGGTGGGCGCTTAATGAATGGGGCAACCACCATCGACAAGGACCAGGTCTCGATGTTCGAGATAACCGCGGTCGTCTCCAAGCACCTGAGCTAAGAGAGTCAGAGGGGGAAACGGCCGGGGGCGGACCGACGGGGGACCGCCCTCGGCCTCTTTATTTCGATTCCCTAGCGCGGCTCTCGCGGCCGAAGGGCCTCGTACGAGATCACCTCGTGCCCCGTCTCAGGATCCTTCTTGCGGTGGATCCGGAGATACCCCTGCTCGACCAGGAGCTTCTCAAGAAGCTCGCGCGCGACATCCGTCCGGCGCTTGCGCACGTCAAGCGCGTACTGAGCCCACGCCTGACCGAGCTCATCGGGCACCTCCCATGAGAAGTACCTGACGCCAGCCGTCTCGATCCGCTTTCTACGCCCGGGCCGCCTGGCCATTCGTTGCCCTTCCTTGTTGATCGATTATGAGGCGGGGTCTACCCCTCGTCAAAGCCAATCTTCCATATTCCAATATATCTATTAGTCTATTGACTAATAGAGCTATTGGTGTATCCTGATCCAAGAAACGAAAGGAGCTATTCCATGGAAATGAAGAGCCCGACGCGTGAGCGCCCTTGCCTGGCGTGCACCCACTTCGGCCTCCAGCCTGTCCGGCCGGCCGTCGACGGAGCCGGTATCTCGAGCGACGAGGCCGACGAACTCTGTACCCGGCACCGCTCGGCCATGACGGAAGGCTACTGCGTGCTCTGCAGTCGGCGCGAGCCGTGGCTCGTCCTCCACGACGAGAGCGACATCGGCGCCTGCCGTCCCTGCTACGTGACCCGCTTCGGGAAGGAGGCCGCCCAGGCCGTCGAGGCCACTTGGGCCGCCCTCGACCAGGCTGCGAGCCTCTGAACGCCCGATAAATCAGGGAGGATCCTGACGATGATCGAGATCTTCACGAGCGGTTTCTTCGTGGGAAGACCCCATGAGATCGGTGGGGGAGGGGCCATCGTCATGTCCGAGCGCGAGGAAATTGGTCGGGTCAAGCGGGTTTTTCAGGCCGGCGAGGCTGCAAGCTCGATCGCCATCGAGCTCGCCGTCCTGGCGGAGGCCCTCGAGCAGGCGAAGGAGCAGGGCGGGTCCGGGGAGGAAGTCGTCATACGCACCGGATATGCGTCCCTCGCCGACTATTGCCGGGGGAAGGTTCCCAGAGCGACTGCAGATCTTCAGGAATGGGTCGCCCGGCTCTCCGAGATTGCCCGCGCGTTCTCCGAGATTCGGGCCGTCGTCTCGCCGGGATGGGTCACCGCCAGGCCTCATGACCTCGCGGTCCGGGCGGTGCTCGACCGGTTCCGGGAGGCGCAGACCAAATACCCAAAGGAGCGAACGGAGCCGGGGAACGTACCCCCGATTTGACTTGGGCCCAGGCCCCTCGTTCACTCCTCGGGCGCCCAGGGGCTCCTCTCCCGCACATCGGAAAGGAGAAAGCGTCCCCCTTGGTTGTCTGAAGGATTGAGCCAGAGCATGCGTTCGAGCGTCTTCTGGGCTTCTTCAAAGCGGCCAAGGCGCCAGAGGCAGAGCGCGTATCCGTGCAAGCACCGAAGGAAGGGGCGGTTGTCGATCAAGCTCCAGGGGAGGAGCCCCCGGAAGTCGGATCCCAAGCTCAGTTCGCCAATGAGGACACCGACCTTGTAGTGGCGCAGCGCGGGTTCAGGACGGGGGTCGAACGCGAAGTTGCCGAGATGGGCATGAGCGTCCAAGCACCTAAAGTCAACCTGGAGGATATCCATGAGAAGGCTCCCCGCATCCTCCATGGAGCCTCCCTCGTAGAGAGCGACGGCTTCAGAAATCGGATCGGCGTCAGGATCATCCGGATCATCTCCGGGGATCACCTGCTCCATCTCGAATTCCGGACGTGGCCCCCCTTCGTAGATCGGAATCGCCCAATCCTCCAAGGCCTCGCCTTCTTCGCCCCAGTAGTGTTCCTTGGGTTCCCACATCCCGCAGTCCGTGAGGGCGAGTGGGGCCAGCTTGAAGACTTCGAGGTCGATCTGATGTCGCATAATCGTGCCGGAGAGGTACGTATGCCGGAAGTAGCTCCACACTTTTTGCGGCCCGACGTGGACCACCTCCCCCGGCACAATGTCCCATAGGTCCCCCGACCGAAGGGTGATCTCTCTGTCGGTCCCCGAGAGGAGGCAACGCGCGTTCACCCCTCGGACGGCAAGCACCGCGAGCTCGACGGACTTTGTGACGTCGATGGAGGCAGGGTCGACCTTGTCCCGCTTTCTCGGCTGTATCGCCTTCCGCTGCGTGCTAGGGCCCATCGTCGGTCATTTTTCACCAATGCCGTCCGACGGTCAACAAGTTCTCTTGAGTGACACCTCGACTGAAACGGCACGCATTTCTGTCATGGGCACGGGCTGGGCGGGAAACCTCCCTATTGACATATCATAGTATGTCACCTATAATCCCTCCCATGAACCCTCTCAAGGCGCGGAGAATCACTCGTGGGGTCTCCCAGCGTACCCTGGCCGCCAAGGCCGGCGTTTCTTTTAGAACCGTCCAACTCCTGGAGTCCGGAAAGCACGATTGGCGGCTGTCCACGCTGAAGAAGGTCTCCCGCGCTCTGGGACTCTCGGACCAGGCGATCGAGCGGACGATCCAGCACTGCCTCAGCAGGGAAGTGGATTCCGTGCTCGACATTTCCGAGAGGATCTCCGTGGCGGGAGAAGCCTCCTGGCCGGTTCACCTCTTCAACTTCGTGGATGAATTCAGGCGGAAACCACGCCAGACGCTTGTGGCCGCTCCTCCGGATCCCGGGACCCCGAAGTCTTTGCAGTGCCTCATCGCATCCACGGTCGAATCGCTCTGCGAGGAGATCGGGATGGAGTCGCCGGAATGGTGTTGGGGAGTGGGCAGTCTGGCGAAGCCGTGGTTCGTCTCGGGAACCGAATCGCTCAAGGCGCTTGCGCTGGTCCACTCTCCCGCCCACTTCCGAAAGCGGAACATCTTCGTCCTCGACAACTTCCTAAATCGAGCCTGAGGCATGCTCACTGCAGCGATGATCCGGAAGCTTTTCAAGGCGTTGAACGACGAGCTCGCGAAGAAAGAGGTCATTGGTGAGATCGGCCTATGCGGCGGTGCGGTGATGTGCCTCGTGTTCCAGGCCCGGAAGGCCACCAAGGATGTCGACGCGATCTTCGAGCCGACCCGTCAGATTCGGGAGGCGGCCAAGGCCATCAGCGGAGCTTTTGACGTTCCAGAAGACTGGCTCAACGACGCCGCCAAGGGCTACTTCCTCTCCGAGCCTCCCAGGGTGGCCGTTCTCAACCTGTCTCATCTGAGAGTGTGGGCGCCTGGGCCGGATTACATGCTTGCCATGAAGTGCTTCTCCGCCCGCTTCGACACCCACGATCGCGACGACGTCACGTTTCTGATCAAGCATCTGAAGCTCACCCAGGCCACCCAGGTCTTCGACATCATCAAGAAGTACTATCCGGAACGCCTGGTTCCTGCCAAGACGCGGTTCCTGGTGGAGGAACTCCTCCCGGGACAATAGCCCACGACCGCACATACGCCTTGAAAGCGGGTGCTCACGCAACTCATACGGAACCGTAGGAACCTGCACTCACGCCTTGCCCGCGGGAACTCCCTGAGAAGCGCGGGCATGGTAACCCGGATGAGGGGGGCCGGGAGGGTTTGTGTGCATGAAAGTTTACATAAAATACTTGCATCTATCGGGGGATTGGTGTCTCCTGTAGGTGTTCGAGGTGACGCCATGAGGAACGACCAGAAGCTCAAAAGGTCAATGCGGCCGGGACAGGTCTATCGCCGGCAGGACCTCAAGGGATTCACAACGGCCATCGATCGGGATTTGAAGGCGCTCGTCGGAAAAGACGAGGTGAGGAGGCTTTCAGGTGGCCTCTACTATCGCCCTCGGAGAAATGCGTTCGGGTCCGCACCCCCCGATGACCGCCACCTTGTGCGCGCGTTCCTCAGGACTCGAGACTTCCTCCTGACCTCCTATACCCACTTCAACCAGCTGGGGCTTGGGCTTACCCAAGTCTACGGAACACAGATGGTCTACAATCACAAGCGTTCTGGAGAGTTCACCCTCGGTGGCAAGCGATTCATCTTCCGCCGGGTTCCCTCCTACCCGGACAGGCTGAGCCGCGAGTTTCTTCTCATTGATCTGCTCAACAACCTCCGGCATCTTCCGGACGACGCCGACGCGGTGCTCCGGAATCTGCGCTCCCACCTCGATGAGTTCGATCCCGCGGGATTGCGGACCCAGGTGGAGCGTTACGGGAGTCCGCGCGCCCGGCGAATGCTGATGGAATCCCATGCCTGAGTTCTTCCACGAGCGTTCCGACGCCGGAGAGCTCTTCAATACCCTTGCGGCCGAGAAAGGTCTTCCGGCCGTCGTGGTGGAGAAGGACTACTGGGTCATGCACTGCTTGTGGGGTCTGCAGCAGAATGGGCTCCGATTCGAGATGAAGGGCGGAACCTCCCTTTCCAAGGGATGGGGATTGATAGACCGGTTCTCCGAGGACATCGACATCCGCTTCGAGCCCCCGGAAACGCTCAATACCAAGAGCGACAAGCCGGCACCGGTCAAGGCTCGCTTCCTGTTCTTTGACGATCTGGCCGCAAGGATCAAGATTCCGGGCATCGTGAGCGAAAGGAACCGTGCTTACGACGACGAGCGAGGCCAGAACGGCGGGATTGGCCTGAAGTACACATCCCATTTCACCCCGCTCCCCGCACTCAAACCCGAGGTGCTCCTGGAAGTCGGCTTCGCCCGGACCATCCCCAATGAACCCCGGGACTTCAGCAGCTGGGCTATGGTCAAGGCGCTCGAGGCCGGACTCAGGGTGGCCGACAATCGTGCTCCGGCGGTGAAATGCTTCAACCCCGAGTACACCTTTGTCGACAAGCTCCAAACCCTCTGCAGGCGATTCCGCCAGCATCGCGATCGTCGAGACACCCACAAAGACAGGCCGCGTGAATTCATGCGCCACTACTACGACCTCTACAAGCTGCTCGGCGCCGAGAGAGTCCTGAAGTTCATCGGGACGCCCGACTACGAGACGTACAAAGCCGAGAAGCTCCGCGGGGAAGACGCCCTGGCGTTTCAGTCGCGGGATCCCTTTACCCTCCCCAATGCCGAGACGCTCGCCCTTTTCGAGAAGGAGTTCGCTGCAATGAATACCCTCCTTCTCGCACCGGGCCCGTCTTTCCAAGAAGTTGTTATGCGACTCAGGGAACACAGCTCCCACTTCTAGACCTGTGGCGGTTCGTAGGGAAGGGCAGGACGGCCCCCTGCGAGTAAAGACGGGGAGTCGGCGCCGTCGGAGCTCGGCGCAAAGGGTGTGCCTGCGGATGGGCCAAGGACAAGGGGCGCACCTTAAAATGCAGAGGATTTTTTCGGGTCGTCGCGCTGCGGCGCGATGCCCGAAAAAATCCTCTGCATTTTAGGCCGTCCGTCATCGGATGGGAATCCACGCACCCACGACGCCGAGATCGGACACACTCAAGGATTAAGTGAAAGAATCAGGGCGGGGTCGCGAAGAAGCTAGAGGGAGGTCTTGGATTGCCGGCTAGGCGCACGTTCCTAGTGTCCCTTCAGCATTGAATCACAGGGTAAAGATGCTTGAGCTTGATGCGGGCCTTGGAGTTGGTGAATTGCCAGTCGACGCCAACGACCTTTCGATTTCGATCTCGCTCCCAGGCTCCCACCTCGCGTCGGAGAAT
>CAZSCC010000204.1:0-26319 GCA_964604905.1 uncultured Planctomycetales bacterium
GCGGATCCTCAGCTCCCCCGCCGCCGATCACCGCCAGGAAAGAGGCCGAGCCGGAGCCCCCGAAACCCCGCGTCCCTGACACGCCGATCGCGGCGGTGACGACGCCCGGGGAGCTTCGCCAGGGGGAGGCGCAGCGCAAGCTCGACGAGATCAAGGCGCAGAGCGGTCGGTTCGCTGAAGACGAGATCCGCCGCCGCTACGCGGAGTTCGCCCGAGCGTACGCCGACACGCCGCAGGGGAAGACGATCGCAGGGTGGATCAGGGACACCGAGCCCAAAGTCGCGGAGGCGCCGAAGTCGGAGAACCCCAAGCCCCCTGACCCGGTCCTCCCGCAACCTGTGGTCAAGACCCCCGATCCCCCTCCGGTAGAACCGCGCGTGAAGCCCCCCGTCCAACCGCCTCCCACGATCCCTCCCCGCCGCCCGGCCGTGCCCGATGCCGCCAAGTTGCGCGACGCGGAAGCCGCCGTCAAGAAGGCCTTCAACCCCGACCAGGCCAGGACGCCGAAGGAGAAGGCGGACCTGGCGCGGACGATCCTTTCGACCACGGCGACCTCGGGCGCGAAAGATGCGGAGCTTTACGTGCTCCTGCGCGTGGCGCGGGACCTGGCGGCGCAGGGGATGGACGCGAAGACGGCGCTCGAAGCGATCGACGCGAGGGCCGCTGCGTTCGACGTGGACGCGATCGGCGAAAAGATGGATCTCTTCGCGAAGACGACGGCCAAGGGGCCGGACGCGGCCGCATGGGCGGAGGCCGCTCTGGACGTGGCGGAGGAGGCGTCGGAGGGGGACGACTACGAGACGGCGCTGAAGTCGGCGGGGCGGGCGGAGGCCCTCGCGCGGGCGGCGAACGACAAGGGCCTCCAGGAAACGGCCAGGGATCGCGGCAAGGAGCTGGCGGACCTCAAGCGCGTCGTGGATGGCATCAAAGGGCATTTCAAGACGCTGGAGACGAAACCCGACGACCCGGCGGCCAACGCCGCGGTGGGCAAGTTCGTGAGTCTGGTGAAGGGGGACTGGAAGCGGGGCCTTCCGATGCTCGCGAAGGGTTCGGAGCCCGCCTTGAGGAACCTGGCCGAGCAGGAGCTCGGGAACCCGACGGACGCCGCGGCGCATGGGGCGCTGGGGGAGGCGTGGGCGGCACAGGCGGAGAAGGAGGCGTCGACCTACAAGGCCCGGGCGCGGGGTCGGGCGGCGGAGTGGCTGGGTCGGGCGATTCCGGGGCTGACGGGCCTCGCGAAAGTCTCGGCCGAGAGGAAGATCGCGTCGCTCGGGCCGGTCGCCGGCACGAAGGGCCAGGTGACCCTGGATCTGGGGGGCGGAGTCAGGATGGAGCTGGTTTACATCAAGCCCGGCGTCTTCACGATGGGCGGGACGGAGCCCCCGACGGAGGGCTGGCAGGCGGACGAGCGGCCGGAGCACCGGGTGACGATCACCAAGGGGTACTACCTCGGGAAATACGAGGTGACGCAGGCGCAGTGGGAAGCGGTGATGGGGTCGAACCCCTCGCGCTGGAAGGGGCCTGATCTGGCGGTGGAGCAGGTCTCGTGGGACGACTGCCAGAACTTCTTGAAGAGGCTGAACGAGAAGGCGAAGAACTCGCTCAGGGGCCGTCTGGCGGCGCTCCCTACGGAAGCGCAATGGGAATACGCGTGCCGTGCGGGGACGAAGACGAGATGGTCGTTTGGGGATAACGACGGCGCGATGGGCGACTACGCATGGTACGCGTCGAACTCGGGAGCGCAGTCGCACGCGGTGGGGCAGAAGAAGCCGAACGCGTGGGGGCTCTATGACATGAACGGCAACGTGTGGGAGTGGTGCCAGGACTGGGCGGGCCCTTACGCGAGGGATGCGGTGGACCCTGCAGGCCCGGCAAGCGGAAATCGCCGGTGCCTGCGGGGCGGGAGCTGGCACGATGTATCCACGCTCTGCCGCGTTGCGATCCGCAACGGCCTTCCCGCGGCCGATCGCGACCCGGACAACGGCTTCCGGGTGGCGCTGCCCTAGCCCGCTCTCATTGGCTGACTTTGCCGAACACAAAGTTATCGGCCAATGGGAGGGTTTTTTCTTTAACGGCTTATCCGACTGGTATTGCGGCTAGCCTCTCCCATGGGACCGCGCTCCACGGGAAACGCGTCCGGCCGATCCCTCAGTCCGTCACCGCCGAGACGGCCACCGACTGAAGGATCCGGCGAAGCTCCGAAGCGTCCGCGTTGCCGAAGCCGGTGCGCTGGACGAGGATAGCAAAAACAAACGGGGGCGAGAAGCGGGGATGAGGGGCGCGGTGCGCCTTTTCCGGCACACGAGGGCGACGCCCATGAGGGCAGCGTTCCAGGGCCCTTGACAGGGCACGGACTTTTCACGAGACTCGACGGGGATGAACGCCGGGGCCGCCAATCTAAACTCGGGCCTCCTCGAGGAACTGGAACTCGCCCAGAAGGGGTGCGCTCTCCTCGGAGCGGCGGGAACGCCCGTCGCCCTCTGGGAGACCTGCTGCCTGGCCCACTCGAACCGCCTCCTCCTGCTCCGCGCGGTGGACCAACTTTCCCAGAACGGACGGGGAGCGGTCATCGACCCGGAAATCCTCGAGCAGCTGCGCGTCATCCGCGACCAGACGGGCCTTACGCTCAAGAAGCTCGACCCGTTCCTCGACGCCCCCTCCCCTGACGAGGAAGGGCAGGCGCGCCGGGAGTGGCTTCTTGCCTTCTTCGCGGTCTCACCGCCGGCGCTGGAAGCCGTCTCACGGTGGGCGTCCGAGCCGGAGAAGTACGGCCAGGAGGCCTCGAAGAGGATCCGCCTGTCGGGAGGGATCGCCGAGAGGTACCGCGAGGCTCTCCGCGCGGCCCCGGCCGAAGCTCCCGTCAGGTCCGGTGCGCCGCCCTTCGGGACGGAAGGGACCGCGCCGCCCGTCAAGACCGTCGCGGTCTCCACGCCCGCCGCCGAGCTCTCTCCCTCTCCGGTTTCGCCTGCCGTGGAACCCGCTTCGGCAACGCCGGCAGCGGCCGAACCCGCGAGCCGTGAGACGCCGCCCTCGGTCGCCCCCGCGCCCCCGACGGGATCGGCAGGCGCCGCGACCCCGGTTCCCCCGCCTGCCGTCGAGGCCGCTCCCGTGGCGTCGCCCGGGATACCGACGGGCCTGCTGGCGACCCCGGCCAACGGCCGGGTCGCGCTCTCCTGGACCCCCGAGCCCGGCGCGATCCATTACGTCGTGGAGCGCGCGGAAGCGGCCGCGGGCCCCTACACGCAGCGGGTCCGGGTCGCCGAAACCGCCTTCACTGACACCGCCGTGACCAACGGCACGACCTACTTCTACGGGGTCCGCGCCGCCCACGCGTCGGGCGAGAGCGGCCCGTCCGCTCCGGTGGAAACCGCGCCTGTCGCCCCGCCCCTGCCGCCTGCCGGGCTGACCGCCGTTTCCGGGAACTTGCATGTGATGCTTTCGTGGGCGGGCTCTTCCGGCGCCACGAAGTACCGGCTCACGCGTTCCCCGGAGCCCGGCGGACCCTACACCCAGGTCTCAGAAGCGACGGAAACCACCTTCCTGGACAAGGGCGTCACGAACGGGACCACGTACTACTACGCCGTGCTCGCGCTCAACGCCGGCGGCGAGAGCGACCGCTCTTCGCGCGTCCACGCCAAGCCCATCGAACCGCCATCCGCACCCGGGGCGCTGCGCGCGGTGGCCTCGAAGGGCCAGGTGAAGGTCACCTGGAGCGCGTCCGAACGGGCGGTACGCTACCGGGTGCGGCGCGCGACCCTGCGCGCCGGCCCCTACGCCAAGGTTGCCGCCGTGGCCGAGACCGCCTACACCGACACGGACGTCCGGGGCGGCAGGACCTACTACTACATCATAACGGCCGTGAACCCGGGAGGACGCAGTCCTCATGTCGGCCCCGTCCACGCGAGCCCGATCGCCCCGCCCGCCGCCCCCGCCGCGCCGATCGCCATGCGGGGAGACCGGCGGGTCGAACTGGCCTGGACGGCCGTCCCCGGGGCCACGAGCTACAAGGTGGTGCGCTCGGAGGCGCCGGGAGGATCCACCGTGATTGCCGCCGTGACGACCGGGACGTCGTACATGGACAGCCCGCTGGTCAACGGGCGCTCCTACGCGTACGACATCCGCGCCGTGGGGGCGGGTGGGGAGGGCGCCCCCTCGCCCGAGACGCGGGCCACGCCGTCGGAACCCCCGCGCGCCCCCTCCGGCGTCGAGGCTTCCCCAGGAGACGGTCGCGTGTCGTTGAAGTGGGACCCCGTGGAGAGGGCGGACTCGTACACGGTCAAGCGGTCGGCCCTTCCCGGCGGTCCCTTCATGCCGGTGGGGCAATCCGTCCACCCTGGGTACACGGATGTGGGCCTGACCAACGGGACCCCTCACTACTATTCCGTCAGCGCCCGCATCGGCTCGGCGGAGAGCCCGAACTCCGCCGCCGTGTCCGGCTCGCCGGGGACGGCCCTGGCGCGCTCCCCATACGAGACCGCCTTTCCGGAAATGGGGCGGTCCGTCGGCCTTGATCCCGAGCGCCTGCTGACTCTCATGAGCGCGGAGCGGCTACTCCAGATCCTGGCGGAAAACTCCCAGAAGCTCGACCCCTGGGAGGTGATCTGCCTCGTCGCCCAGGGGGGCTACGCGGTGCGGGTGCAGATCGAGGAACTCGCGAGCCTCAGGGACAAGGGGGACTACGTCCGGATGAACGAAGGCGCTCTCGCGCTTTTCGTGCGGATCCGCCAGGTTCGCGCGGAGCTCGGGGCGCTCATCCGCCGGCTCCAGGGCCTCGTCGACCTGCTCAACCTCAGCGCGTTCGGGACCAAGGCCCGGGAGATCACGCTCGGCTTCCTCGCTTCGACGCCGGCGGGCTGCCAGCGCGCCGAGTTGTGGCTCGCCAACCTCGACCTCCATCAGGAGGAGGCCCGGGCCTATCTCGAACAGGCGCTCGGGGTCTCGCTCCGGTATCTTTCGGCCCTGGCGGGCCGCTGAGCGGCGGGGTCCTGCCGTCCGCCGACACGGACCCGGAATCGGGGGTCAAGCCCTCCCGTCCGCCCTGGGAGGGGTACGGGGCGTTTTTCATAAAAAATGCATCCCTCCGGAACAACCCGGGATATAATTGACCGGTTGGGGAGGAAGTCTAGTTCCATGTCCGTCCTGTTCTGCGGCCCGGTTCACGCTTACCGGCGGGGCGCTCCCTCATGGTAGCCAACCCCCAGGTTAGCCAGGGGGCCCTCGATCTCCGCCTGGGCATGCTCGCCCTGGACAAGGAGTTCATCACCCCCGACCAGCTCAAGGAGGCGCTTGCCGAGCAGGCCCGCGACACGGCTTCGGGCAGGAAACCCGTGCGGTCGCTGGCGGAAATCCTGGCGGCCAAGGGCTTCATGGAGAGCGGGGCGCTGAAGGAGCTGCTGCGATTCCAGCGCCCCAAGAACGCGGACCCCGACGAGCCCGCGCGCCAGGACCGACGCCTGTATGAACTGCTCCTGCAGGAGGGAGTCCCTCGGGACTACCTGGACGACTGCGTCGCCTTCCAGGCGCAGGCGAAGGTCCGCGGCCAGGAGGCGCCCCGCCTGGCCGAGCTCGTGGTCCAGAGAGGGTACGCCACGCCGGAGGCGATCAGCGTCATCCTGGCGGTGCAGAAGAAAGCGGTGCTGAGCTGCACCCCCTGCGGCAAGCGATACAACGTCACCAACTACTACCCGCTCAAGGAATATCGGTGTCCCCGCTGCAATGTTGTCCTGAAGGAGACCGGGGAGGAGAACCGGAGGACCGCCGCGGACTGGCCGACGGTGAAGGTGTCGATCCCGGAGAAGCCGGACAGCCTGGGGAAGTTCAAGCTGTTGAGAGAGATCGGGAGGGGCGGGATGGGCGTGGTGCACGAGGCGATGGACACCCAGCTGCACCGCAAGGTCGCCATCAAGCTGATGCTGACGAGCCCCCACGCGGATCCGAAGGAGGTGAAGCTCGACGAGGAGCGGTTCATCCGGGAGGCCCGGCTGAGCGCGAGTCTCAACCACCCCAACATCGTCACCGTCTACGAGGCGGGGATCGTCGAGGGACGCCGCTACCTGGCCATGGAGCTCATCGACGGCATGCCGCTGTCGCAGTGGCGCCGGCAGGGGTCGGTGACGATCCGGCAGCAGGTGTCCATCCTGCGCGACGTGGCCATCGCGGTGCACGAAGCGCACGAGAGGGGGGTTCTCCACCGAGACCTCAAGCCGGGGAACATCCTGATCGACACGAGGAACCAGCCCCATGTCATGGACTTCGGGCTGGCGAAGGTAGCCGGCAAGAACTCCACCGTCTCGCTGACGGTGTCGGGCATGATGGTGGGCACGCCCGCCTACATGAGCCCGGAGCAGGCCCGCTGTTCCAAGGGGATCGACCGGCGAAGCGACGTCTGGTCCATGGGAGTCATGCTCTACGAGATCCTGGCGGGCCGCCAGCCGTTCGAGGGAGAGACCCCCATGGAAGTGCTGATGAAGGTCATCCGGAACCCGGTGCCCCGGCTCGCCCGCCCCGTCGGCGTGGACGCCACCATCGAGGGTGTCACCCTGAAGGCGCTGGCCAAGAAGCCGAGGGACCGGTACGGAACCTCCCTCCTCTTTGCCAAGGACCTGACCCGCTGGCTCAAGGGCGATCGGTTCACGCTCGTCGTCCCGACCTGAGCCCGGGTTCCCCGAGGAGGGTACCTTTGTGAGACCTTACCCGAGTGAAGCGTAGGTCTCCCTGACTCGGCGAGAAAATCATCGGCAGCCCCATGGACGCGTGCCTCGCGGGGCTTCAAAGCGACGAGGCCCTGCGGATGAGCTTCGCCGCGCGGGCGGCGAGGGAGAATTCGCGCTCCGCGCGGGCGAGTCCCGCCTGGCCCATCGCGCGTGCCTTCGCGCGGTCCCGGAGGAGCGACACGATCGCGTTCGCCACCGCCTCCGCGCTCTCCGGGTCCACGAGCAGGCCCGACACGCCCTCCTCCACCGCGTCCGCCGCCCCCCCCCGAGCGGCCCGCGAGGACGGGAGGATAGCAAACACAAACAAGGCGAGAAGCGGGGATGAGGGGGGAGGGGAGAAAGTCGGGCCTCAAAGCCCGCCCGCGCCGGAGGGGCGGGCCGTTTTGGCAAAGGGGAGCCCGGGGTGGGTTCGTTGCACCCTTCCGTTAGTGAGGAGGACGTTCGCGAAGATGGGCCCGGGCTTGAAGGTGAATGTGCCCTCCTTCGGGTTGTAGACCGAGGAGCCCAGGATGTCGGTGGGGAGGAGGTCGGGCGTGAAGTGGACGCGCTTGAACTCCCCGGCGATGGAGCGGGCGAGCGCCTTGGCGAGGGTCGTCTTCCCCACGCCCGGCACGTCCTCGATGAGCACGTGGCTCCCGCTCACGAGCGCCATGACGAGCCGGTCGATGACCTGGGGCTTCCCGAGGATGACCTTTCCCAGCTGCGCCTTCAGTCCGGCCAGCTTCTCGCGATCCCCCGTCGCCACGCGATCGAGCATACCACGAAACGTCGGTGAACCTACCGGGAAGGGTCACCGTCATTTCTGCTTAGAAAGCAGACAGAGAACGGACCGAATCTACCGGGAAGGATCATTCCGGAACGTTTCGGGAGGGGTCGTTCCACGTACTAGTTATCGTGAGGTTTGCCGCGCTCCTGGTCCTGTTGGCGCTCTCCCCCCGCGGGGCGGGGATCGACTTCCTCGACGAGCGCTTCCAGCTGCCCCCCGGGTTCCGGATCTATCAGTACGCATCGAAAGAGGTCGCGCCCGGCGGCTACTCGGTCGCGTTCGACGGCGAGGGGCGCGTCTACGTGGGGGGCGACGGGACCATCCTCCGGCTCCTCGACCGGGACGGCGACGGCGTGGCCGAGGCCTCCGAGAAGGTCGCGGAGGGACTCGGCAAGCGCTGCCCCCAAGGACTCCTCATCGTGGGCAACAAGATCTACGCGTCGAGCGACAAGGGGCTCGTCATCCTCGAGGACGGCAAGCGGCGGATGGCGGGCGGCCTCCTTCGGGCGGGCGGCGACCACGGGACCCACGCCCTCATCCGCGGCCTGGACGGCTTCATCTACTTCGCCGCGGGCAACGGCTCGGGCGCGAAGGAACGGAGCCACATCACCGAGGAGACCTCCATCTGTCGGACCATCGAGGGGGCCACGATCTTCCGGATCGATCCCGACGGGAAGCGCTGGGAGGCCTGGGGCACCGGCGGACGGAACTTCTACGGGTTCGCGATGGACGAGATGGGCGAGGCCTTCATCGTCGACTCCGACGGCGAATGGCACTACGCCCTGCCCCAGTACGGAACGGTCCGGTTCTGGCACTCGCCGCCCGGGGCCGACCGCGGCTGGCGTGACCACACGGGCGAGGGCTGCCGCCCGGGCTACTGGCCCGACGTCTATCCCTCGCTCGCCGACCTCGGCCGCGGCTCGCCCTCCGCCTCGGTCTTCTACGAGCACACGCAGTTCCCGGAGCCCTACCGCGGCACCTTCCTCTCAGGCGACTACATGTGGAAGCGCGTGGACAACAACACCCACGCGTACGTCACCTCGGGCCGCATCCTCTCGATGAAGGTGCGGTCGCGCGGCGCGGGCTACGAGTCGGACCGCCCGGCGACGTTTGCAGAGGGGAAAGCGGCCGGCGCGGGCTTCGCGGTCCTCGACCTCGCCGTCGCGCCCGACGGCAGCCTCCTCGTCACCGGCCACGACGAGGGCGTCTACCGGATCCTCTACGACCCGGAGAAGAAGGGCCCCGGGCCGCTGGTCCCCAAGTGGCCCGAGCGCACGCGCGAAGAGCTTCTCTCGCTCCCCCAACCGGAGGAGGAGTGGAGCCGGGCCCGCGAGGAGGCCATCCGCGCGACGCTCCCCGAACGAGGCGTGCCCTTTCTCGGGGAGGTCGCCCGCGACCCGAAGCGCCCGCTCGCCCAGCGCCTCCGCGCGATCCGCCTCCTCGCGCCGTCTCTCCCTTCGCTGCCGGCGGACGATCCCGTGCCCGCGATCCGCGCCCAGGCGGCGTGGATCCTCGGACTCCGAGGCGGCGACGAGGCGGTCCGCGCGCTGGTTGCCTTGAGCGCCGACGCGGACCCGCTCGTCCGGCGCCGCGCGCTCGAAGGGCTGGCCCGGCACCCGGGTCCCGTGGAGCCGCTCATCGCACGCCTGGGCGACGAGCACCGCCCGGTCCGCTACGCCGCGCTCCGGGCGATCGAGCGGCAGGACCCCGACCGCTGGGCGGCTCCCGCCCTCGCCCACGAGTCGCCCCGGGTCCGGTCGGGCGCTCTTCTGGCGCTCGCCACGGGCCGCCACGCGTTCCCGGTCTCGGACGCCCTGAGGAATCTTGCGAACGAGGCCCGCGCGACTGCCGACGCGGGCTTCTCGCTCGAGGTCCTCCGGCTCGCGCTCCTTCACGAGGTGTCCCTGCACGACGCGTGGCTCAACGAACTCCTCCGATCGGACGACTACCGTCTCGTCCGCGAGGCGGCACGCGCGGCCGGCCGATTCCGGGTCTCCGCGTGCCTCCCCGAGCTCGTCCGCTCGCTCGACCGGACGGCCGACCCGACCCAGCAGTTCCACCTCGTCAAGACGATCCTCTCGATCGAGGACGGCTGGACGCCCGAGCTGGCCGACGGGATGGTCCGATGGCTCGACAAGAGCGACACGGGCGAGATCTCGGAGCCGCGAGCGAAGGGCTTCAACTGGACCGCGTTCTGGCGCGAGATGGTCGTGACGTTCACGCGGCGCCACCCGGACACGGTGCGGAAGGGCCTCGACGGCTACTCCTACGGCGGGGCCTTCGGCGCCGTGGCACTCGACCTCGCGACCGACGGCAAGTGGCGGCCCGAGACGGACCTGGCTACCTACCGGAAGCGGCGCGACGAGGCGGCGCGGCGGCGCTCCGCAGTGAAGGACGCGCTGATCGGCCGCGTGCGGACCGACGAGGAGCTCACGGCGCTGCTCCTCGGCGCGAAGGGGGGCGACCCGTCCCGTGGCGCGCAGGTCTTCGTCCAGGCAGGCTGCGCCGCGTGCCACACGGCCGGCGGCGGCGGCCGCGTGCTCGGGCCCGACCTCGCGCAGAGCCTGAAGGGGAAGCCGCTGGATTACCTGGTCGAGTCGGTCGTGAACCCGAGCGCGAAGATCGAGGAGAAGTACAAGGCCTGGGTCGTGGTCATGAAGGACGACCAGTTCCTCCAGGGCTTCCTGTCCGAGGAGACGAAGGACGAAATCGTGCTCGTGGACGGCGCCCGGCCGCTCCGGATCCCGCGGAAGTCGATCGACCGGATGCGCGCCTCGGACCTCTCCGCGATGCCCGCCGGCCTCGCCAACCGCCTGACCGACGCCGAGCTCCGCGACCTGCTCGCCTTCCTCCTTACGAAGTAGGAACGCCCGACCGTGAAGCGCCGCTGGCACCCGATGGGTCCTGTGCCGCTGATCCTCGCCGCGATCGTCCTGGCCCTCGCGGCCTGGCTCGCGCTTCGGCGCTCGGAGCTCTGCCCGGCCTGCAAGGGGTTCACGATCGCCCACACGCCGGAGACGCGGGCCGGAATCCGCGATCCTTCGGGGGTCTGGCCGTGCCGCCGCTGCGATGGCGCGGGGAGCGTCAGCCCCTTCAACGCCTGGTTCCGGAAGGGAGGCCGCGACTAGAGCGGGGAAACTGATCACCCACTGACGGATCGGGACGTGGGGGAGCACCCGGTCCACCCGGTGGGCCGCCGTGTCCGCCATCCGCCGGCCCTTGCAGGAGAAACCCACCACGGAATCATGCCCGCATACGCCGCAGTGGACCCGCGCGAAGCCGTTGGCGAGAATCCCGCAGTCGAGATACCGTTCGAACTCCCGCCGCACATACGTCGGCAACCCCTTGCCTCCGCTGCGATGCGCGGCCAACTCGAGGAAGGTCTCCAGGTTCTCCTGCACCCCCCGGTACAGGACCGACTCCTCCGGCCGTCGCCGCCGGTACTCCGTGACCTCCACGACGGCACGAACGCAAGAGGCGTGCCAGGAGAGCCTTTCCCGAGCGTCGCTTGAGCCTCAATGGTTTACGGGATGTGTCGTTTTAGGGCGCATACGTTCATGTTACAATTCGAGTCACGTTGCTGTGACGTCCGGATTCCTGCCGTTCACGACCACCCTTCGAGTCTCCGTAAGGCAAGCCAGAAGTGGATAACCTGCGAGGAATTGAACGCAAAGCATTGAAACTGAATGGGATGAGATTCCTGAGGTTAGCCGATGGGGTGCTTTTCACCTTAGCTGTTCATACTTGGCAGAGTGATTAGAGATCCATGATTGGCCTGGCTCAGCAGTCACTACGCGTGCGGATACCTCTGCTCGACGTCCTGTCGGTCATCCGGACTAGCTGCCCATCCGCAGAGGCGATGCCTTTCTGCCTCCTCTGGGGGTCGATGCCACCCCCTCACCCTGCCCAAGCAACAGCGCTGCCATCGCAACTCCGCGCGAAATGAGCTGCTTCGCGCCCTCCCGCAAGTCATTGCTGTTCTCGACCATCTCCATGTTCCGTTCCATGTCCTCTGCCTGCCACCCTCGGCTGTGCGCAATGAACGGAAACTGAGGGAAGTGAAACCCGATCTCCGAAAAGAACGTCAGCAGTTGCCCCGCCACTCCCTGGATGTTGTCTTGCCCCCCGGTGATGATGAACGTCGCCACCTTGTTCCGGATCAGCACCCGGTCGTTGATGGTGATCTGATTCTGGATGCAGTTCATTCGCTCCGCCATCTTGTAAAAGAGACTGCTTGCGTTGCCCCAACGGATCGGCGTCGCCACCAGCACCACATCCGCCCAGAATACGAGCGCCTCGTACACCTGCTGCATCTCGTCCGCCGCGTCCGCCTGCGTGATCGTACAGGGCCATGTGCAGGATTGTGCGCTCTTCGAGTAGTACCCCTCGCAATTGCGGAACTTCAAATCGTTCAACTTCAACAAGCGCGTCTCCGCCCCCAGGGCGGAGGCTGCGTGGTCCAGCGCAGTCCCGAGCAGCCGCTCGGACGTTGAGTAGCGCGGCGTCTCGCGGTTCATCACCGTCGTGGAGATCCCGACGACGCGGATCGGACCCGCCGCTCGCGCGATGTCCCGCTCCAATGGATGCTTCGCCGTCTCGACGGTACGCTCGCCGCGAGCGGAAGCGACATCCACCCGCACGCGTCCGTCATGCACCTCCACGTCGTACGCAGCGACTCCAGCCGGACTTCCCGTGACGCGACCCGTGACGCGATCGTATTTCCACTGATGCCAAGGGCAGACGATGCAACCGCCGTCGAGCGCCCCTTTGTCGAGCGGGCCACCCTTGTGAGCGCACTCGGCGGCGACTGCCGCGAATTTCCCGTCAGCGAACGACAACGCCAGCGCCAGACCGTCCGCCTCGACGCGCGCCACGGGCTTGTCGCGCAACTCGGAAGCCGCACCAACATCGACCCACTTGCGAGGCTCCATGTTCTTCTCCTCCTTAGTTCGGGCGTCCCTGGATCAACGCGCGACGTCACACCCGTACCACCAGCTTCCCCAGCGCGCGATTGCTCTCCATCAACGCGTGCGCCTGGGGGACGTCGCCGAAGTCGAACGTGCGCACAAGGAGCGACGGAAGGCGCCCCGCGGAGATCCCCGCCGCGATCGCTTTCAGCGGCGCCTCGGCGAGCGGGAGTGCCGGCGTGCCGAGCAAGCCGCTTTGGAAGAAGCTGAGGCGCGTCGCGCCCGGAAGGTCCTGCATCAGATGGAAGTTCTCCAGCACCGGCGGGCCTCCTAGCAGGCCGACGACCACGATCGCCCCGAACGACTTCAGCGTCTTGATCGTATCGCGCAGCGTCGCCACGCCCACCACTTCGAGGGCGGCATCGACCCCCTCGGGAAACGCCCGCCGCACGTCCTCCTCCACTCGCCCCCTGTCCACGAGGGCGACGTCTGCGCCCACCTCCCGCAGCCGGGCGATGTTCCCCTCCGCGCGCGTCGTCGCGATGACGTTCGCGCCAAGAGTCTTCGCGTACACCGTGGCGGCCAACCCCAGCGCAGACGTCGCCCCGCGAACGAGGAGGGTCTGTCCCTTCGCGAGCCCGACACCTCTACCCAGCGCGCCCCAAGCGGTCAGGTACGACTCGGGCAGCGCCGCGAGCTCCTCCCAGGACAACGTCGTGTCGTGGAGGTCGATCACGTTGCTGCGCAGGACCGCGACCTCCTCGGCGTAGCTGCCGGACCGCGTGAACTGCATTCCGCCCATAGCCGTGGCGACCCGCTGGCCCGGGTGAAAGGTCCCGGAAGCGTCCGAGATGACCTCGCCGACGGCCTCGATGCCGGGCACCACCGGGCCGTTGATGGGGCCCATCTTGCCGGCACGGCGATACACCTCGGCCCGGTTGAGGCCGAAGGCGCGGACACGAATCGTGACCTCGTCCCCCTTGGCCTGCGGCGACGGGACGTCGGCGAGCGTGAGAACCTCGGGGCCGCCGGCGCGCTCTACGATGTACGCTTTCATGGTCGTTCTCCTTTGTAGTCGAGCGGTCAGGCGCGGGGCTGGTTGGTCGAGAACAGGTAGCGGTGGATGCGCCACTCGCCGCTCTCGCGCCGGAAGACGAAGAGCTCGTTGTTGCCCTCCGCCACCTCGACGCCCGCAGCGAGGATCCGCGTGCGGCCGGCGGAGCTGGTGCGGGCCCACGCCCAGTCCCCGGCCTCTTCGATCTCATGAACGTCGAAACGGATGTCGAGCTTGATGGCGGCGAACACCTGCTGATAGCCGGCGCGAACGGCGTCGCGCCCGACCAGCGCAGGGGCGTGCTGCGGCATGAACACGGGTTCCTTCCCGTACAGCGCGAGAATCCTCTCGAGATCGTTCGTGTTGAGCGCGCTTTCGTACGTCTTGATCAGTTCCTTGATGGTCATCGCTCGTTCTCCTTTGGGCAGCGGCAAAATTACCGTCTGCCATGCCAACGATAAGTTTCTCGACCTCCTAGTCGTCCCAACGGATATAGACCAGCGCGGTGCGGACGTGGCTCTCCACAAAGACGTCCACGCAGGACAGGCGCTTCGACCAGCGGGCCCGAATCTCCTTGGCGCTGTCCTCGGTGACCTTGTCGAGGAATGCGCGAAACAGCAGATACTTATTCTCCCAGCCACCAGCGGCCTCAGCGGTCTTCGCCAACACCGCCATCATGTCGGTGCTGGTATGGATCTTCTTGGTGGTGCGATAGACGTCGAGTACGTAGTCCTTCGTCTCCTCGACGTCTTTTCTCTTCCCGAACGATGTGAGGTGTCCGCCCACGAACACATCGAAGTCGTAGGCCAGAATGTCGTCGAACACCTTCATGTACTCGTGGAAGTTCGAAGTGAGGTCGAAGCTCATGAACGGCACATATCCCGGGGCCAGGGTGTCAACGGCCATGAGGAATCGCTCCTTCGGCAGATAGACCAACAGGTCGCCTTCGTCGGAGTGGTAGTTTCGAGAGTTCTTGAGTTCGAGGCGTTTGCTGCCCATCTCCAGGGTCTTCGCCTTGGCGAAGGTCTCGGTAGGAAGCAGGCGATTTGGATCGTTCTTCTCCGCAAGGAAGTGCTTCACTGATTCGAGGGCAATGATCCGAAGACCAGCAACTTTCGAAAATGCGGCGGAACCACCAATGTGATCCTTGTGAGCGTGGGTGTAGATCAGGACGCGAACAGGTTCCTTGGTGACCGCCGAAATGGCCTCCGGCAGTTTGGCGGCGTAGCTCTCAGGCGCATCGAGGACGATGACACCCTCGCCGGTCGTGATGAACGCCGACTGCCAGATGCCATCAGTGACTACGTAAACCCCCGACTTGACTTCCACGGTGGCAATGCCCTTCTTCTGATCCACGGGAATGGCCTTCGCGAGGACCTCGGGCAACACCTTGGTGTAATCTGCCCAGGGATTGGCTTCCGTGGTGCCGCAACCGGCGATCGCGATCAAAAGCGGGGCGACAAGAAGGATCGACCTCCCCGATCCGCCGCCCTGGGCACCCGTGGCACCGACGACTGTGATACTCTTCCTGGTCATCTTGTTCTCCTTATCAGACTTTAAAGAATGTCGTAAAACCCGAGTCGCGATCTTTCCGTTGGCTCGACTGTCCTCCATCGGGTGATGCGTCTCGCGCAATTGGATGAGGGATCACTCCATCGGGATCCGATCCTTGTGCACCGCGAGCCACTGGGCGAATGTCTGAAGCCCAGGGTGGAGCTTTCGAGAAACGGCGAGATCGCGCAGGCCGCAGAATTCGCGCTCGAACTCGCTCTTGTACTGGAACATGTTGCCCAGATCCTCGGCACCCTGGAACCCGAACTTGCGATAGGCTTCGGGTGTCACGGCGTTGTAGATGACCTCCTTCCCGAGGGCCCTCCCCAGGTCGGCCGCCATTTGGATGCCCGTCAGGTGCTCTCCCGCCACGCCGACGGTCTTCCCCACATACTCCGCCCCAGCCTTGAAGATTCCGTAGGCGCTCGGGCCAATGTCGGAGGCGGCGATCCCGGGGAGCTTCTTATCCGCCATGGGCAGCGTGAACGCGAGCCGGCCGTCGGGTCCCTTCTTTGGACCCATGCCGAAGTAGATGAGGTTGTCCCAGTAGAATGACGTGTGGAAGAGCGTTGCCGGCACCTTGAACTCGGTGAAGAAGCCGTTTGCCTCGCCTTTGGCGTCCATGTGCGGGACCTTGTACTTGCCCTGGAGCGTCGGCATGCGGGGGTCATCGATCGGCACTCGCTTCCGTGTGTCCTCGAGCGTCGACCAGACGACGTGCTTGAGCCCAGCGTCCTTGGCGGCCTGCGCCATCGCCCGGGCTTGGGCAAGTTCCGTATCGGTCGAGAAATGCTCCCAGAAGTTGGTAACCAAGTACGCCCCGTGGGCGCCCTCGAAAGCGCGCTTGAGATCCGCGGGGTTCCCGATATCGGCCGCCATGACTTCGGCCCCCTGCTTCTTGAGAGCCTGAGCCTTCTCGCCGTCGACCTTCCGGGTCAACGCCCGCACGGCGAACCCGCCATGCGGATCTGCGAGGATCGCCCGCGCGAGCCCGCCGCCCTGGGCTCCCGTGGCACCGACGACGGTGATAATCTTCCTGCTCATCTTTTCCTCCTTGAACTCTTCCTGTCGTTAAGTGTTATGCCGCACATCGTTACAACGAATATGATTCCACATAATAATCACGTGCCCTCCCTAGCTTCCTCCAAGAGTTCAATGAGAGCCCTGAGTTTCTTCTCTCCCAGGTGTCCGAGCGCTTTTTGGGCCACCTGCCGGCTGGCCGGCGCGAGCGTCGCCATGAACTCCCTCCCCCGCTCGGTGATACGGGTGAAGACCATCCGGCGATCCTCGTGAGAGCGATGTCGCTCCACCAGGCCGGCCTTCTCCATCCGATCCAGGAGACGGGTGAGGTCGGGATCACGCCTTATCATCCGTTCGGAGATTTCATGGCACGGCAGGCCTCCCTCGCCGGCTCCCCGGAGGATCCGAAGCGTGTTGTATTGCGTGGGAGAGAGGCCGCTCTTCTTGAGCACTACGGCCACCCCACCCTCAAGTACCGCCGCGGTCTTGAGGACGTTTACGAAGACCTCCTCTTCGAGGGTGCCGAAGGGCTTGGTCTGTTTGAGTTCCCGCGCCAGCTTTCCGCTCATCGGGCCCTAATATACTCGTTATAACGATAACTGTCAAGAGGAGATCTGTAAACTTACTCTTTCGAGTGACCTGTTGGGAGAGAGCGGGGAGCTTAAGACATATTGACCGGTTCAAGGGTGGCGCGAGGGGGAAGGGTGAGGTGTGAGAAACCCAGGGGCCCCACCTACCCCCCGGCAATAGTCCCGGTGCCCGAAGGGCGCGGGTCCCGGAGGGTAGGATCTAACGATGTTGGCAGACGAAGGGGCGGGCAGCAAGTGAGCTTGGGTCATCCGGCCTGGTTCGTCACAACCACGTCACGTAGTGCAAAGGATTGCTCAAACGCAGACGGCCTCCCTCGCTCGCCGTTCCGGAAGACGATTCGTAACATGGGGTACCGCCTGGGTGAGTGTTATGGCTTCGCCGACGGCACCCGGACGAGCACCGGGCGCGACGTGCTGTTGGGGTTCTCCCGCACCCGCGCGTAGACGGGGCGCGTCGTCTCCCCCACCCACGCGGCGCAGGTCAGGAAGATCCGCCGCTCGGACTGGCCTTCCGGGATCAGGATCCCGTTCAGGCCGATGTCCTCCACGATCGCCCCGAAGGGGAGGTTCTCCACGTCGAACGTCACCCGCTCGTTGTGGCCCGTCCGCTCGATCCGGATCCGGGCGGGCACCATCCCGCCGGGCTTGAGCGGGATCACGTCCCCCGCCCCCGGCGCGTCGGGCTCGAGCCAGACGACCGTCCGGGGCTTGGCCGCCATCCCGAGCGCGCCCGGCGCCGCCACGTCGCGCGCGACCTCCCGGCCCTCCACCACCGCCGTCGCCCGGATCTTGAGCGACGCCCCCGACGGCTTCGGCGCGTCCGCCTGCGCGAAGAGGGTCCCCTTCGCCTCGAAGAGGCCCGGCTCGATCACGAGCGGCGTCGAAACCGACCAGCCCGGCGGGAGGCCCGAGAGGTCCAGCCGCACGGCGCCCTCGAAGCCGTCCAGCCGGTCGACCCGCGCCGTGAAGGCGAGGCCGCTCCCGGCCGGCACGCTCGGGTTCGCCCCCTCGATCGCCACCCGGAAGTCGGGCCGCGCCTCGCGGACGACCAGCCGGTAGACGTAGCGGTCGCCCCCCGCGCCCTTCACGTCCCGCACCCGCACGACGTACGCGCCATCCGCGGGCGCCGTGAGGTGGATCTTCGAGTCGGACCCGAGCTTCCGGTCCCCGTCGTCGTCGTTCGCATAGACCAGGGGGAAGACGGGCAGGCCGTTCGGCGGCAGCGTCGTCCCAGGCGCGTGCGGCTCGACGATGTAGGCGGGCGCGTCCAGCGCGTGGGCCGTCGCGCTCGTGTCGAAGTAGCAGCGCCGCTTGCCGCCCAGCGTGAGGAAGTCCCACTGGGAGTCGGGGCCGCGCGGCGCCAGGAAGAGCTTCACCACCTCGCCCTGCATGTAGAGATACTGCCCAAGGTCCATCTCCTGGTACTGCCAGAGGCGCGCGCCGTTCCCGTTCGCGTCCACCGGGCGGAAGGTGATGTACGAGTCGCGCAGCGCCTGGAGGAGCAGCCGCGCGACGGGCTTTCCGTCCGCGTGCAGCACCTCGATCCGCGTGTCGACCGGCGAGCCGCGCTGCGCGGCCTGGGTCTCGATCACCCACGCCTGCCCCTTCTTCGACTCGAACCGCCAGTGGTCGGCGTCGCCGGCGCGCTCGATCCGGCCGTTCGCCGAGCCGGGGGCGCTCATCGCGATCGCGCTGGCGGGCGTGTCGTTGTCCTCCGCCTCGATCGTCTCCGCGAGGTCCGAGACCGCGACCTTGAGCTCGCGACGCGCTCGGAAGCGGGCGGAGTCGACCGGGACGGCCAGCTCCCCGGCGGCGCCCGCCTTCAGCGTCACGACCGCGTCCTTCGGCAGGTTGATGCCGATCAGCCGGACCGTTGACTCGCGGTTCGCGGGGACGCTGAGCGGGAAACAGGCGTTCACCACCGGGAGCGCGCCCACCGTGAGACGATAGAAGTGGTCGTTCGAGGCGCCCAGCTGGAGATCGCCCGCGCGGACGAGATAGCGTCCGTCCGCGGGGACCGCGTAGGTGATCAGCGGGTCGGACTCGCCCTCGTAGTCGATGTTGCTCGCCAGCACCCGGCCCGCCGGATCGGTCAGCGTCACGACGAGCTCGGCCTTCGACCCCAGCCGCTTCGCCGCGGCGTCGATCACGATCGTCTCGCCCGCCTTGGCCTCGAACGCGAAGACCTCGGGCGTGCCCCGCACGGTGAAGAGTCCCCAAAAGCCCGCGGGGAGCGTCGCCCAGGGAGCCGCCCCCTGGGGGAGATCGTCCACGAAGACCTTCACGCGGTTCGACTCGCCGCCGGCGCCCGCGACCCAGAGGTCGTAGCCGCCCGCCGGGAGGTCGGGATGGGCGGTCACGCCGAGCGATCCGCCGGGGAGCAGTTCGGTCTTCAGCCGCGGATCGGACGCGCCGGCGGCGCTGAGCGCCGTCAGGTTCTTTCCCGTGATCTTGAGTTCCGCGCCGTGGCCGCGCTGCACGCCACGCGGGTGGATCGTCGCGATCTCGGGCTTGGCCGGCGCCGCGACGGCCAGGACCTTCGCCGTCGCCGCGTCGTAGACCTGGAACGAGCCGTCCAGGCGGCCGACCACGACCGCCTTGTCGTCCAGCGCGAACCCCACGGCGCTCGGCCAGTCGGTCTGCGCCTCGAGTGCCGAGCGGAACGAGACGTCCGCGGCGTTCCAGAGCTTGACCGACTTGTCGTCGGCGGAGCTGACGATCGACTTCCCGTCGCGCGAGTAGGCGAGGCGCAGGATCGCCCCCTCGTGGCCGAACTTCGTGAGCAGGATGGGGTTGCTCCCCTCCTTCGCGTCCATCGAGACCTGCCAGATCCGGATGCGGTTGTCGGCCCCCGCGGCGGCGACGCGCGTGCCGTCGGGGCTGAAGGCGACCGCGTTCACCGCCTTCGTGGGATCGGAGAGCGTCTCCCGCCGCTCGCCGGTCGCGACGTCCCAGAGCTTGACGGTCCGGTCGGCGCTGGCGCTCGCGAGCACGCGGCCGTCGGGCCGGAACGCGAGGTCGAAGACCGCCTCGTTGTGGCCGTCCAGCTGCCGGAGCGGCCGGCCCGACGCGAGGTCCCAGAGGAGGATCTTGGTGTCGTAGCTCCCGGTCGCCGCGAGCTTCCCGTCGGCCGAGAGCGCGACCGCGTAGATCGCGTCCTTATGGCCTTTCAGGGTCCCGAGGGGCTTTCCGTCGGCAACGTTCCAGAGGCGGAGTTCGCCCGCGACGCCGGGCTCGCCAGCGGCGGCGGCGAGCGTCGCCCCGTCCTCGGAGAAGGCGACCGCGTTCACGTCGCCCGCGTGGCCCGCGAGGGTCCGGACGACCGCGCGGGTGTCGCCGGCGCGGAGCTCGACCTCCCTCCCGCGGGCGATCGCGATCAGCCGCGCCTTCGGCTCCCACGCGACGGCGTGGATCGCCTTCCGGGGGGCGACCTTGGGATCGATCCTCGGGATCACGACGGCCCTCGCGGCCAGCACTTCGCCGGGTTTCGGCCCCGGCGCGCCCCCCGCGATCCAGGCCCGCACGAGGGCGATCTCCCCGGGCTTGAGCTTCGCCGCCTTCTTGGGGGGCGGCATGAACGGCTTCTTCGTCTGCTCGATCGACGAAAGGAGCGGGCTGGCCTCGGGTTTTCCGCCGACGGCGAGCGCGCCCGCCTCGTCGCCGCCCTTCAGGAACCCCTCGTAGCTTTCGAGCGAGAGGCCGCCCTTCTTCTCCTTCTCGGAGTGGCAGCTCACGCAATGCCGGGCGAAGAGCTCGTGGACCTTGGAGTAAGAAGGAGCCTGCTGAGCCAGCAAGGCCGCCACAAACGCCAGGTGAAGCATAAGGACTCTCGATCAGCTGGAAGCTTGAAACTTGAAGCTTGAGGGCGATCCCCCTTCCGTCCCCCCGGGGGGGATCCGTGAGGGACGAATCTGGCTTTCAGCTTCCTGTTTCAAGCTTCAGGCTCCCTAGTGGTTGAAGAGAAACTCCCTGCTTGAAAGGATTCCCCAGAACAGATCCTCGAGAACCTCGCGCTTCGACTCCTTCGCCTCGGCGAGCACGGCCAGGATCTTCAACTTCTCCGCCTCGGTGGGGGGGCGCGAGAGCGCCGCCAGGTACGCCTCCTCCACGATCTCCGCGTCCGTCTTCCCGGCCGCGATCCAGCGGTCGAGCCGGTTGTTCTTCGCGCGCAGCTTGGCGTTCAGGGTGTCGCCGTTGGCGATGTGGAGCGCCTGGGCCATGCTGGGCTCGCTGGTGCGCTCGCACTCGCAGGGGACGATGCGGTCGGCACGGCCGAAGGACTTGAGGAAGTAGGAGTCGATGTTGGAGTCGGGGAGCTGGAGGGCGCGCCAGCCGACGGGATAGGCGAAGCTCGAGGGGCCGCGCTCGGCCGCCTGCTTGAACTCGGTCGGCACCGCCGTCACCTGGCTGAGCGCGTCGAGCGCCACCTCGGCCATCAGGCGCCGGGGAGTGTAGTGCGAGTAGAAGCGCCGGTCGGCGGCGTTCCCGGGGAGCGCGCGGCTGGAGCGTTGGTAGGTCTCCGACTGTAGGATCGTCCGCATCAGGGCCTTCAGGTCGAATTGCCGGTCGGCGAGGTGCGTGGCGAGCGCGTGCAGCAGCTTTTCGTTCGACGGCGGGTTGGTCTTCCGCATGTCGTCCACCGCCTCGACGAGCCCGGCGCCCAGGAAGTTCGCCCAGACGCGGTTGACGATCGAGCGCGAGAAGTACGGGTTGTCGCGCGAGACCAGCCAGTCGGCCATCGCCTCGCGGCGGTCGCGCGGGTCGTCGAGGGAGATCGGCGTGCCGTCGAGCGGAGTGGGTGGTTGGGGGCGGTTGTGGAGCGGCTGGATGAGCTCCCCCTCGGGGGCGGCGAAGACGATCGCGTTCCCGGCGCGGGCGCCGCTTTTCGTGCGGACGCGGGCGAAGAGGTTGGCGAACGCGAAGTACTGGTCGTTCGTCCACTTCTCCATCGGGTGGTTGTGGCACTTGGCGCACTGGATGGACATGCCGAGGAACGTCTGGCTCACCACTTCCGCCTGCTTGGAGGGCTCGTCGTGGAGCAGGTAGAAGGTGGCGGCGCCGTTCTCGATCGTCCCGCCCGACGCGGTGACGACCTTGCGCGCCACCTGGTCCCACGGGGTGTTGGCGGCCACCTGGTTGCGGATCCACGTGTGGTAGGCCCACATGGTCGGCGCCTGGAGGCGTTTGCTGGTGACGAGGAGCAGGTCCGACCACTTGTAGGTCCAGTAGTCGACGAACTCGGGCCGCTGGAGGAGCGCGTCGATCAGGCGGTCGCGCCGGTCCGCTCCCGAGTCGGCCGCGAACGCGCGCGCCTCGTCGGCGGTCGGCAGCATGCCGATCGTGTCGATGAACGCGCGGCGGAGGAACTCGGCGTCCGTGCAGCGGGGCGAGGGGGGAAGCTTGAGGCTCCGGAGCTTCTCGAGGACCTGGTCGTCGACGAAGTTGCGGCGGTCGGCCTTCGCGAAGACCTCGGCCGGGACGTCGTTGGGGTAGGGGACCGAGACGGTCGCGATGGCGATCTTGCTCAGGTACCACGCGGTGACGGCGCCCTCGCCGTTCCCGGTGACCTTGACGCGGCCGGTCTCGTCGGCGACGGCGACCGAGCTGTCGGACCAGGTGTACTTCGCCCAGGGCGTGGCGTCGACGACCGAGCCGTCGGAGAAATGGGCGCGGACGAGGATCTGCTGCTCGACGCCGGGCGTGAGGACGAGACGGGGCGGGACGACCTCGATGCGGTCGATGCGCGGGTCGTCCTTCCGCGGTCCGGGGGCGCCGGCGGCGATCCACTCGGCGATGACGGAGTACTCGCGCGAGTCGGGCTCGAAGCGGACGCCCCCCTTGTGGGGGACGGCGCTCGTGGGCTTGAGGAGGAGCAGGCTGCGGCCGGGATCGGCCAGGTTGACGCGCCGCCCCTGCGCATGGCGGGTCATGGCGAGATGGTCACCCTCGTTGTCGTAGCCGCGCAGCGAGAGGCGGAAGCCGTTCTTCCCGGCGGCCGCGCCGTGGCAGGCGCCGCTGGAGCAGCCGAAGCGGGCGAGCACGGGCTGCACCTGGTTTCGGAAGCTGCGCTCGGAGGCCTTCTCCATGTCGCTCACGGTCACCTGCGCGGAGGCGCCGGAGACCGTGAGCACGGCCTTCCCGTTGCCGACCGGGATCGCGACGCCGTTCTCGATCCGGACCACGGCCGGGTCGCTCGAGACGAGGGGGGCGTTCTCCGCGGGGCCGACGAACTCCCCTCCGCGGACGCGCCCGGCGACCAGGGTCTGCCTCTCCGCGGGTCCCCTGAGCTCGAACCGCTCGGGCAGGAGGGTCGTCTTCTCGTCCTGGGCCAGGCCAAGAGAACTCACCACGGAGACACAGAGAACACCGAGAAGAACCTTTTTGAATTCCTTTCGACACAGAGAGAATCTTCTCCGTGTTCTCTGTGTCTCTGTGGTGAAAGTCATGCCTGGAACAGCTCCTCGATGGCGTGGGTGCCGAAGTCGACGACCGGGTAGGGGCGCGAGGCCGGGCCCGGGAGGTGCTGCTCGAGGTCCACGCCCAGCCCGCGGTAGATCGTGGCGACGATCTCGGAGGGCGTGACGGGCCGCTCGGCGGGGTAGGCGCCGATGGGGTCGCTGCGGCCGATGACGCGGCCGCCCTTCACGCCGCCGCCGGCGAAGTAGACCGTCCAGCACTGGGGCCAGTGGTCGCGCCCGCCCGCGGGATTGATGCGCGGGGTGCGGCCGAACTCGGCCAGGTTGCAGACCATCGTGCTCGGGAGAAGGCCGCGCTGCGAGAGGTCCTCGATGAGGGCGCTGTAGCCCTGGTCGTACATGGGGGCCACGATCTCCTTCATGCCCTGGATCGAGGTGAAGGGCTTCGAGCCGTGGATGTCCCAGGTGATCTCGTCGAAGACCGTGAGGAACGTGTTGATCGTCACGAAGCGGACGCCCGCCTCGATCAGGCGGCGGGCGAGCAGGCAGCACTGGCCGAAGCGCGAGCGGCCGTAGCGGTCGCGGACGGCGTCGGGCTCCTTGGAGAGGTCGAACGCCTCGCGCGCCTTGGCGCTCGTCATGAGCTTGAAGGCGGTCGAGAAGTTCGCGTCCATGAGATCGGCGCCCTCGCTCGACTCGAACTGCTTGACGGTCCCGTCGACCACCTCGCGGAGCTTCCTCCGGCGCTCGAGCCGGGCCTCGCCGATCTCCTTGGGCGGCAGGAGATCGGGGACCTTGAAGTCCTTCTTGGACGGGTCGGCGTTCAGCTCGAACGGATCGTACGCCTTACCGAGGAAGCCGGCGTCCTGTCCGTGGGGCATCGCGCCGCCGGTGGGGCCCATGGGCTCGGGGAGGATGACGTGGGAGGGCATCTCGTTCCGCGAGCCGCGGAGGAACTGGAGGGCGCTCCCCACGTGGGGCGTGTTGACCCCGCCGGTGAAGAGCCGGCCCGTCTGCATCATCTGGTGGCCGGTGTCGTGGACCGCCGCCGCGGTGTGGTAGACGCTCCGCACCAGCGAGAATTTGTCGGCGATCTTCGCGTGGAGCGGGAGGAGTTCGGTGAGCTGGATGTCGGGGGAGGCGGTCTTGATGGTCTGGAACGGCCCGCGAATCTCGGCGGGGGCGGAGGGCTTGGGGTCGAAGAGGTCGAGCTGGCTGGGCGCTCCCAGGTTGAAGATCATGATGCAGTTCTTGTCGTCCTTCCCCTTGGCGCCGCTCTTTTCCTGGGCCTGGAGGAACTCGGGGAGGGAGAGGCCGATGGCGCCCAGCGCGCCCACCTGGAGGAAGTCGCGCCGCCGCATCCCGTCGTCGCAGAGGTGGAAGGCGCCTTTGGAGGAGAGCTTCAGCATGGCGATATCCCCACCCAGACCCGTAGACGTGATCCCGCCGGAGAACTATATATAAGTCATTACCCGGCGGGAGGCAAGGGGGTACGAATAAAGGAGATAAGGAGATGACGGAGATAAAGAGATAAGAATATCCGGACGGACTCTCTATCTATCTCCTCATCTCGACGATCACCGCATCTCCACGACTTTCACCCTGCTCTCCGCCGAGTGGGCGCCCACCTCGGGGAAATACATGTTGAACGCCCGCGCCGGCAGCACATGATAGTCCCCCGGCGTCTCGGCCCGCATCGTGTAGGAGGCCGTGTGGACGCCCGGGGGGATCGAGCGCATCCCGATCGACACCCTCTCGTCGTGGAATTCCTTCGAGCTGTACCAGGCGTCCCACCGCCAGCCCCAGAAGCCCCAGTATTCGCGCACCAGCTCGAAGCCCGCGGGCAGCGGGTCCTCGACCATCAGCCACTCGTACTCCCGGTCCGCCGTGAAGGTGAGCGTCACCTCGATCTCCTGGCCCGAGATCGCCGTGAAGCCCTCCGGCAGCCTCCGCAGGATCCGCTCGCCCGTTCGGCTTTCGATCGCGTGGTAGGTCCGCTCGATCGTGAGTCCGCCCTTGGAAGCGGGTAGATTCTCGCCGGCCGCGTGGTAGCGGAGCCCCACCGTGTAGGTCGGCGAGCCCGCCCCGATCTTCTCGATCACGATCTCGTTCTCGCCGGGCTTGATCTCGGCAGCGGAGAAGTTCCGCACCCCGTCGAACTTCGGCCAGCTCTCCCGCGTGATCTTCTCGGAGTAGATCTCCTTCCCGTTGAGCGTCAGCGAGACCGTCATGTCCGGGTTGAGCGCGTCGGTCCGCTCGAGGTAGTCGGTGAGCGCGTAGACCGCCATGGCGGTCTGGCGGGTGGACGTCCACCATGCGCCCCGCCGCTTCCGGCCGAGCCCTTCCACGAGACGGGAGACCGCCGGGTGCTTCGGGTCGATCGCGAGGAAGGCCCGGAGCGCCGCCGCGGCCGCCTCGACCGCGTCGTCCATCCAGCCGTGCTCGCGGCCCTGGGCGAAGAGGGCCGTCCCCTCGAGCGCCCGGAGCAGGGGGCGCGCGTCGAGCCCCTGCCGGTGGAGCGAGAGCGCGAGGAGGGCCTGCGTGTAGGGCTTGAGCGTCTCCGTCTGCTGGGCCAGGAGGTCGCGCCAGAGGAACTCGACCTCGTCCTCGGGCTGCCCAAGGCCATGGAGGAGGTACGCCTTCAGGTTCGGGTCCTCCTCGAGGGCGAGCATTCGCCGCGCCGCGGCCACCGCCTGCTCCAGGGCGTCCGGCGACACGTCCACTCCCGCGTCGCGGGCCATCCTGAGTCCCGAGAGGACGTAGGCGGTCATCCAGGGATTGGTCGCGTCCTGCTGCCACCAGCCCCAGCCGCCGTCGGGGTGCTGCATCGAGTAGAGCCTCTGGAGGCCGCTGGAGATCATCCGGGGCAGCTCGGCCTCGAGCTTCGGGCGCGAGAGCCCGAGCTTCTTGAGCGAGCCCGCCACGATGACCGACGGCAGGAAGCGCGACATGGTCTGCTCCACGCATCCGTAGGGGTAGCCCGCGAGCGAATCGAGCGCGTCGAGCACCATCGAGGCGTGGACCGGGGAGACCGCGATGAGGAGCTCCGCCGTGCCCGGGATCGCGTCGGCGGGGAGCGTGACCTTCTCGACGCTGCGCTCGGCCACGGCGCCCGCCTTGGTCTCCCACCGCGGGGAGCCGTGGGGGAGGATCGGGAAGGTCACCTCCATGGCGTCGGAGTCCGTGTCGCCGAGCGCCTTGACCGTCACCTTGGCGGCGCCTACGTCCTTCGCGACCGCGTTCCAGTCGAGGCGCTTCTGCCCGCCGGCCGGGATGCGCACGGAAGCGACCGCGTCGCCCCG
>CAZSCC010000205.1:0-21117 GCA_964604905.1 uncultured Planctomycetales bacterium
CACGACGGGGGGATCGATCGGGGCGAAGAGCTCGAAGACGCTGGACGACTGCGTCGCGCGGATTCAGGCGATCTCGGACGCGGCTCGAGGCGTGAATCCCGACGTTCTCGTCATTTGCCACGGCGGCCCGATCTCCGAGCCGCCCGACGCGAAGTATGTCCTCGAGCACTGCAAGGGGGTGGACGGCTTCTACGGGGCGAGTTCGGTCGAGCGGCTCCCCGCCGAGCGCGCGATCACCGAGCAGATCCGCACGTTCAAGTCGATCCGGCTGCCCGCGAAGAAGGGCTCCGCGGGGAACGGCTCCCCGAAAAAGGGCAAGGTGGGGGCGCGATGAGCCCGAGGAAGGATAAGGCCGAGTTCCTGCGGTTCATCACGAAGCAGGACTGCGAGGTCTCGGAGGCCCACTGGGGCCACCACGACTGGTGCTGCAAGCCCGAGATGACGGGGGCGAAGCACCTGATCCTGGTGCGGGTGACGATGCCGCCGGGCCGCGGCCACCAGTTCCACCGCCATCCCGCGCGGGAGGAGATCATCTACGTCCTGGACGGCCTGGGCGAGCAGTGGGTGGACCGCGAGCGCCGGATGCTGAAGCCCGGCGAGACGGCCTTCATCCCGCGGAACATCGTGCACGGGATCTACAACTCGTCGAAGAAGCCGGTGACCTTCCTGGCGATGCTCTCGCCCGCGGTGGCGAAGGGCCCGTTCCTGATCGACTGCTACGACGACAAGCCCTGGCGGGAGCTGAGGAAGCCGTTCAAATACGAGTAGCCCTCTACTCCAGGCAGATCAGCGTCCCCTTCTGGGTCGCCACGTAGATCGCGCCGTAGGCCGAGATGATCCCGTCGTGCACCGGCACCGCGCCCAGGTCGATCAGCGTCTCGCCCGCGCGCAGCTCGCCCTTCGCGGTCGAGGTGATCAGCGTCCCCCCCGCCACGATCATCGCCACGTCCCCCGATACGCCGGTGTGGAGCTTGCCCTGGTCGAACGCGGCGGGCGGCTTGGGCTGCACCATTTTGGTCTGCCGGATGCCGTAGCCCCAGAGGCCGCGTGGGACCTTGAGGCCGCCCGGGGCCTCGTAGGTGACGCTCCCGAGGGCGAGGGTAACGTCGCCGGTCGCGGCGTTGAACTTCCAGCGCGACATAGCGACGAAATCGCCGTCCCGGACCAGCATGTCGATCGGCTCGAAGTCGAGGCCGACCTTGAGGGGCTTCGCTCCGGCCGGCATGTTGGGGAGCGTGCCGCCGTACCAGTTCTTGATCGACTCGATCGAGTCGACCGTCTTCTCCCAGACGATCTCGCCCGACCGCGGCTTGAACGCCAGGACCCGGACACCGCCGTCCGCTGCGGGGTGTCGGCCGGCCGCGACGTACGCCAGGTCGCGGTCGACCAGCACGCTCGAGACGACCGGCCACGGCGACTCCATCTGCCCGTACGCGGGGATCCTCGACTCGCGCGGCGCGACGCGCAGGCGCCAGGCGAGCGCGCCGTCTTCCGCGCGGAGGGCGTAGACCCAGCCGTCGTGGGCGCCGATGAGACAGAGGCCCTGGTGGATCGTGGGTGGCCCGTCGAGGCGTCCGCCCGCCGTGAACGACCATCGCTGCTTTCCGGTCTTCGCATCGAGCGCCACCACGCGGTGGAGGTCGGGCACCGAGACGAAGAGGCTGCCTCCCGCCGCCACGGGCGGAGTCAGGATTCCGCGGACGAACGGGTTTGACTTCCATTCGGACGCGATCGGCCCGGCGGGGATCGTCACGATCTCCGTCTCCCACGCGCGCCGGACGTCGGGCCGGCGGAGCGGGGCGGGAGTGCTTCCGCTGCGGTAGGCGTCGTGCCGGTAGACGGGCCACTCGGCGCTCGACTCGCCGGGCTGGAGGAGTGCCGTCGCGGGGGCCGGCGCGGCTGGGCCCCTTTCGACGCGGGGGGCGGAGGCGATCTCGGCGGGCTTCTCGGAAGAGAGGCCCATGTAGCCGCGCAGCATGGGATAGCACTCGCACTGGAGCGGGAAGGTGTAGAGGAGCCCGTTCGCCGGGATGAACGGCTGTCGACAGGCTGCCTTGAACATCCTCGTGCGGGTCTGCTTGCCGGTCGCGAAGTCGGTGAACTCGCACTCGGGGGCCATGAAGAAACGCTCGGTGGCGACCGGGGTCGCGCAGTGCTTCCCGCGCGTGATCCACTGCTTGCGCTCGGAGCCGCTGCCCGGCTCGAGACCCAGGAGCCCCTCCTTCTCGGCGGGGATCCAGAGGAGCCCCTGCGCGAAGTAGGCGCGCGCCTCCCGGAAGTGGGTCATGTCGGGCTTGTAGTCGCGCGTCCAGAGGATCTCGCCGTCCTTCGTCGCGTAGACCTTGATGCCGCAGCCGACGGGGTCGTCCCGCAGCGTCGACTTCTCGAGGACGAGATAGCCTCCGCTCGCCGTGCAGGTGAGGGCGAGGGCGGCGTCGGGGTCCTCGCGGCGCCAGCGCTCGCGGCCCGTCTTCCGGTCGAGCCCGACCACGTGCTTTGGGGTCACGACGAAGAGGCCGTCGCCGTCGGCCACGATGCGCCGGGCGTCGACTGCGGTCTCCCAGAGGGAATTCTTCGACTCGGGGTCGTAGGCGCGGACCGCCTTCGCCTCGGAGACGATGAGGAGCCCGCCCACGAGCAGGATCTCGCGCGGATCGCGCGTCTCTCCGTATTCGGCCACCGTCTCGCCGCTCCGGCCGTCGAGGGCGAGGACCTTCCCCTCGGTGGCGACGTAAAGTCGGTCGCCCGAGGCCACGGGTCGGACTTTCGACGTGCGGACGCCGAGCCTCAACTTGGGGTCGGGCTTTTCCGGGAGGGGGAGGCCGGCCTCCTTGAACGTGTGGGCCTTGAACGGGCGGGTCCAGAGGAGGACGCCGTTGTAGGAATCGCGCGCGAGGAGGAGGTCGTCGTACTCGTAGTAGTTCCGCCCGTTGGCGGAGACGAGCGAGTGGTCGTAGTACCACTTCTTGCCGCCGGCGTCCTGGGCGGGGCCGGCCACCCAGCGGAGGCCGGTGGGGACATTGACCTCCTTGTCCTTCGAGACCATGTTGCCGTCGGCCCCGTGGCGCCAGTGGGTCCATTCGTCCTGTTCGGCCGACTTGGGCTTCCGGAGCGTGGTCCATGCGCCGTCTTTCCTCACGAGGGCGCGGCCGTTCGGCGCGAGGACGCGGAGGATCTCGGTCTCGGCGACCGGAGTCCACGCGACCAGGAGGTTGACGAGGTTCTCGGGGTAGGGGAGGGTAGTTCCCAACCAGGGTTCGACGGCGGCGAGTCCGGAAAGGCCCTTCGCCTCGATCGCCTTCCGCGTCGCGCGGACTTGGGTATCGTCGGTCTCCAGGACGTGGACGAGCCGGCGGCCGCCCTCGGCGGCTTTGAGCGCGAGCGCTCCGTCGCCCGGCCCCACGAGCACGCAGATCCCCGGGGAGAATTCCCCGACGGGCGGCTCCTGCTGGAGAGCGGTGAGGGCGAGGAAGAAAAGCGAAGTTGCAGTCATGATCCTCTCTTGGAATCCCTTATACATAAGGGTACACGGGTCGCGATCTTAGCGGAGGATGGGAGGAACATTTTTATATGAGAACCCCGACGTGGCTCCTCGCGGTGATGGTCTCCTGTTCCTCGCCTTCGGTCGGGCCGTCGCGGCCGCCCAACATCGTCGTGATCTACATGGACGACCTGGGCTACGCCGACATCGGGCCGTTCGGGGCGAAGGCCTATCCCACGCCCCACCTCGACCGCCTGGCGCGGGAGGGACGGGTCCTCACCGACTTCTATGTGGCGCAGGCGGTCTGCTCCGCCTCGCGGGCGGCGCTCATGACGGGCTGCTACAACGTGCGGGTGGGGATCCTGGGGGCGCTGGGCCCCGGGGCGAAAATCGGGATCAGCGCCTCGGAGACGACGCTGGCTGAGGTCTGCAAGTCGAGGGGCTACGCCACGGCGTGCTACGGGAAGTGGCATCTCGGGGATCACCCGCAGTTCCTCCCGCTGCAGCACGGCTTCGAGGAGTACTACGGCCTGCCGTACTCGAACGACATGTGGCCGCTCCATCCGACGGCGAAGAACTTCCCCGACCTGCCGCTGATCGAGGGGAACCGGGTGGTCAATCCCAAGGTGGGCCATGAGGAGCAGAATCTGCTAACCCGGCAGTACACGGAGCGGGCGGTCTCGTTCATCGAGCGGAACCGCGAGCGCCCGTTTTTCCTGTACGTGCCCCACAGCATGGTCCACGTCCCGCTGCACGTCTCGGACGCGTTCCGTGGGAAGAGCAGCGTCGGGCTTTTCGGCGACGTGATGATGGAGGTGGACGACTCGGTGGGGCGGATCGTGGAGGCGGTGCGTCGGAACGGCCTCGAGAAGGAGACGCTGGTGGTCTTCACGTCGGACAACGGCCCGTGGCTGAGCTATGGGGAGCACTCCGGCTCGGCCCGTCCGCATCGGGAGGGGAAGGGGACGATGTTCGACGGCGGCTGCCGGGTGCCGGCGATCGTGTGGGGTCCCGGGCGAGTGCCGGCGGGGACGGTCTGCCGCGAGCCGGCGATGACGATCGACATTCTCCCGACGGTGGCGCGTCTGATCGGGGCGAAGCTGCCCGAGCTGCGGATCGACGGCCGCGACATCGGCCCGCTGCTCTTCGGTGAGCCGGGGGCGAAGTCTCCGCAGGAGGCCTATTACTTCTACTGGGGCCGGGAGCTGCAGGCGGTGCGGATGGGGCGCTGGAAGCTGCACTTCCCGCACGGCCACTCCACTCTGGCAGGCCGGGAGGGCGGGAAGGGGGGGATTCCGGCGAAGTACGATCAGGCGCGGATCGAGCTGTCGCTCTTCGATCTTGAGAAGGATCCCGGCGAAACGACGGACTTGAAGGCCGGGCACCCCGAGGTGGTGGAGAGGATTCGGGCGCTGGCGGAGGGGATGCGGAAGGATCTTGGGGACTCGGCGACGAAGCAGGTCGGGTCGGGCGCTCGCGAGCCTGGCCGGGTCAGCCCTTAGAGCACTGGAGAGGAGCTTCGGAGGCAGCCTCTGCCCGGTGCTTGCTTCAGGGGGGTCTTCCTGCGGAGGCCTTGACGTTCGTATACATATGTAGTATTATGTATACGTGCCGGGTCGCCCGCTCGTCCTCGACGCCTCAACCGCGATCCTGCTCGCCAAGATCGGGCTGCTCCGCGAGCTTGTGGGGGAAGGGGAGGTCTGGATGGCGGAGGTGGCCTTCCGGGAAGCGACGGCGAAGGACGTCGACGACGCCCGGATCATCCGAAAGCTTGCCGAAGAAGGTCTCCTGAGGCGGGTGTCGCCCAAAGAGGGGAGGGGAAAGTACGAGAAGGACTTCCGGCTGGACCCGGGCGAGGCGGAAACGATCGCGCTCGCCCAGGAGATGGGGGCGATTGCCGGGACCGACGATGGCCCCGCGATCCGGTGCCTCAAGGTGCTGGGGTTGCCGTTTACATCGGCGATCGCGCTCCTCTTGGCAATGGCTGAGGTCGGGTCGGTCGCCCCGGAGCTCGCGATTGAGTTACTTGCCAAGCTCGAACGATTCGGGCGCTACGACCCCCGAATTCTGGAAGACGCAGCCAGGCGGATCAGGGCCGCCGGCGGCGAAGGAGGCAGGACATGAAGGAAGTGATGAGCGTGAGGCTGGGCGCCGAAGGGCTCCGGCGACTCAAGGAGCTCTCCAAGCGCGACAAGAAGGAGATGTCCGCCGTCGCCCGCGAACTCATGGACTACGGCTGGGTCTTCCTCATGCTCCGGGAGTACCGCGAGGGCAAGCAATCGCTCGGGTCCTTCGCCAAGGCGCTCGGGGTGCCGCTCTCGGAGGCGATCGACCTCCTGGCGGATCTGGGGGTCCGTTCGCCCATCGAGTACGACGACTATCTCAAGGGCTACGCGGCGGCGTCCGAGTTCGTGCGGGGCCGGAAGAAGGCGTAGCTCCCCGTCCTCGTAGTCTCGCTATCACTCGGACGGCTCGGCGGGCCATGTGCCCGGTGGAAGCATAAGGGACTGTTGGGGACACGTAGGGGGACCGCAAGCCCAGGCCCTGGGCAAGCTACTTCTTCTTGGGAGGCGCCTCGCCGCCCGTCACTCGTACGGGCCAGTTCTTCTTAACGTGCGCCTTCAGCTCCTCCATCACCTTCGCGTGCTGAGGGTCCGCCGCCAGGTTCTTCTGCTCGCGGGGGTCGGCGTCGTGATCGTACAGCTGCGTCCCCTGGGCGCCGCCGTCCCATTCGATGTAGCGCCACCGCTCGGTGCGCACCGAGTGGCCGGGGAAGCCGCCCCGCTGGACCTGCGTGAAGGCGGGGCGCTCCCACGCCTTCGACGGGTCCTCGAGCAGCGGCCGCAGGCTCGCCCCCGCCAGATTCTTCGGAGCCGCCACGCCGGCCAGATCGGCCAGCGTCGGGTAGACGTCGACGAACTCGACCGTCCGCGCGGAGGCCTTCCCGTTGCCTTTCGCGCCCGGCGCGACCACGATCATCGGCACTCGCGCCGACTCCTCGAACAGGCTCTGCTTCATCCACAGTCCGTGCTCGCCCAGGTGGTAGCCGTGGTCGCTCCAGAAGACCACCACCGTCTTCTCCCAGAGCTTCAGGCGGTCCATTGCTTCCAGCAGCCGGCCAATCTGCGCGTCCACGAACGAGATCGCCGCATAGTAGGCCTGCTTGCACTCGCGGGCCTGGTCCTCCGTCACGCCGAAGAGCGGCCACGGCTGGGTGGAGCCGAGCGCCGCCTTCGGGACCGATTTGGCGAAGTCGGCCGGCTCCTGGGGGAGCCGGATCTTGTCCATCGGATACAAGTCGAAGTACTTCTTCGGCGCGACGTAGGGCGTGTGCGGCTTGTAGAAGCCGGCGGCCAGGAAGAAGGGCTTGTCCTTCTGCTGCTCGAGGAGTTTGATCGCCTCGGTCGCGACCTTCCCGTCGGTGTGCTCCTCGTCGCGCCCTTCCTTGTCCGAGAGATAGCTCATCGCGCTGCCGAGGCCGCGCTTGGGCGTGTGATTCACGATCTCCGGCTCTAGCGCCGTCTTGTCGCGCCCCGCCGGATTGACGACGTGGTTCCAGGAGGGCGCGTCGTCGAGGCCGCTCGTCCCGATGTCCCCGGGGTTGCCGTAGTGGTAGATCTTTCCGACGCGCGCGGCATAATAGCCGCTGTTCATGAACGCCTGGGGCAGCGTGACGACGTCCGGGATGCCGGTCCGGAAGCGGTAGCTGAGATTGAAGACGCGGGTGGTGTCGGGCCGCAGGCCGGTCATGATCGAGGATCGGCTGGGGCTGCAGAGCGGGAACTGGCAGTACGCGCGGTCGAAGCGGACGCCCATCCGGGCCAGGCGGTCGATGTTCGGCGACTGGACCAGCGGGTGCCCGTAGCACCCGAGGTCGTTGTTCATGTCGTCGACGGCGATGAAGAGCACGTTCAGGCGCGGCTTGTCCTGGAGCGGCCCCGCGCCGCAGAGGATCAGCGCCCACAGGATGGCAACAGTCTGTCTCATGGAAGTCCTCCCTGAGATGGAACCCGGATTCCGCGCCCGTGTGGCGCTGGTGGAGGAAGATGATGAAACCGACGATCACCCGGGCGGCCGACCGTGAGGAGTTTCGCATTCCCGAGGGATGCTTCATCCTCGAGCTCTGGAACGCCGAGGAGGGAGGAAGCCTCTCCGTGGCCCGCGCGCGGGTGGAGCCGGGCGTGACCACGTCGTTCCACACGGTGACCGTCTGCGAGCGCTACCTGATGACGGAGGGGCGGGGGCTCGTGGAGGTGGAGGGGCTTCCGCCGACCGAGGTCGGGCCGGGCGATCTGCTGTCGATCCCGCCCGGGGCGCGGCAGCGCATCCGGAACCTGGGGACGACCGACCTCGTCTTCTACTGCCTCTGCACGCCGCGGTTCACACCGGAATGTTACACGGCGCTGGCGTGAACGAAACGTTGAATCGCCCGCGGCCGGTTGTTCGTGCCCCCGGGATTCCATCGCGGCGGGGGAATTCCATCGGGTATAATCCCTGCAGACCTTCGATCATGATTCGCCCGCTTCCACTCTGAACCTCATGGACCCCATCTCCGACGTCACCCTGGAGCCCGACATCCGCCTGGGGAGCCTGGCGCTCAAGGCGGGGGTCATCACGCCCGAGCAACTCCGGGAGGCGCTGGGGGCGCAGGCGCGGGAGGCGATCAACGGGAAGCTGCCGCGCCAGATCGGGATCATCCTGATGGCCAAGGGCCACCTGACTCCCGAGCAACTCTCCAGGCTCCTGCAGGACCAGCAGGTCCTCCGCCGCCCCCGATAATTGGCCACAGAGGCACAGAGCGGATACTCCTTTTATTGAGTCTTAGAAGGAGGGTCTGCTCTGTGCCTCTGTGGCCTCTTCTCAGACCAGGATGTCCTGCACCACGTGGCCGTGCACGTCCGTGAGACGGAAGTCCCGGCCCGCGTGGCGGTACGTGAGCTTCGTGTGGTCGAAGCCCAGGAGGTGCAGGATCGTCGCGTGGAAATCGTGGACGTGCACCTTGTCCTCGGCGACCGTGGCGGAGATCTCGTCGCTCTTGCCGTAGGTGACGCCGCCCTTCACGCCGCCGCCGGCCATCCATGAGGAGAAGCAGGCGCCGTGGTGGCCGCGCCCCTTGGGGCCGTCCTCGCCGGGCGTGCGGCCGAACTCGGTGGTCCAGACGACCAGCGTCTCGTCCAGCATCCCGCGGCGCTTGAGGTCGGTGAGCAGCCCGGCGATCGGCTGGTCGATCATCGCCGCCAGCTTCGCGTGCTGCGGCATGTCGCTGTGCTGGTCCCAGTTGTTGGAGGAGCCGACGTCGATCAGCTCGATGAACCGGACGCCGCGCTCGGCGAGGCGGCGGGCGACCAGGCACTGCCAGCCGTAGCCCTGCGTGGCGCCCTTCTTCAGGCCGTAGAGGGCGAGGGTCTCGTCCGGCTCCTTCGAGAGGTCGAACGCCTCGGGCGCCTCGGCCTGCATGTGGTAGGCGGTCTCGAACGTGCGGATCCGGGCGGCGAGGTTGGAGTCGTTGCCGTTGTCCTTCAAATGCTTCTCGTTGAACGCGTGGGCGAGGCCGAGTTCCAGCTCCTGGAGCCCCGCCGCCTGCGAGCGGCGCGCGAGGTCCGGGATCGGCTCGGGTCCCGGGATCACGCGCGTCCCCTGATGGTAGGCGGGCAGGAAGTCGTTCGCGAAGACCTGCGTTCCGCCGTAGGGCATCTGGGGGGCGATCACCATGAAGGACGGCAGGTTCTGGTTCATCGTCCCGAGACCGTAACTCACCCAGGAGCCGAGGCTCGGCCGCGAGAAGAAGAACGAGCCCGTATGGATCGCGAGCGTCGCCTGGAAGTGCTCGTTGTCGTCGGACTTCATCGAGTTGATGACCGCGATGTCGTCCATCCGCTCGCGGATGCGGGGGAAGAGGTCGCTCACCATCGTGCCGCATTTCCCGCCCGGTCGGAAGGGCCACTGGGGGCGGAGGAGCTTCTTCTTGTCCCGGGAGAGCCCGCCGCCCGCGACGAGCCGTGTCGTCCCGTCGTCCTTCATGAGGTCGGGCTTGTAGTCGAACGTGTCGAGCTGCGAGACGCCGCCCTGCGAGAAGAGGAAGATCACGCGCTTCGCGCGGGCGGGGAAGTGGCCCGCGCGGGGGGCCAGCGGGTCGTCCGCCAGCAGGCGCGAGAGGAATCCCGGGAGCAGCAGCGATCCGCCCGCCAGCGATCGCAGGACCTGACGTCGGGAGCAGCCGCAGTCGCTCATGGTCATCTCACGTAGACGAACTCGCTCAGGCGGAACAGGACGCGCGCGTAGGACGGCCAGGCGTCCTGGCCGTAGGCCGACGCGGCTTTCGACAGGTACTCGAGGCCCGCGGACTTCTCCTCGCCCGAGGGCGGCCGACCTAAGGCCAGGAGGTAGGCGCGCTCGATCCTCGAGGCCTCGTCGGGGCTTTCCTTCGAAACCCGCTCCGCGAACTTCCGCGCCTGCTCGTGGACGAACGGGTCGTTCAGGAACCAGAGCGCCTGGAGCGGCGTGGTGCTCGTCACCCGGAAGGAGGTCGACATGTTCGTCTCCGCTCCGTCGAAGGTTCCGAAGAACGGGTGGCGGCGGATCCGCTGGGTCATGAGGTAGACGCTGCGTCGCGAGTCTTCGTAGACGGCGAGGAAGGGCTTGTGCTGGGTGTAGTCCCAGCTGGTGGAGGCGGGGAAGGGATGAGGGCCGCCGACGCTCCGGTCGAGCGTCCCGCTCACGGCGAGGAAGGCGTCGCGGATCGCCTCCGCTTCCAGGCGCCGGCGCGAGTGCCTCCAGACGAGGTCGTTCGAGGAGTCCGCCAGCAGGTTCGCCGCGTCGTCGTCGCTCGAGAGCTGCCACGCGCGGGAATTCAAGATCAGCCGGTGCATCGCCTTGACCGACCCGCCGCTCTCGAGGAAGCGGCGCGCGAGCCAGTCGAGCAGCTCCGGATGGGTGGGCGGCCGGCCCTGCTTCCCGAAATCGCTCGGGGTCGCGACGATCCCCTTCCCGAAGTGGTAGTGCCAGATGCGGTTGACCATGACCCGCGCGGCGAGCGGATTGGAGGGGTCGACGATCCAGTCGGCCAGCTGGAGTCGGCCGCTCCCCTTGATCTCCGACGAGAGCGCCTGGCCGCCCAGCACCTCGAGGAAGCGGCGGGGGACCTCCTTGCCGAGCTTCTCGGGGTCGCCCTTGAGCTGCATCTTGGCGTTGGAGACCGACTTGCCCTCGCCGACGGCGTAGGCGGTCTCGAACGGCAGCGCGGTCTTGGGGAGGAGGTCCTTTTCCTTCTTGGCCGCATCGGCGGCTTTCGTGAGGAGGGCCAGGTGCTCCTTGAGGCGCTCCAGCTCGCCCTCGGGGATCTCCTTGACCGCCGCCTCGAACGCCTTCTTCTCCGACTCGGTCCGCTTGGCTTCGGCCTCGAGCGCCGCCTGCTTCAGCTCGCGCTCCTTGAGGAGCGCTTCCGCCTGCTGCGCGGGGACGAGGGGGACGAAGTCGCGCTGCCTCTGCTCCAGCTCGATGCCCGGCCAGGCATAGCGCGTGCTCGAGAAGAACCCGTAGAGGGCGTAGTAGTCCTCGTGGGTGAACGGGTCGAACTTGTGGTCGTGGCAGCGGGCGCAGTTGACGGTGAAGCCGAGGAAGGTGCGGCCGAGGTTGTCGATGGTGTCCTCGATCGTCAAGTGCCACGGGTAGTCCTCGACGCGCGAGCCGAAGCGCTTGGCGTTGGCGAGGTAGCCGGTGGCGATCAGGTTCCTGCGCCGCTCTTCGTCGCTCTTCCACGGGAGGAGGTCGCCCGCCAGCTGCTCGCGGACGAACTGCTCGTACGGTTTATCCTCGTTGAAGGACTGGATGACGTAGTTCCGGTACTTGTAAATCTGCGGGACCGGGAAGTCGGAGTTGTCTCCCGCGGTGTCGGCATAGCGGACGACGTCCAGCCAGTGGCGGCCCCAGCGCTCGCCGTACGCGGGGGAGGCGAGTAGCCGATCGACGACCTTCGAGAACGCCTCCGCCGAGCGGTCGGCGAGGAAGGCGTCGATCTCCTCGGGCGTGGGAGGCAGGCCCGTGAGGTCGAAGGTGACGCGCCGGAGGAGGGTGCGCCGGTCGGCGTCGGCGACGGGCCGGAGGCCCTTTTCCTCGAGGCGGGCGAGGATGAAGCGGTCGATGGGGCTCTTCGCCCACGCGGCGTCCTTCACGGCGGGCAGGGCGGGCTCGGCGACGGGCCTGAAGGCCCAGGTTTTCCTGGCCTGAGCGACGTCGAACTTCCTGGCCGGAGGGGGAAGCTCGCCCTTTCGGGGATCGGGGGCGCCGCGCTTGATCCACGCCTCGAAGTCCGCGACGACGGCGGCGGTCAGCTTCTCCTTGGGGGGCATCTTCATCTCGGGGTCGGCGTGCCGGATCGCCGTAAGGAGGAGGCTCTTGGCGGGATCGCCCGGGACGAGGGCGGGGCCGCTGTCGCCTCCCTTGCGCGTGCCTTCCCGCGTATCGAGGAGCAGGCTGCCCTTGAGCTTCTCCGCCTTGGCGCTGTGGCAGGAGTAGCATTTCTCGACGAGCACGGGGCGGATCCGTTTCTCGAACAGGTCGAGCCCTTCCGGATCGACCGCCTCCTGCGCGAGCAGGACCGCCAGCAGGAACGCCATGGTGAGGTTCCTCCTGTCTATGAAACGTCAGCGGCGAAGCAGCAGATTCCGGCCGTACTCAAGGTGCTGCTTGACGAACTCCGCGGCGCGCGCCCCCTGGCCGCGGATCACCGCCTCGGCGATCGCGGCGTGCTCGCGGGCGCTGGAGACCATCCGCTCGGGGATGCGGCTCAGGTTGCTCAGGATGAGCCGGTGGAGCTTCTCCCGCATCCTCCACAGGCTCAGGGTGATCTCGCGGTTTCCGAGGAAGTCGCCGAGCATCGCGTGGAACTCGGTGTCGAGCCGGGTGGCCTCGTGGGGGTCCCGCTCGCGGACCGCGGCCTCCATGTCCTTCAGGTTCTTCCGGAGCCGGCGGATCTGCTCGGGGGCGAGCGTTCCCGCCACGCGGAGGACGACGAACGTCTCGAGCGCCTCGCGGAGGTCGAAGAGGTCCAGGATCTCCGCGACGGAGGGCTCGCGGACGACGATGCCCTGCTGGGGCGAGATCCGGACGTACCCCTCCATCTCAAGGCGGACGAGGGCGGACTTGACCGGCGTCTTGCTCATGCCGAGGCGGCCAGCGAGCTGGCGCTCGGAGAGGAACGTGCCGGGCGGATAGGAGCCCGACTGGAGCCAGCCCTTGAGCGAGTCGTACGCCCGGTCGGCCATCAGCTTGCGCGCCGGGGAAGCGGCCATGTCCGGAGACCTCAATGGAAGATCTTGGAAGTCTAACTGAGATCTCAGTTTTCTGTCAAGGGTCTTCATGGTGGAGATCGACGGATCGCCCTATCTCCCTGGAGGCGCCGTGATCATCTCGACCGATTCCCGGACGTTCTCCATGTCGAACACCTTCCTCCAGTCCGCCCGGAAGATCTGGGGCTTGGCCTTCTCGATCGCCTTCTTCGCGCCGTCGGAGAAGGGGCTGCTGATCTCCTCGAAGACGATGGCCAGCTCGATGTTGATGTGGCCGAGCAGGAAGTCCCGCGCGGCGGCGGCGGGGACGCCGCGTCGGACCGCCTCCTCCATGGCCTCGCGGAGGATGGTCACGCAGGTGGCGGCGGTGGTCTCGGAGAGGGCGGGCTCGAGGATCACCATCTGCTCGACCGTGACCCGGTGGGAGCGCTCGACGGGGGCGAACATGGCGCGGCAGAGCGCCTCGCCCTTGGGGTAGTCCGCCTCGGGGCCCTGCATCAGGGCGCAGACGATGCTCTGCTTCGCCTTGACCCCGCCGAAGTAGTCCTTCTGCGCCTCGGGGTCGGTCTCGACGTTGAAGACCGAGGGGTGGCACGGGTGGGTGACGAAGTAGCTCACGTCCGCGCGGGCGGGCAGCTTCCCGGAGTACGGGGCGGCGCCGTCGAGGCAGATGAGCATCGCGCCCTTCTTCATGACGGGCACAAGCTCCGAGGCGATACGCCCGATCAGGTTGTCCGGCACGGCGAGGATCACGGCGTCCGCCTCGCGGAGCGCCTCGTCCTTGGGGGTCGCCGGGAGCTCGCGGCGGCGGAGGTTCTCGAGCCCCGCGGGGCTCACCTCGACGTACCGCATGTGGTAGTCGGTCGCCTTCAGGTTGTCGGCGATCCGGCATCCCATCTTTCCGCCGGCGCCGAAGAGGGCCACGGTCGTCATGAGTTCGTCTCCTAGTATGAGGTCACGCGGCCCCGCGAAGCACGGAGCCGAAGTAGTCGATCTTTCCCACCTGGCCGCCCTTCATCGCGATCTCGAGGCCGTCGAACGCATCCTCCCGCGAGCGGGCCCGGCAGAGCGGCGAGCCCGGGGCGATCGGGACCGCCATCTCGAGCGCGTAGATCCCCAGCTGCCGCGCCACGTAGCCGGAGGTGTCGCCACCCGCGACGAGGACGCGGCGGAGGCGGGCGGCCTCCGTCACGGCGCGGGCGATCCGGCCCAGGCGCGTGCCCACCCGCTCTCCGTTCTCGCGCGCGTCGACGATCGAGGGATCGGCCGGCCCGCGGGCGGCGAAGACCACCACGTTGCGGCCGGAGTCGAGCGCCTCGAGCGCCTGCCGTGCAGTCTCCGCCTCGCCGTCCGCTCGGATCCCCAGGAACCCGTGGTCGAGGGCCCAGCCGATCTGGCCTTCCGTGATCGAGGAGCAGCTGCCCGAGACGACGAGCAGCCGCTCCGCCGCGCCGGGCGGCGCGGGAGGGCGAGCGGCGGAGAGCTCGCCCGCGGTGCGCCAGTGGGCCGTCAGGGCGTATTCGATCCCCGAGGAACCGACCGCGAAAGGGGGCCGCGAGCGCCAGATCAGGCGTCCCGCTTCGGCGAGGCGCGCGTCGTCGAGGACGTCGAAGAGGACGATATCGGGGTGCCGGGCCAGGAGCGCCTCGAATCGCGCGTCGACGTCGGCAGCAGTCCCGGTGAGCTGGAGAAGGTCCATCAGGGCGATCGACCGCGGGGTCTGCCGACCCAGGTGGATCCGCAGGTCTCCCTCGTCCATCGGAGTCACCGGATGGGCGCGCATGACGGGGTGGCGGTCGAGGCGGAAGGTCTCGGCGCCGAGGGTCGCGAAGAGGCTCCCGAAGAGCGAGTAGCGGCGCAGCGCGGGGGCGCCGACCAGGAGGGGGACGAAGCGGCCTCCGAAGACTCCCGCGCCGATCTCGATCGCCCGCCCGATGGAGCCGATCTGGGGGGAGGAATCGAACGTGGAGCAGACCTTGTAATGGACGAGGGGCGCGCCGAGGCGCTTCAGGCGCTCGAAGGCCTGGGGAAGCGCCGCCTCCATCTGCACGGGCGTCATCGCGCGGCTCGTCCCCGCGACCCCGACGGCGCGGAGCCCCTCGAAGCGGCGGAGTTCCTCCGGCGCCGGCGGCTCGAGGAAGAGCGCCGTCGGCACGCCGGCCAGGGTGAGGGCCTCCATCGCGTCGGTCGAGCCCGTGAAGTCGTCGCCATAGTAGGACAGGAGGAGATCGCTCATGGGCCGCTGTAGGTCTCCATCGCCTGCCGGAGCTCCGGGTGGCTCGCGGCGTACTCGTCGAGCGGCGTGCCCGCCAGCGCCGCCTCCCAGCCCTGGCGGATGCTGGCGGCCCCCGCGGCCGGACCGCCCGGGTGGGCGAGGAGGCCGCCCCCGCAGAGGTACATGAGGTCGGCGCTCTCGATCCTGCGGTACGTGTCGGGCGCCTGTCCGGCCCACTGTCCCGAGGAGAGGACGGGCATGACGGGGAGCCCGCCCAGGAGCGGCGTCAGGCACGCGCGCGCGGAGGCGACGACCGAATCGTCTCCCTCGAAGAACTTGTTGCGGATCCCGTTGGTGTGGAGGTGGTCGACCCCCGCGAGGCGCCAGAGCTTCTGGTAGGCGATGAAGGAGATCCCGAGGGCCGGGCAGCGCGTGAGCATCCCCCATCCGTTCCGGTGGCCGTGGATCGGGAGCGCGCTCCGGCGCCGCACGTGGGCCAGGGCGGGGAGGCCCACGCTGTTGAGGCTCATCATGATGCAGGTCCCGCCCGCCGCGAGGACCGTGTCGTGATGGCGGACCATCGCGTCGACTTCGTCCGTGATGTTGAACGCGAACATCACTTTCTTCCCGGTCCGCTCGGCGTGATCGTTCACGACGCGCATCACCGCCCGGACGCGCTCGGCGAGCGGCGAGTGGGGCGCGTCGGCCAGGAGCTCGTCGTCCTTGATGAAGTCGAGCCCCGCCTCGGCCAGCCGCTTCACGAGGGCCGCCGTCTCCGCGGGAGCGAGCCCGACGCTCGGCTTCACGATCGTCCCCAGGATCGGCCGGCCGCGCACGCCCGCGAGGCGCCGCGTCCCCTCCACGCCGAACTGGGGGCCGGGGTTGGCCTCGGCGAACGCCCGGGGGAGCTCGAGGTCCAGGAGGCGCAGGCCGGAGAACTGGCTCAGCTCGAAGAGGTTGCCCGCCACGGTGGCCACCAGGTTGGGAAGCGACGGGCCCATGTTCTCGAGGGGGAAGGAGAGGACGACCTCGGCGCGGCGATAGCCCGGGTGGCCGATGGTCGAGCGGGGCGGCCGCGATCCCGGCAGGCTGGGCCGGTCGACGGCGTCCAATTCGCGGAGGCGTTCGACCCGCGCGCCGTGGCGCTCTCGGAGTTCGTCGGTCTCCCCCGGGACGCGGATGAAGGTTCCGCACGATTGCTCTCCCGCCATGATCTCCGCGGCTTTCTCGAGGGGCCAGGGGGTCTCGATCCCGTAGGTGGCGACGACGCGGTCGTTCTTCATGGCTCAGTCTCTCGGGAATCTCACGTTCTGGCATACCCCCTGTATACCGGCGTCGGCCGCCCCGCGGACGAGGCCGGAATGGCTCTTGACGCCGGTGAGGAGGTCCAGGAAGTCGGGCTTCTCGCGGCGGAGCGGCTCTTCGGGGTCGTCGTAGACGGCGGGGACGCCCAGGGCCTCCGCCCGGGCGCGGGTCCGGTCGCAGACGGCGACGCACTCGGCGCCCGGGAGCTCGCGCCACGCGGCCACTTGGGTGCGCGCCCAGAAGCAGGCTCCGATCATCGCGTCCTCACCTCGTAGGGGGCGAGATCGAGGGCCTCGCCCTGGGTCTCCACCCGCTGCGGCTCCCCGGTGAGGTTCGCCAGGAGCACGCGGGTCCGCCCCTTCCGGCGGAACGCGAGGCCGTCGACGCGGAGCGGGTCGCTCGACCGCGTGGGAACGACCGTCTCCGCCCCGACGACGTCGGCGAGCACGCCGTAGACGGGGAAGAGGGCGTCGCCCTCGAAGAGGCCGCGGGGGCCCGCGGCTTCGTAGAAGGTGGCGCTCGAGGCGCCCGCCAGGTGCCTCAGGGCGCCGACCGTCCACGCGGCGCCGAAGGGGTCGCGCTGGCGGGGATCGGGGGACGGCTCGGGGTCCTCGGAGGTCGCGTTGGGGTTGAAGCGGGGCCGGAGCGTGACCGGCGTGACGGCGACCGGGGACCCGAACGTCAGGGCGGTCGCGACGGCCTCGGCCAGGCCTTCCAAGTTCTCGACCAGCGTCAGGTCGTCCGACTGATGGACCTGCGGGTTCGAGGAGAAGCAGACGAGATCCAGCCCGGCGGGAGGGCGCCGGCGGTTGAGTTCGGCCAGGTAGGCGTCCGTGCCTCCGGCGATCCGGACGCCGGGGAGCGCGGCCCGCGCGCCGGGGACTTCCCGGAAGAGGAGGACGGCCGAGACCTCCGCGCGGGTCTCCGCGAGCATCCCGGAGAGCCGGCGCAGGTCCTCCGCCCCCGCCGCATGGGCGGCGATCTCGAGGCGGGCGCCGATGGCCCGCGCGGAGTCCCACGCGCGGGCGAGGGTGACCGGCGCGTCCGGATGGGCCGGATCGAGATCCACCCGCAGGTGCGAGAGGCGGAGCGGGCGGAGACGATCCAGATCTCCGGGGCCGAGCGGACGGTTCAGGACGACCCCGAGGGCCGGGAATGGGATCGACGGCCCCTCCTCGAGGGTGAACGCGAGCGGGACGGGGGAAATCTCGGGCCGGGCACGCCCCTCCAGCCGGAGCGTAACCGCCTGGGACACGCGGTCGCCCCGGCGGACCTGTGCGGGGAAGGGGCGCTCGAGGGGCGTCGAGTAGATCTTGAAGGAGGCGTCGGTCCAGTTCCGCTGGTCCTCCATCTCGAAGACGTCGCCCTCGAGGGAGACCTCGGCGCGCAGGCCGGGGACGACCTCGTGGGCGATCGTGCGGATCTCCTTGAAAGGCTGATGGGGCGAGACCAGCCGCGGGAACCGCGCCGCGGCCCCGTTCACGGTGCATGGATTCCCCGCGCACTCCCGGATCGGGTGGAGCACGCAGAGGCCGATGCGGTTGCGGAGGAAGTCGGAGCGCGCGTCGCCCTCCATGCGGAAGGTGATCGTGCCGTCCGGGCCGCCCGCGATCACGGCTCTCCAGGCGAAGTCGATCGGACCCTCGACGCAGGAGGCGTCGAACGTCGCCCGGAACGAATCGCTGCGCTCCTCGACCTCGAGGCTCGACACGCGCGTCGGGGCCGTGTTCCAGTTGCGGTCGCGAACCGCCCCGTAGATGCGGCGGAGCACCTCCCGGCCGCCGAAGCGGACGCGGCGGATCCCGCCCTCCTCCAGCGAGAGCGTCAGGGGCCCGGCGCGGAGCGTCCGGTTCACGCGTCCCTCCCCACGGCCAGCCCGCCGCTCCCCGGCTCGAAGAGGTGGGCGCGGGAGACGTCGAGGTAGAGCGTGGTCTCCTCGCCCTCGCGGAGCGGCGCGCGCGCGTCGAGCCGGCCGACGAACGGGACGTCGGAGGGCGTCGAAAGCGTGACGTCCTGCCGGTCGCCCAGTGGCTCGACGACGGAGACCCGGGCGCGGAGCGCCTCGTTCTCGCCCCCGGCCGGCCGTTCGCTCAGGTGCTCGGGCCGGAACCCGAGGACGATCTCACGGCCCTGGAGCGACTCCCGCGTCCGGGGCAGCCGGAGCCGCAGGCCCGCGCCCTCGAAGCAGGCGTGGCCGTTCTCGGCGACGATCCGGCCGGGGAGGAAGTTCATGGGGGGCGTCCCCACGAAGCCGGCGACGAAGCGGTTGACGGGCCGCTCGTAGACCTCGAGCGGGCGGCCAAGCTGCTGGACGCGTCCGTCCTTCATGACCACGACGCGGTCGCCCAGCGTCATCGCCTCCTCCTGGTCGTGGGTCACGTAGACGGTGGTGGTCCTGAGCCGCCGGTGGAGCTTTTTCAGCTCGGCCCGCATCTGGACGCGGAGCTTGGCGTCCAGGTTGCTGAGCGGCTCGTCGAAGAGGAAGGCGCGCGGCTGGCGGACGATCGCGCGGCCGAGCGCCACCCGCTGGCGCTGCCCGCCCGAGAGCTCCCTGGGCTTCCGGTCGAGGAGCTCGCCGATCCCCAGCGTCTCGGCGGCGCCCAGGACGCGCTTCTCGATTTCCGCTTTCGGCATCTTCCGGAGCTCGAGGGCGAAGGCCATGTTGCGGCGGACGGTCATGTGGGGATAGAGGGCGTAGCTCTGGAAGACCATGGCGATGTCGCGGTCCTTGGGCGCGAGGTCGTTCACCGCGCGGCCGCCGATCGAGATCGTGCCGCCGTCGATGGTCTCCAGGCCGGCGATCATTCGGAGCAGCGTCGTCTTGCCGCACCCCGAGGGGCCGACCAGGACGACGAACTCGCCGTCGGCGATGTCGAGGCTCACGCCGTCGACGGCCTGGACGCCGCCGGGGTAGGTCTTCCGGGCTCCTTCGATCTTCAGTTCAGCCATGGTCCAATCCAGACAGATTCACCACAAAGGCACAAAGGACACAAAGAACCCGCAGATTCTCTCTCCCAGAAAGAAGATCTTCTTTGTGTGTTTTGTGACTTTGTGTTGAGGTTCATCTCTAGAGCTCCGCCACCCGGAGGCCGGCCTGCTTGTAGCGCCCGACCACTTCGGACCAGTACGACGCCTGCTTGGCGCGGCCGAGGCGGTCGGTGATCGCCTCCCACCGGTCGGCCGCGGCGCGGAGGACGGCGGCGGGGTCGGATTCGCTGCCCGTCAGGTAGGCGTGGAGCTGGCCCTGGAGCGCGTCCATGTACTCGCCGGCGCCGGGGAGCTGCATCTCGGGGAAGCCGTTGTCGAGCACCTTCCGGGCGGTCTCGAGGAACTCCCGCGGGGGCGCCAGCTTCCGGTAGGCGCCCGGGTCGTAGTCGGTCTTGAGGAACATGTCGCTTCCCGACTGGTCGTCGTCCAGGGCGAGGATGCGGCGTTCGGGAGTGAGGACGGTCTTGAGGATCTGGAAGGCCGCGTCGGGGTTCTTCGAGAAGCGGCTGATGCCGAGGACGCGGCCGTAGAACATAGAGTTGAAGTTGCGGTACTGGCCGCCGACGTCGTACCCGGGCCAGAGGGCGTAGCCGAAGTTCCTCATCTTCTCGGGTCCGCCGCTCTTGGCGAACCAGGAGTTGCGCGACATCCCGAGGCGCCCCAGGTCCATGTACCAGAGGACGAGGGCCACGTCGTCGGAGAAGACGTTCTCCATCGTGTGGTTCCACGAGAGCGAGACGGATCCGGGGGGCGCGAAGGCGAGGAGCCCCTTGAGGTCGCGGAGGGCGCGGACGCCCGCCTCGTTGTTCCAGCCGGGCTTGAGGTCCTTCGTGAACCAGTTGCCGCCGGCGGAGGCCATCATGGGGGCCCACTGCTGCTCGATGTAGGCGCGCTCCCAGGTGCTGGTCTGGAAGCCGAAGCCCGGGCGGCCGGAGGGGCCCCAGGCCCAGCCGGTGAAGAACTCGGCGACCCGCTTGAACTCGTCCCAGGTGGCCGGGACGGCGAGCTCGACGCCGTGCTTCTGCTTGAACTTCCTCTTGTACTCGGGATTCTCGAGCGCGTCCTTGCGGTAGTAGAGCATCGCGACGTCGCCGTCGACGGGGGCGGCGACGGTCTTCCCGCCCCAGCGGGAATAGAGGATCCGGTACGCGTCGACGATGTTGTCGAAGAGCGGGCGGGCCTGGTGCTTCTCGATCAGGTCGTCGAGGGGCCGGAGGTAGCCGGGGGCGAGCTCGCCGTTGAAGCGAGGAAAGAACATGGCGACGTCGTACCGTCCGCCGCCGGTCTGCTGGTCCTTGACGGCGTCGAGGTAAGAGGTGGGGTCGGGGGACTCGAGGATCTTGAGCGAGATCCCGTGGGTCTGCTTCAGATAGTCCGTGTGATGGGTGAGGATAGGGAGGATCTGTCCCGGGTGGGACATGCACTTCACGGTGGCGGCGGCCTCGGCGGGCTTCGAGCATCCGGCGCCGAGCGCGAGGGCGGCGGCTCCATAGCGGAGGGCATCGCGGCGGGTGGGGTTCATGCTCATGCGAGGCTCCTTTCGGTCTTCCGGCCGGTGACGAGGCGGACGTAGAGGGAGGCGACGATCCCGAGGGCGACCACGAAGAGGAGGGCCATCATGGAGGCGCCTCCGAGGTTGCGGAAGGTGAAGGCGAGCTTGAAGAGGTAGATGCCGGAGAGGACGGTCTCGTTCCCGGGGCCGCCCTGGGTGATGTAGAACGGCACCTCGTAGAGGCGGACGACCTCGATGATCATGAGGAGCCCGGCGACGAGGAAGAAGGGGCGGAGGTAGGGGAGCGTGACGTGGCGGAGCAGCGCCCAGCGGCCGGCGCCGTCGAGGC
>CAZSCC010000206.1:0-2776 GCA_964604905.1 uncultured Planctomycetales bacterium
TGACATATCCTTGTTTTTTAGCCATGATTTGAACATTTTGGTCTCGCTTTACCGCAGCGTTAGCGGTACCTTGTCCCGCCAAATTACCATTTATATAAATTTGCGCGTCCGGTTGGTCCGTAGTAACGGAAACTATTTGTGTCGAAGAACGAAAAGCAGAACAACTAGAACTAATGAGCGCTACTATTAATAAACAACACAGTTCTTTTTTTATGGTTATTCCTTCTTTAAACAGTGGCTTTAATTTCATAGATCCTCCCTTGTTTTGATTTGAGATTGAAATACTGCATTAAACTAGCGATAAAAATGACAAAGGGCAAGGCAAATAATGCCGTCTGGCTATCTCCGCGAAAAGGATTTAAAAGAAGGCGTGCGGCAGACGCCAGGCATAAATAGAGCAATAAAATTTGCCCGTTAAAAGTCTTCCTCGTTCTTTTGTAAAGGAGCCCCGAAAAAATGGCCATTTCCGCGAGAAAAAAATAAAGCTGCACAGGATGCAAAGGTTCTCCAAGCGGACGCGCCACCGCCAAGGGATGATTGAACGTGACTCCCCACGGCATCACGGTGGGTTTCCCAAAGCAACAACCGGCGAAAAAACAACCCAGGCGGCCGATCCCAAATCCCAGCGCAAGCCCCAAGGCCACGGAGTCGGCAAGTTTGGCGAAATTCAGTTGTTTTTTCCGGCAGAACATAAATCCGCCAGCGAGCCCGCCTAGAATCCCCGCATGAAGCACCAATCCACCTTCCCAGATTCTAAATAGACCTAAGGGGTCCTTCAAATATTGCGGCCAATGAATGAAGACGTAGAACATCCTCGCTGCCAAAAAGGCAGGACCGAGCGTCGCGAAAGCAAGATCCGGAAGAAAATCGGGCGCAATGCCCTGACGCCGCAAGTCCTTCGCGGTCATCCCATAGCCCGCAAAAAGCCCAACGGCCGCAAAAACACCGAAAAGATGAAACGGCACTCCTAAAATATAGATCGGCTCAGGAAACATATAAGGCCGCAATACTCTCCCAGTTGAGATTTAATAATTCAAAAGATATGATCTTCTCGGTCTGAAGATATTTCATTTTGGAGCATTATATATTTGCTTTTTTTACAATTCAAGCGCATTCTTAAATAATTTAATAAGTCGCCCTTACACCTTGATTTTAGGCATGTTAGCATACGCGAGCCGCTTAGGGCCAACGGCATTTATGGTATAATGCGCGCCTTCAAAAGGCGGTTTATCCAAACAAATGATTTCAGCAAGCGGCGTTACTTTACAATACGGGAAGCGTGTTCTCTTCGAGAACGTGAATATTATGTTCACGCCCGGGAATTGCTACGGCCTGATCGGCGCCAACGGTTCCGGCAAATCCACCTTCCTTAAGATTCTGTCCGGTGAGATTGAATCCAATGCCGGAGAAGTTTCTATCACTCAGGGTGAACGCCTCTCCATTTTAAAGCAGGACCAATTTGCCTACGATGAATTTCCTGTTCTCCTAACCGTCCTGATGGGCCACAAAAAGCTTTATGACATTATCCGCGAAAAAGACGCCATTTACGCCAGGGCCGATTTCACCGAGCAGGACGGCCTGCGCGCCTCCGAGCTTGAAACCGAGTTTGTGGAAATGAACGGCTGGAACGCCGAATCCGAGGCCGCAAAGCTTTTAAGTGATCTTGGCATTCAGGAAGATCTGCATACCCTCAAGATGAAGCAGCTGGAGGCGAGCCAAAAGGTGCGTGTGCTTCTGGCGCAGGCACTTTTTGGCAATCCCGATATCCTGCTCCTTGACGAACCGACTAATCATCTGGACGTTGAAACGTGTCTTTGGCTTGAAGATTTTCTCTATGATTTTAAAAATACGGCCATTGTTGTTTCGCATGACCGGCACTTCCTGGACAAGGTCTGCACCCACATTGCGGATATTGATTTCGGGAAAATCCAGCTTTATCCCGGCAATTACATGTTCTGGCAGGAGTCAAGCCAGCTTGCCTTGCGCCAAAAATCCGAAGCCAATAAAAAGACAGACGAAAAGCGGAAAGAACTGCAGGCCTTTATTGCCCGCTTCAGCGCCAATGCGTCCAAGTCGCGCCAGGCCACTTCCCGGAAAAAACTCCTGGAAAAATTAACCCTCGATGACATTAAACCTTCCTCCCGCCGCTATCCTTCGATTGTTTTTAAGGCCGCGCGTGAGGCCGGCAACGATTTGCTGAGTATTGAGCATTTAAGTAAAGCCGTCGAAGGCGCCGTCATGTTTAAGGATTTAATGCTGCGCGTGGACAAGGGAGAAAAAATTGCTTTGATAGGGCGTAATGACCTGGCAAAAACCACGCTTTTCCAGGTGCTTTCGGAAGAACTTGAACCTGACATTGGAAAATTCAAATGGGGCATTTCAACGTCGCGCGCTTATTTCCCCAAAGATAATAAAAAATATTTTGATGCGGATTTGAATCTTGTCGATTGGCTGCGCCAGTACTCCAAAGAAACGGATGAAAATTTTGTGCGGGGGTTCCTTGGCCGCATGCTTTTCTCAGGCGAAGAGTCCCTTAAAAAAGCGTGTGTCCTTTCAGGCGGTGAGAAAGTGCGCTGCATGCTTGCCCGGATGATGCTTGTCGGCGCGAATGTGCTTATTCTCGATGAACCGACCAATCATCTGGATTTAGAGTCCATTACGGCTTTAAACAAGGGGCTTGAAAATTTCGAGGGGACGGTTATATTTTCCTCGCACGACCATCAGTTCGTGCAAACAGTCGCAAACCGTATTATTGAAATCACTCCGGCCGGCGTCA